>JAPORH010000211.1 GCA_026710325.1 Litoreibacter sp. | reverse complement strand
TCGCGACCTGGCAGGGGTTTGTGTATGTCGCCATCGTCATTGATGTCTTTGCGCGCCGCATCGTTGGCTGGCACGTCAGCCGAACGGCGACCGCAGGGTTTGTCCTCGACGCTTTGCAACAGGCGGTAGATCAACGCCAACCTGGGTCCGGCCTGACACATCATTCTGATCGCGGATCGCAATACCTGTCCATTCGCTACACAGAATGATTGGCGGAAGCTGGGATCGAACCGTCTGTCGGCAGTGTTGGAGACAGCTATCACAACGCTCTAGCCGAAACGAGCAATGGACTGTTCAAGGCAGAGGCCATACATCGGCGTGGGCCATGGCGCGACTTCGATGCCGTCGAATACGCCACCTTGGAATGGGTTCGTTGGTTAAACAACCACAGACTGCTGGAACCCATCGGGAGTACCCCGCCAGCCGAAGCAGAGGCAAACTTCTACGCAGCTATGGAAACTTCAGACACGGCCGCGTAACTAAGACAAATCAGCCTCCGGCAAACCCGGCGCGGTTCAGACCCTGCTGGAGCTTGTCGCAGCTGAGGGTTCTTTTCAATATTCCAGTTCAAGTTAGCGAAATCCTCGGGCCGGGCAAAAAGCTTGCACTCAAAACTGAAATCGATGCCCCAACAAACGGCCCAAAGCCGACGTTGGGCGCACTGACCAATGCTGCATTCGCAGCCCGCAAAGCTGCCATTGGTTTATGTTTTTTGGGGAATTTACCGTCACGTGCTGTGAACTTGGTTCGAAGCACTAAACCAACTCAATGGGCCGCATCTGACCTTCCGGCCGCAATGCGCCGCATGACTTGTATCGCCTGCTCGGCCAAAGGAGAGTGCCTTTCTGTTGGCCAGGCGATAGCCGTCGTCACAATCGAGATTTCTTCCAATAAAGGAACTATCCTTACGTTTTCAGGGGCCAATCGTCTCATGGACTGCGGGACGAGTGCCGCCCCTTGACCGCAGCTTACAAAGGCCAGCTGCGACACTATAGAGCGGACTTCGTGGAGAATTCGCGGTGTCAAATCATGGGTGCGGCACGCGCCGACAATACTGTCGAAATAGGCGGGGCTGACGGCTCGGGAAGGCATGACCAAAGGGTGGCCCGCAAGCGCAACCAATGGCAGTTTTGGCATGGCTGAGAGCTCGTGGTTTTCGGGGAGCGCGACCCAAAGCCGGTCGTAGGTCACAGGGAACCCGTCCAGCCCTTTGCCGGGATGCCCGTCCAAACGATAAAATGCGATATCGAGGGTACCGTCCAACAGGCCCGGTGCCGCCTCCACGCTATCGATCTCTTGAATAGCAATCGATACGTTCGGATTGGTTTGCCGAAGCTCGGCCAGCCACAGGGGTATGATCTCTGTCATTGCAGAGGTAATGGCCCCCACATTCAAGACACCCAACTGGCCTTCTGCAACCTCACGGACTGTGAGTTCAAGCTTGGCCGCATGATCCGCAAACCTTATAACGGCAGGCAATAGGGCGGCTCCCGCACTGGAAAGCTTGGTCCCGCGTCGGGAACGTTCGAAAAGGGTCACACCAAGGGACGCCTCTAAGGTCTTGATATGCTCTGATAGCGGCGGTTGGGTCATGCCGAGTTTCTCTGCGGCCCGGCCGAAGTGCCCTTCCTCGGCCACCGCCAGGAACATCCACAACTGCCGCGTCAAAAGGTGGTTGCTTTGCTTCACTGCGTCATCCTTCATTCGAGAAAGCTATCACAGGCATAACATATCGGGATTTTTAGTGTCAGCAGGCTTGTGGCACAAAAGGGTGTTGCCCCCTTAGCGCCACAGGACCCATCCAGATGACCAAGCACCCGGAATTTCACAATATCAACGATGGCAGCGATGCCATCGTGCGGCAGTTGGCCGAAGGCCTGTCTGCCCACATCTATCTTGGGGATCAGGCGATGATCTCAGTGGTGACAGTTGCGCCCGGAGCTTCGGGTACCCTTCATCAACACCCCGAAGAGCAATGGGGCCTGTGCCTTGAAGGCTCTGGCACACGCATTCAAGGCGACGCGGAAATCCCCTTTGGAAAAGGGGACTTTTGGCGTACGCCCGGTGGCGTTCTCCACACCATGGAGGCCGGATCAGACGGCTGTCGTGTCCTAGACATTTTTGCCCCGCCCCGTGATGACTACCGCACGCCAGGCTCTGGCTTTGGGTCCAGCTAGAATGTCAGTTGTGCACCACGGGACCGCATTTCACCGGCTTTCCGCGACCGACTTGGCCGCTTGGGCGGATGCGGAGGCCGCCGGTGTTTCCGATTGTCTTTTGCGGGCACAGGCGATGGATGGTGGAATTGGCCCATTAGACCCAGGGAAGCGCTTAGTGGGTCAGGCACGCACGGTGCGGTGCACAGTTGGGGACAACAGCGCGCTCCATGCGGCGCTTACTCTTGTTGAGGCAGGGGATGTTCTTGTCGTCGATGCGGGTGGTTTCCTAGGAAAGGCGGTCTGGGGCGGATTGATGACACAGGCAGCACAGCGCAAAGGGATCGCTGGATTGGTCATCGATGGCGCGATCCGCGACCGAGCCGAGATCATGGACATGGGTTTTCCTTGCTTCGCTCGCGGTGTCGTGCCATCGGGACCACACAAAGCGTTCGGAGGGGAAATCGACGGACCAATCGCCTGTGGCGGCTTGTCAGTTCATGCCGGCGACTTGGTTGTCGCTGATGCCGACGGGGTGACAATTGTTCCACTGTCCCAAACCTCAGAAGTCCTGACGGCATACCGGGCGCTAAAAGAAAGAGAGGCCCGGGCACTCGCTACGCTCGATGCGGGCGGCACCCTCGCCGAAATCTACGGTGGCCCCGAGGTGACCTCAGCAAATGGGCGGCGAATATGACCTCGGAGTGCAAGCCGATTACTCACAGACTGACTGTCGAGCACACAGCGTTGGAGGTCTCAGCGCTGCGGCGCGACGGTGATAAAGCCCCAATCGTGTTCCTGCACGGTTTCGGCTCCACCAAAGAAGACTATGCGGACATTCAGCGCCACGCCTCATTCGACGGCCATCGCCTTTTGATGTACGATGCGCCAGGCTGTGGCCGCACCGAGTGTGGAGACCTGTCACGTGTGACCATTCCCTTCCTTGTCAAAACGGCGCGCGCGATGCTTGATGCTGAAGGGATTGACCGTTTTCATCTGGTTGGTCATTCGATGGGCGGGCTCACCGCGTTGAAGTTGGCGGGTGAAAGCCCTGACCAGGTGCTGAGCTTCTGCAATATCGAAGGCAATATTGCACCGGAGGATTGCTTTCTAAGCCGCCAAATACATGATTATCCCGCAAATGATGCCCAATCCTTCATGACGGATTTTATCGAGCGCGCAAGCAAAGCACCTGCGTGGTCAAGCCCGCTATACGCCTCTAGTTTGGCGCATAAGGTTCGCAGCGAAGCTGTATGGGGCATCTTCACGTCGATGGTCGATCTTTCTGACAATGCCGGGCTGATGGACCGGTTTCTGAACCTGCCGTGCCCCAAAATGTTCATGTACGGTGATCAAAATGCTTATCTAACTTATCTACACCACATTGAAGCAAACGCAGTCGAACTGGCCGAAATCCCGCAGTGCGGCCATTTCCCCATGTACGCAAACCCGCTCGCGATGTGGCTACGGCTGGGTGAGTTTGTTGCAAGAAGCAAGTTAGTCGATTGATAGCTGCAAGGCTGGGCCTGTCTCGGCCCAAAGCGGACGTTAGAAATCGTATCTATGCTGCGGCCGATACAAGGCGGGATCCTCGCGTTGCCTTTCTTGCGGGATCATGCGATCCGTACCGGGCCTGTGGTCCTAATATTGCGTTTCGTCGCAATTTCGAGGAGCTCGCCATCGCGTCCCACGAGAATACTCATCATGGATTCTAGCGTAAAATACGCCCTTAACACTCGGAATATCAGGTATTCTGGAAGTGCAAGAACGCCTTTCGGCACGCCATTAAGGAACGAGGCCATCACCGCCATAAGAGCGGGAGCACCTGTTGTAACAGCCACCACCGCCTGCCACACGATCGGGCTGTGGGGATTAAAGCGGAAACCGCACTCCAATCCTCCAAAGATGATGAGAGGTACAAGCATCGCGCGCCGCGCCGAATTCACCAGCATGTAGGGCAGGATAATCTTGCCGCGAAGCGACCCGTTGCCTGAATAGATCAAGTCGCGGCATCGCGATGAGATATGGTAGATCGACCGGAACCACCGCATTCTTTGCTCGCGCATATGCTCGTAGGCCGAAGGGACCTCTGAAATATAGCGGATCTTGGGGTCAACAACGGAATGATACCCAAGCTCACCGATGCGCAAAGACACGTCCGTATCCTCACCGTTCATGCCTTCAACAAAACCACCAAGGTAGCGTGGATGTTCGGTACGGTAGACAACGAACATGCCAGGAATTCCAACAACACCATTCACCGCACCCATCGCGACGGAATAGAAGCCGTGCTTCACAAGCACCTCCAGCAGACGTGCACGATCGAAGAGCGCCCCTCCTGGCGGAACTGGAACGCCGCCGACAACACCAACGGCCGGATTGGTAAAGTAAGGCATTGCGCGTGTTAGGTTATCTTCGCCAACAAGCGTGTCAGCGTCCACGCGAACGAGAAACTCAGTTTCGGAAGAATCTAGCCCCGCGTTCAGTGCATTGGACTTCCCCGGTTTGGGAACGTTGATCACGCGACCGAGCGCGGCGTCGCAGGATGCAAGCGCAGCATTCGCTATCTCCTCTGTCGCATCGGTGGAATTGTTGTTCATGATAAGAATGTGAACCTCGCCCCCGTAATGGGCGGCGGCCTTGTCCATCGCGCGAATGGTATTTTCGATAATATACTCTTCATTGTGAGCTGGAACGATCATCGACACAGGCGGGTTGAATTTCGGTGTCTTGGCCATCTTCACATCCCATATCGCCAGCGCATAGAGCTGTACGAAGAGCACCGGCAAGACAAGAAACACACCCGGACCGATCCCGCCCAGAAGGGTCCACGAGCGCAGAGTTTCAACGATTTGAAGCTGCAATGAGGTCACCCAGACCGATGTCATAATCGCTATGGATATGGTGACCAGCAGTCTGATGATGGCGCGACGGTTGCTGACAGGTCGGTGCTCAACCGGAATGCGGACCGGCATCAGACCGCGTTCCAGCAGTTTCCAAGAATAAATACAAAACCCGAGCAACCCAGATAAAATCGCACTGAAGTGCAATGAAAAGGCGAGCTTGAACGCCATGTGACCAACCACATTGGCTAAGTCGAAGATGGCGCAGATCAGGGCATAGCTGAATACCAAATCGAGCCCGAACAAAAACTTTGCCTTCCAGTCTCCTGAGCAAAAGGCGGCGAAACTGATATAGAAAGCGATCAAAAAAATTCGGATCGCGATGGAATGGCGTCCCTCATAAGGAGAAAAAACCAAATCCCGGTTGGGAAAAACGACTGCGCCCGCCGGGGAATTCACGCCCAACAGCAGGACGATGGCAATACCAGTAAACAGAGCCAGCATCGCAGGCCCTCGCCATTGCTGAATAAACCCGGCAAAGCGTTTGGGCGCGCTATCGACGGAGATAAACGCGATCTGATCGCGGTTGTCGTTGCTATCGCTCATGTTGCGTGCCCTGGAAGATGCACCAGCAAAGAGACCGCTCGAAGGGGTTCATTGCCGTTTTGGGCGGCGGGCGACACGACGAGGGAACCTGTTTCGTCATAGAAAACCAGCCAAGACTCTTCCTTAGCCGAGAAGCTCGCGCCACGCGGAAGGACCGCAACCGTCGGTATCTGGCTGGCCACAACAATTGAAGTGTCAGGCACCAATGCCTCCAAAAGGTCTGTCGCGATATTTGCCTCGGCAGCATTCAGGGTTTCGGTGATGCCAAGGCTAACCGAAGACTCCTCCTTCAGTGCGAGGATCAGTGAACGGATTGAATCCGCAAAGAGCTCGTCAGAGGGTAGAATTCGCGTGTCCGGCAAGATCTCAGCGAGCAGTTCGGGCCCGTCATTGCATTCGCCTTTGCGCTCGTGGGTCGAGGTCATCGTGATCTCGATGACATGGGCGACGCCTGAGTGTGCTGGTATCAAGATACGGCGATCAACCCGTGTTTGCGTGGCGTTTCCCGAAAAATGGCTCAAGAGGCGATTGTTCTGTGTGACTGTTATCTGCCAATGCGCTCCTAGCGGATGAGATGGAAGTGCCATGGCGAGATGGAAGACACCCGGACGGTTGCCGTTCAATGCGTCGTGAAAGTCATAACGAAGACGCCAGGTGTGGCTATGTTGAAAGCGACGCAAGCCAAAAAGGCCACCAGTTGGGGACATTGCTTTTGACCACGCAAATTCTGGGACAGAGGCAGCAGCAGCCTCGGTCTTCAGCGCGGCCTCCGCGGTCTCAGAATCGAGCCCGCTCTCAGGCACAATGAGGGTCGCTTCGCCAAATTGCCGCGCTCGAACAGCGCTGAGGAGCGTTTCGACCTCTCCGTTCCACACAAGTCGCACCTGATTTCCCCATGCGGCCACGCGATCGCGCGCGCTTTCAAGCGGAGCATCGAGCGAAAGATAAACAGCACTGGTCGTCTCGATCTCGACCACAGCCTCAACGGAGTGATCACTGGAGCATACGAGGTCGGCACCCGCCCCCAGCAAAGAGAAAGAGACGACCAGTTGCGCGCGCGAGATATCGGCCGGTGTCAGCTCGATCCGCACGGCGCGCACCGACTCACCTGGACGCAGCAGCACCTCAGCACGGCGGATATTGTCGATCGAGATGCGTAGCACCCCTTCGACTCCCGCAAGAACTTGAGTTGTTGCATCGATTTGGAGGTATCCAGATATCGGCCGTGCATCGATTGGCATGTGAAACACGGCTCGCTGATAGGCGGGCAAACCAGAAAGTATGAGAGGTGCAGAAGAGCTCGCACGCAAGATAACGGCTTGGTCCGCACCGCGTTGCGCTTCGGCGGCCATGGGAGTTTCAAAACGTAACTGCGGCCCATCCATTAGTGTACGCGCCGCGCGAAAGCTCTGTCCCACGACCTCGGACCGCGCCAGCAGGAGGGCCAAACCTGCAAGAAGAAATGCCAACAGCCCAATGCCAATCAGTCTCATTATCTGTGCCTCTCTTTGAAAGGCCCAACCGCCGCGGAACAACTATCAGCCCCACCTCCAAGTAGGGCTGATTGATGCTCGGTCTGGGATCAGGCAGCCACGTTTCCGGGGCTGACGACGCCAGGGCGTTGGTTCTCGGTCCAGGTCGAAACACATGGGATCATGTCCATGATGCAGCGGTCAGCATATTTCGACGCGATTTCTTGTGTCTCTTCCATCAACCCAAATGCGAGGGTCACAGGCTCAAGTCCAAGGTCAATAAATGAGGCGTTGGATACACGCAGCCCATTCGCCGCAGCCTCATTCCGCGGGTTATCAACCAGGGCGATTTTCGCACCCGTTTTTGCTGAAACCAATTCGGCCAAAGCGCGAACAGTGTGGGTTTCGGTCATCTGGTTCATAATCTTGACCTTGCCGTCTCTGGCAGGTGGGTTATCGACCGCAAGTGCGATACACTTAACCGTATCTTTGATGTGAATGAACGCGCGGGTTTGACCGCCTGTTCCATGAACCGTCAAAGGGTGCCCGACCGCAGCTTGCATCAGGAAGCGATTGAGGACGGTGCCATAGTCGCCATCATAGTCGAAGCGGTTAATCAGGCGTTCATCGACACGGGTTTCATCCGTTTGTGTCCCCCAGACGATACCTTGGTGCAGATCGGTAATGCGAAGCTGATCGTTTTTCGCGTAGAATTGGAACAGAAGCTGATCCATCGATTTGGTCATGTGATAGACGCTGCCCGGGTTCGTCGGGTAGAGGATGTCGCGTTGGAAGATCTGTTTGTCATCGCCAGGGACGAAAACGCGCAAGTAACCCTCGGGGATTTCAATGCCGTCATCGTCATACCCATAGACGCCCATCGTGCCCAAGTGGATCATGTGCGGGTCGAGATCCAGTTCGATCACAGCCGCCAATAGGTTGTGGGTCGCAGAGATATTGTTATCGACCGTGTAACGCTTCTCGGCGATGCCCTTCATTGAATAGGGCGCTGCGCGTTGTTCGCCAAAGTGAATAATCGTATCGGGCTTGAGTGCAGCCAAAAGGCTGGTCAGGCGTTCGAACTCTCGCGCGACGTCGATATATTCGAAGTTGATTGTCAAACCTGTAACCTGGGTCCAGGCCTCCAAACGCTCTTCTACTGTCGCGATTGGGGTCAGGCTGTCCGCGCCCATTTTCTTGTCAATCCAACGGCGCGAAAGGTTGTCCGCGATCGTTACTTTGTGGCCCAATTTCGATAGATGCAGAGCCGTAGGCCAGCCGCAAAATCCGTCACCACCAATTACCAGAATTTCCTTCGTCATTGTCTTCTTCTCTCAGTTAGGCAGTCCACTTCCTTGCGCGGACCCTCGTTTCGATGACTGAGGATTAATGACAAATTTACCTAAAATTTATCGCATTGAGGGATAGTTCAGAGAATAGACAGGTAGGCGCGACTATCCGTAGGGATAGGTGCCTAGTCGGCCTGGATATGCCTCTGAAAACGTTTGAGAAGGTTTTCCTGACTGTCCTTCAAGACTGTTCGCAATGCCTCAATAGAGGAGTCGTTCGGAATATCTTTTCCAATTTCATCGATCTGAGCGACGACCGATGCTAAACCGATAAGCGCAGCGCCACCGCGCATTTTGTGAAGAACGGCCGCGCTATCATGCTCGTTCGCCGTTAGCATCATCAATTGCGCCTCGGTATCCGTAAAAAATGTATCGGCCGTTTTCTTTGCCCTTTCTGGTCCTAGCACCTCTAAAAGATCATTAAGCACCTCGTCATCCAAATCCGCTATGTTTTCACGGCTTGGTGTTTCGAAAGACAAGACCTCCCGCAGGGCCGAAAAGCGGATTGGCTTGGTGAAAAAGCCGTCCATGCCTGCCTTGAGGGCACGGTCGCGATACTCTTCCCGGCCATGGGCTGTGAGACCTATGATGCGCGTTGACTTGTTGGGCCCACTTTCTGCCCTGATGCGTCGTGCGGCTTCAGTCCCATCCATGACTGGCATAGAGACGTCCATAATGATCAAATCAAAGGCGCGTGACTTCGCTTTGCGAAGCCCTTGCAGCCCATCCTCCGCATCATCGACCGTGTGGCCCAGGCGTTCGAGCATGTCACGAAGGACGGACCTGTTGATGGCGTTGTCCTCCACAATAAGGACGTGACACTTCTCATCCGATTGCTTTTGCGGCCGTTCTGCGCGCTTATACGGGGTTTCATCAGCTGACACTTGCGCGCGGAGCAGTGGCACGTTGAACGTAAATATACTCCCCTCCCCGAGCGTTGACTGAACCGTCAAGTCTCCACCCATCAAACGCGCAACCTTACGTGAGATCGAAAGGCCAAGCCCGTCGCCTCTTGATTGTCGACCTTCCGAATGGCTTAAGGCGACGAAATCCTCGAAAACATCCTCCAACCGGTCGTTTGGAATACCGCGACCGGTATCACTCACAACCAGTGACATGCTTGTCGCGTCAGGCCCATGAATGCCGGACAAAGAAATTTCAATTCCGCCTGCATCGGTGAATTTGATGGCGTTTCCGATGAGATTTGTAAGTATCTGTCCAAGTCTTGTGCCATCGCCGTCGAAGGACCGATCCATGCTCGCATCAAACTCGAGCGTCAAAGTCAGGTCCTTTTCTCGAGCCAAAGGCTTCAAAACATCGACCACACCTTCGACAACCGTTCGCATTTCGAAAGGATGCGTCGACAATTGCATAGAACCCATTTCGATCCGCGTTATGTCCACGGCCTCGTTCACGTGTTCCAACAGGATTTCGCCAGACGCCGAAGCGACTTGTACATATCGGTGCTGTTGTTTCGTGAGGCGCGTCTGCTGCATGAGATCAAGCACACCTAGGATACCGTTAAGCGGCGTTCGCATCTCATGGCTCATAACCGCCAGAAACTGCGATTTCGCGCGATCCATCGACTCAGCCTTATCGCGCGCATCAATCAGTTTTTGTTCGTTAATCTTGCGCTGAGATATGTCGCGCAGGTAGGCGATAAATAGCTCCCCGTCGGCACTTTTGACCGAAGTGATATTCAGCTCTACCGGAAATTCCTCACCGGAGCGCCGAAGCGCACTAAGCTCGACGCGCCCTGCATCGACAACATGTGGTTCATGGGTGGCGAGATAACGTTCCATACCCGCCGCATGTGCCGCCCGGTGGTGGTGAGGAATGATCGTGTCATCCATCTTCCGCCCCAAGATTTCGTCACGGGACCAGCCAAAAATACGCTCAGCCGATGCATTAAATTCGACAATTTCGCCGGACTCATTGGCGGTGACGATCGCGTCCAGTGAGGCGGCGACCGTTGAAGTAAGGCGCGAACTGGAATTCAACAACTCTGCATCTCGTTTGTCTGCACGAACGAGCAGTCGATCGAGAAACACCAACACCGCCGAAAGCCCCAAAATGACCGCAATCGCAATTGCGCCGGTGATCGCTAATTGTCTTGAAAACTCTGCCCGACGCTCCGACGCGCGACGTGTCCCAGCTTCCAAACCTAGAAGAACCAGTTCGCGGATATCGGGACGGATACTTTTCGTCAGGGCGCGAAGCCGCGCGATGTCATCTTGAGAAAGCTCAGTATCGGCATCAAGGACCGCGACCATGTCACTTTGATAGGTCTCTATGCGCGTCAATAGGTCGTCAGCACCACCGCGCAGCAGATCGAGCGCCTCGCCGCGTCCAACGATTAGCAAGCGGCTCAGGGCGATATCAGCTCTTAAGCGTACGGCGTCGGCGTCGGATTCCGGGGCAGCAACTGCATCGCTTAAGGTTGCACTGAGATTGGCTATCTCGGTTTCAACCTGCAGGATTGTCCACTGCAAGTTATCGACTTCCGCTGTCGACAGATCACGTAGCTCGCGCAGCAGGTTGCCACCAAGCAATCCCAACAAAAGGACAAGCAAGGGAAACACAATAAAGACACCGATGCGTCTTCGACTTTCGTGTGCGCTCACGGTACTCCTTTCAGCCCCACCTGTTTGAGCAATACCGCCGCGCTTCAATAATCCAATGCTTCGATACGGTCCAATTGCCAAATGCTTTGAGCAAATACCTCTTCCGACTGAAACGCGTCATCGCTGTCATATGGAAAAACGATCCAAAACGGACCCTTGTCACGTACAGACATAGGTTTCCCATCCATCCGTGTCGCGATGATTGGGTAATCCGCGCCGATGTCAGGCGCAGGCATCTCGATCGCATAGTCGTTGAGCGCGGTTAGAGCCAAATGGCTAGCCTTTATTTCGGCAGCCTCCAACACGCTAGACAATGCCGGTCCTGTGAAGGTGATTTCACCTTCGGTCCAAATTGTTGTCGTGGTAATAGAGACCTGATCCAGATTGTCGAGTTCGGCCAGAGTAAGCGACACGCTCGTCTCACCTTGAGCTGAAACTTGAAGAGAGGTTGGGTCCTGCGCATAAACAGGTGGTGTTGTCATTGCCAGACACACGAAGCTCGCGAGTAGTGCTGAACGAAACATCACAGTTTCCTTTAACTGAGGTGGTTAACGCATGGCTTATCATTCGGGGCCTACCGAGATGACCCGGGGATGAGGATAGGTTTATATACTTTGGTATAGGTTTGCCCGGCCTCTGCCACATTTTCCCTCTAGAAATAGCAGGAGACTTTGGGAACACTGAGATTATGCCGAATATACTCGTTGCCGACGATCATGAATTGGTTCGTGACACAATCGCTGCCTATCTCGGGCAGCAGGATGATTTTCAGGTAGAAACGACAAACGGGCTGGCGGAAGCGCGTACGCTTATTGAAGGCATTGTGCCCTTCGATCTGGCAATCCTCGACTACCATATGCCCGGTATGGATGGGCTTGAGGGGTTGGAGCGTGCGATGAAAGACTTCCCCCACATCAAGTTCGTGTTGATGTCTGGCGTGGCCAAACCGGAAATTGCGCGAGAAGCAATGGCCATGGGGGCTAGCGGTTTCCTCCCAAAGTCAGCTGCGGCCAAATCCATGGTCAATGCCATTCGCTTCGTTCTCGCCGGCGAACAGTACTTTCCATATGCGCTCACAGGTGTGGAAACGCAAAAGCCAGATAGTTTCGGCGGGCTCTCTACACGAGAGATTGAAACACTCGAGCATCTTTGCACCGGAGCCTCAAACAAAGAGATAGCGCGCGCCCTCGACATCGCAGAGGTTACCGTCAAACTCCATGTAAAAAATATTCTAGCGAAGCTAAATGTGAGCAACCGTACTCAAGCTGCCTTGATCGCAAAAGAAAACGGCCTTTTCTGAACGGGCTTAGCCTTAGAGCAGTCCAAACAACAAATTCTCTTTGAGAAATTTGGGAATGAGCTATGCCGACTAGCTAGCCATGCAACCAAGCACTCCTTCATGAAGCCCGTTTTGGTGGCGAGTATCCGACCATTGCTTTTGGGAACAAACAGATCGCACAGCGAATGACGGTTAATTTCTTCTTGCCGCTTTGTTCGCACGTGCAGCGAGTGTCTGCTTCCCGCCCATTTTTCGGAAAAACAACGTGTTGCTAGCGCAGAAAGTGGTACGCTTTTCGGATAGCGAGAGCTTTTCTTGTCGGGCTTTTAGCGTTTGCTGCGGTGCGGGAAAGGTCTTCGCCTGTTTCCGGAGGTTCTGGGCGGTTGCGGCGCGGAAGAATTCGTAGTTAGCGCGCACCCGAGCACCTGTTCAGCGTGGCTCTGTACTTCTTTTTGGCGTTTACCGTTGGTTCCAGAGGGATAGTTTTCCTCGATGAAAGCGACCACAGCTTCCGTTTTTCTTGGGCGTCCACCGACATCCTTCGAAGGTTTCATTCCAAAGAATGAGTCAATCCTCCTTCCACAAGAGGACGACCATCTTTTCAAGGCTCCATCATCCAAACAAAATGAAGAACCGGAAAAATCACGAATAATCTATGTTGCATCACGGTACACGACTCACGGCGAAATAGCCTTCGATTTTGGGCTTGAAAGCGC
>JAPORH010000018.1 GCA_026710325.1 Litoreibacter sp. | reverse complement strand
ACCTCATCAAGATGCCATTTGTCCGCCGTCGCGGGTCGGTCACGCTTGATCCTATGAGCAAAAAAGCTGCCAAAGCGATTGACCCACAGGCGCACCGCCTCACGACTGACAATCACCCCGCGCTCTGCTAACAGGTCTTCAACATCGGCGCAGCTGAGCGCAAAGCGATGGTACGCCCAAACAGCATAGGCGATGATCTCTCGTGGGAACCGAAATCCCTTAAGGCGGGGCATGTTGGTAGGTATTTTCATTCCCAAACTATACCCATGTCAGATCAGAAAATCAACTTGGCAATGCCCTTGGTACCGTCAATCTTGGCCGACACCGCTGTCAGGTCATCCATTGGGAAGTGATCCAGAAGAACACCGCCGCCGCTGTTGGACGCGCCACCCACCAACCACTTGCCTTCGACTTGGTGGCTGTAAACGCCGACGCTTGCATCAAACACAGGTTTGCCCGAAAGGAGCTTCACTGTGAGCGTCGTGCCAAGAACCGTGACCGCGTCACCGATTTCGTCGGCCCCAGTCGCCAGAAAAGAGGCGCATCCATCGGTCGTTCCCGCGACGAGTGTAACATCACGGCGGAATCCGAACTGATCACAAATCTTCGGCGACAATTGACCCATTTTGGTTCCGCAAGCCGCTATGTCCGAGCGTTTGCCTGACACCAAACCAAGCTCTGCCACCCAAGCCGGCCAGCTTTCGGCCACAATATCATACCCGCTTTTCAGGGCGGAACTGCTGTCGCCCCGCCATGCGCCGCACAGCTTGAAATTGATCCAATCCGCTTGATGCGCGACGCGGTGCACGCCCGATCTTGCAAGCGTCAGCGCACAGCCCAGCCCCCCAGTACCACCCCGCGCCGGGCTCCAATCCGGGGCCTTTTGCCGGATGTTCTGCAACACAACTGCGTCGGGGCAAAGATCGGAATACATAAAGACCTGCCCCGTTGGGCGATCGTCTTCTCCAACCGCGAGAACCGTCCCGGAGGTGGCAGAGACCGCGACGGCACAAACGTCACCCGTTGAAACATCCGCTAGTGCCTGGAACATCGCCGCCTTGACCGCGCGCCACCATTCATCAGGGTCGCGCATGCGTGCACCGTCAAGCCGGGCGGCCCCCATTGCTTTGGACTGGCCGCAGGCATCAACTATCGAGACGCGCGCGCCCGACGTGCCCAGGTCCATGCCAAGGTACAAATTGCTCATGCCCAGTAGTCTAGACCAAAGCGCCGCTTAAGCAACTACTGCCGCGCGATGGCGAATTTCGTGCCTGCATCGAATAGATGCACATGCTCCATCATTGGTTGCAATTTGATGCCGCTATCGGGCTGCCAGGCCAGACGTTCCCGGGAGATGGCGCAAATCTCCTGTCCAGCCAGATCCGCATAGATATGCGTCTCGGGGCCTGTGGGCTCGATCACGCTGATCTTCGCCTCAACGCCCACACCGTTGTGGCTTTCCGCCAGATGCTCTGGCCGCACGCCATAGAGCACCTGCTGGCCCTCGCGCACGTTCATGTCGGTGGGCACGGGCAAGGCCAGCCCGCGCGCGTCGAGGGTCGGCGCACCGTCCTTCTTACCAATCGTGCCTTCGACAATGTTCATCCCTGGCGAGCCGATGAACTGCGCCACAAACAGGTTCGCGGGTTTGTCGTAGACTTCCAACGGCGTGCCGATCTGCTCGATATTACCGTCGCGCATGATGACCACTGTGTCGGCCATTGTCATGGCTTCGATCTGGTCGTGGGTGACGTAAACCGTAGTGGTTTTCAGCTTTTGATGCAGTTCCTTGATCTCTGTCCGCATTTGAACGCGCAGCTTGGCATCAAGGTTCGACAGCGGCTCATCAAAGAGGAATACATCCGGGTTGCGAACGATAGCGCGGCCCATGGCCACCCGCTGACGCTGACCACCCGAAAGCGCCTTTGGCTGTCGGTCCAGATAATCTTCGAGCGAAAGGATCTTGGCGGCCCAGTTCACGCGCTCTTCAATCGTGGCCTTGTCCGTCTTCTTAAGCGTCATCGAGAACGCCATGTTCTCGCGCACGGTCATATGGGCGTAAAGCGCGTAGTTCTGGAACACCATCGCGATGTTACGGTCTTTGGGGTGGACATCGTTAACGATGCGTCCACCAATCGAGACTTCCCCGCCCGTGATTTCCTCCAGCCCGGCAAGCATTCTTAAGAGTGTAGACTTGCCGCAGCCCGAGGGGCCAAGCAGCACCACGAATTTACCATCCTCGATATCGAGATTGATCCCGTGGAGAACCTCAACCGACCCGTAGGATTTGACGACATTGTCGAATGTCACGGATGCCATGATCTGGACCCTCCTTCTTAACCGTTGTTCAAGCCCTTGCGGGCGCTCAAGATACGTTCGCCGATTTCTACGAACCCTGCCCCGCCGTGTGACGGCGCGATATAGCGCGGCAAAGCCTCCATTCGGCCCAGAAAATCCGCGACATTTGCGACACCGCAAGAATACGGGAAAAAGCCAAACATGGGCGCATCATTTGGGCTGTCGCCACAATAGATGAAGCGATCCCGCTGCGTTTCCAGATCGATTTCGAAAGCCTCGGACAGGAAACGCTTGGACATAGTCAGCTTGTCCCAGTCACCGAACCAACCATTCACGTGGATTGACGACACTTTCGCAACCGCCCCAACCGCTTTGAAGTGACTAACGATGCGGTCGACATCCTCTTGCGCAAGAGGCTCCACATCTTCGCAGAAATCAATTGCTAGATCAGCCTCGCGATACTGTTGGTCGGACGCCAGGGCCGAGCCCGGCACCTCTGCCAGGATCGTGTCTGCCAAAGCGTTGAGTTTGGCGCGGTTCTGGTCGCGCAACGGCCCGTCCATATTCAGCGTACGGTGCATCTTGCGCGCCTTGCGATCATAGCGCATGGCCAAGGCGCCGTTCTCGCCCACAATACCCGCGACGGGCCAGAAGCGGGCAATCATATCGCACCAGCCTGCAGGTCGCCCGGTAATCGGCACCACCAAAAGTCCGGCCTCGGTCAGACGTTCGAGCATTGCATAGGCATCGGCGGGCAGTTGACCGTCTGTTGTGACCGTATCGTCGATATCGGTCATGACACCGATCAGGTTGCGGCAGACCGCGTCTGACAGCTCAGAAATCGGTGCCATTTCGTTTGCGGTTGTCTGCGCTGCCATCATTGGTGTGCAAAGCTCCACATGCGGGCATTCCAGTCAGAAAGGGCGGGCCAAAGATCATCATAGATGGCACGCAGCTCTGCGTAGCGTTGCACATTGGCCGGGATGGGTTTGGTCTGAGACAGATCATCTGGCGTCATCGCCTGCGCCGCTTCGCTCAGGCTTTGGAACCAGCCCGCGCCTCTCGCCGCACTGGCCGCCGCCCCAAGCGAGGAGGCTTCGGCGACCTCTGCGCGATAGACAGGTGTATCGGTTGCGTCCGCGATGATCTGCAAAAGCAACGAGGACGCCGCTCCTCCACCAATCGCCACGATGCGGTCAATCTTGGCACTCGACGCCGCAACCGCTTTGTCCAGCGCATAGGCTTGGTCCAGCGCCAGCCCCTCCAGCAGCGCACGGTAGACATCACCGCGCTTGGAGGACCCGGAGATGCCCGCGATAATGCCCCGTGCCTTGGCATCCCAATGCGGCGTCATAGAGCCCTGCCAGAACGGCAACAGGGCGATACCACCGGCGCCGATGGGCGATTGCATGGCCTCCGCTTCAAGTTCTGGCAGGCTGGTACCGCCCGCCAACTCTCGTTGAAACCAATCGATCAGAAACGCGCCGGATTTCAGGACCGTTTCAAAGATATAACCACCGTCGCCAACGGCGCTTTCTGTGCGGAAGGCTTGGTCATGGCCGTAAGTAGGAGAATAGACACCGGCCACCACAGCAGTGCCAAGGTTCATGTAGGCGACGCCCGGCTCTGTCGCGCCAGCACCGGTGGCGGCGCACTGACCGTCGCCGCCGCCCGCAATCAGCACCGTGCCAGTCAAAAGCCCAGTCGCTTCGGCGGCATCTTGCGTAATCTCCCCGATCGCTTCGCCTGGCCGGGCCAGTGCAGGCATGATGGCGGCGGGTAGATTGGCGGCCTGCAAAAGCTCTGCCGACCAATCCAGCGTTTGAAGATCAAGCATGCCCGAAGGGTCCGCCGAGGCAATCGAAGTCACCCATTTGCCTGTCAGCCGCTTGGTGAGAAATCCATGCACATCAGAATAGCGGTCGATGGTCTTGAACCCTTCGGGCTCATTATTTTGCAGCCAGATCATACGGTTGATCGGCACGATCACATCTACGGGCTTTCCGCAGATGCTGCGGATTTTGTCTGATCCCACACGTTGCGCTAACGCCTCGGTCTCGTCCATGGCGCGTTCATCAAGCCATACCATCGCCGGGCGCACCGATGTGCCGTCTTCCCGGAACACGCCGAATGTCTCGCGCTGATTGGAAATCGACACCGCAGCAATGCGCGCCGGGTCAACTTGGGCCAGCACCGCCCGCAGGGCGGCGACCGTTGATCCCCACCAGTCTTCCGGGTCCTGCTCAAACCGCCCCGGAGCGGGGTTGGTCATGGGGATGGACTCGCGGCCTTCTGCCACAAGGGCGCCATCCGCAGTCCAGGCGATCGCCTTGGTCGCAGAGGTGGACGAGTCAATTCCAATAACCAGATCTTGTTGCACGGGTCTTGCCTGAGTTGAGTGGAGCGCCGCCGGAAGACCCGGCGACGCGTTGCGTATAGGTCCTTAGCGCAAGCCAGCCTCGGCGGTCTGTGTGTCGACGATCTTGGCAATCGCATCCATACAGGCCTTGGCGTCACCACCATATTCCTGACCGGTGAGCAGTTTGCCCAGTTCGGTCGGGATCTCGTTCGAGGACAGACCGGCCCAAAGTGGCATGTCCGGCTCGGACGCGATGTAGTTCTCGATTGTGTCCAGGACGACAGGCAGGTGACGGGTTGTGCCCGCACCAACGCGTGCCTTCTCGAGAACGCGCGGATCTGCAAAGGACGAGTTCCGCATTGGCGCAAATCCGCCACCCAGCGTGAGACGCACCATCATCTCTTTCGAGCAGACCCACTGCATGAAGAGCCAGGCAGCATCGATGTTCTTCGAATAGCGTGACAGTGCAATAGACGAACCACCCTGGTGACCCCAATCCGGGATCTCGCCAAAGCCTGCAGCCGAGCGGTCGCGCAACGTGTGCGGACCTTGCAGAGGCGCGGTCATTTCCCACAGGCCTTTTACAGGGCTGTCGTCGCCATCCATGCCCGGGAAGAATTCATCCCAGGACTGGACCATTGCAACCTGGCCGGAGTGCATCATCTGCCACTGGCCGTCCCATGTGCTTTCCAGAGAGGACGCCGGCGCGTTCGCCAGCAGCTCTTGATACCACTCAAGGCCCATGATGCCCTGCTCGTCATTGCCCGAGAAGGTGCCATCGGCGCGGAAGATTGACCCGCCATGACCCCAAACGGCCTGCGACCAGTCACACTCAAGCGAATAGTGGCCCGACTTGGCCTGAAGACCCGTCCCAAAGATGCCGTTTTCTTTCTCGGCCTCGGTGATGAGTTTCACCGCTGTGGTGAACTCGTCATACGTCTTTGGCACTGCGATCCCGTGCTTTTCGAGGATGTCGCGGCGGTACATGAATGTGAAGATCGGAATGTCGAACGGAATGCCGACCCACTTGTCACCGATCTTCGAGATACCTTCGACCAGCGGAGCCGAGAAGTCGTCATAGTCAAAGCCGGGCATCGCCAGTTCGGGCTTCTCTTGGCTGTACTCGACCGGGTCCACTGTGTCCGGGAAGAAGGTCGCATGCCAAGCCTGGTCTAGATAGTAGAGGTCGTAGGTACCGAGCTGGCCCTGAACGTCCTGTGTAGCTTTGGCCAAAACCTGCTCCAGTGGGACGATTTCGATCTCGATTTTAATGCCCGTAAGCTCTTCGAATTCGCCTTTGAGCTCGTTGGCCACAACGGTCGGCGGTGTCGCCTCGGAAGTGTAGCGGATTGTGGTGCCAGCGAACGGTTTGCCCACTTCACGCAGCCATTCGTTCATGTCCGAATGACCGGCAGCATGCGCCATATTGCCTAACTGCAAGCCTTTGCCGCGGCTGTGACCGCCAAGCATGCCCATCCCGAAGGCAGAGAAGCCAACGCCGGCCAACCCCATCTTACGCAGGAAATCCCGTTTGGAGATTTTCCGCTTTGTGTAGGCATTTGCAGTGTCGATGATGAACTGCTGCCTTTGGTGGTTTTTGAAACTCATGTTACTCCTCCTTGCTGAGTCCAAATTTAGTTATTCGGTTAGTCCTTGATCGCGCCCATCGTCAGACCACGGACAAGGTGGCGTTGCACGAGCAGGATAAAGATAAAGCTTGGGATCATCGCCGAAGTGCCAAGGGCGGCGATAAAACCCCACTCAGACCCTGTAGATGTCACGAATGTCGTGATCTTCACCGGCAACGTTCGGATCTCGCTGGTCAGGAAAAGCGAGAGCAGGAATTCGGTCCAAGAGAAGACGAAGCACAGCACAGCCGTCGCCGCGATCCCGCCCTTGATCATGGGCAAGACAACCAGGCGAAAGCTCTGCCAACGTGTGGCCCCGTCAATCATCGCCGCCTGATCGACGTCCTTCGGGATGTCATCCAGGAACGACTTCAGAAGCAGCACCGCTATCGGAAGATTGATCAATGAATGCACCAGGATTATGCCCAGATGTGTGTCGCGCAGCCCCAGATCGCGGAACATAAAGACCAGCGGAACAATGATCGCAATGGGCGGCATAAATCGGTAGGACAGAACCCAATTCAAATAGGCCTGATTGCCTCGAAAGGTCATCCTCGACAGCGCATAGGCCGCTCCCACCGCCACGATTATGGTGAAAATCGTAGACCCGACGGCGATGATTATGCTGTCGACAATCGTGCGACGGCCGTCAAAGCTGTTTTCACCACCTGTGCCCATGGTCGTGCCCGACCCGGTGCTGCCGCCGGTCAGTGCGGACGGGCTTTCGCCCATCACCGTCACACGATAGTTGATAAGCGTCGGCTCAAAATCGAACCAGACGACCTCATCCTTGTTGAAGATCGCGTTGGTCGGCTTGATCGAAGTCAACGTCCACCAGAAGATCGGGAACATAAAGACCGCAGTGACAAAGATCGCCGCCGCATAGCGCAGAGTGACGAGGTAAGTTGGCGTGCGCATCAGAACCTCACCTTGAAGACTTTGATAAAGATGTTTGCCGTGATGATTACCAGAACGAGCGTCAGGATCGCGACCGCGCTGGCATATGGAAAGTTGGCCGATTTGAAGTAGATCGTACCTGAATAGGCCGTCAGCGTTTCGGTCGCGGTGCCCGGACCGCTGTCCGTCATGACTTTCACGTAGTCATAGACACGGAACAGATCGATGCCCCGGATCAGCACCGCAATGGCAATGATTTTCGACAACATCGGCAAGGTCAGCCGCCGGAATGCTTGCAAGGCGTTGGCGCCGTCAATTGCCGCAGCCTCGAACGGGTCTTTCGGCAACGCGCGTAGACCCGCCATCATGATCAACACCATGAAAGGTGTCCATTGCCAGATATCCGCGACCATCACGGCCCACAGGGCGGTTTCATGCGAAGACAACAAAGGTTTCGCTGGGTCCAACAGCCCAATACTTTGCAGCGTGCGGCTGATTACACCAAAGCTGTTGTTATACATCAGCAAAAACATCATGCCGGTCACCGCAGGTGGCACTACGAGCGGCAACGTCATCAACGCCCGCATCAGGCCAAAACCCTTGCGGTCACTGTCGAGCAAAAGGGCGATGCCAAGTCCAAGTGCAAGCTGAATGGTGATCGCTACGAACGTATACATGTAGGTGACAGAGATCGCGTCCCACACCCGCTCATCCGCGAACACACGGCTCCAGTTCCAGGCCGGGTTCCACTCGTTTTCACGGGTCACCGGATGACGACGGTTCAGAGACAACCAGACAGAATAGATGATCGGATATAGACCAAATACGATCAACGTCGCCGTGGCCGGGAAAATCCACGGGAACGAATGCTCAGAGGTCAGCCATCGTGGCATCGTCCAAAATTTGCCTTCGCCACGCGTTTTCGAGCGTGAGTTTTCAGAGGGGGAAGCCATCGTATCCGTCATCTCATCATCGCCGCCACATTGCCACCATCGACAGTCATCACTGCGCCTGTGCTGGTGCGTGCCCGCGCTAGGAAGACGAAGGCCTCGGCCACGTCCTTCCCGGTTACTTCGCGCTTCACCAGGTTGCCGCGCATATATTCGTCGGGGGTTAAGCCACGCGCCTTGCACCGGGCCTCAATCATTTCATCGGTCATCAGACCGGTGCGGATGCGGTCAGCATTCACCGCATTGGCAGTGATCCCGTCTGCTCCATGTTCCACCGCATACTGACGCATGAGGGCCATCAATGCGGCCTTTGGCGCGCCATAAGCTCCAAAATTAGGCCCTGGGTTCACGGCCTGCTTAGACACATTGAAGACCAGCGATCCGCCAGTGCCCTGGGCCTTCATCACCCGCACGACCGAGCGGGCGACGTAGTGATGGCTCCAAAAATTCAGATCAAAAGCCTTCTGGAATCGGTCATCTTCCAGTTCCAAAAGCGCACCCTGTTGGGCTGAACCGGCATTAGAAATCAGGATGTCCACACCGCCGAAGGCATCGACAACGCTCTGCACAGCGGTGTTAACCTTGGCCGGATCGGTGACGTCACATGTGATTCCGATTCCACCCAGGCGTTCAGCAGCATCGCGCACCGGACCGTCCGCAATGTCGCAGAGCGCCACCTTGGCCCCGCGCGAAACCAGTTCTTCGGCCACGCTCAACCCCAGACCGCCTGCCCCCCCAGTGACAATCGCCACCTGTCCAGACAGATCGCCCTGCGGTGCATCCAAAAGCTCGACAATGCCGACGCCTTCGACGCTGACCCTCGTGCGCCCGGACGCAAACGCCTCTTGCGCAGCGTCCACATCGCCGACGACGACGTCGGCGTCGCCCTCAGCAAGGCGCAGAAGCGGCATATCAAACCGACCTTCCGCACCGGACGGCGTCGCCAGTTTGCCGCGCAAAGCAGGCAATGAGGGCGTCAACATGGCAGTGTCAGCTTCAAGCATGTCGGTGATCCGAGTTAAAATTTCTGACGTGTCGGGGTGATGCAGATCTCTTGGATCAGCGCGTTTTGCGGCATCTGATAGGAATGCAACATGATCTCCGAGACATGTTCTGGCCCAATCCCGCCGCCCATTTTGACCTTGTTTTCTTTGTATTCAGCGAGGGTCTGTTCATCGAGAACGCCTGAGAGGACCTCCGTCTCGACCACACCTGGGGACAAGACGATGACGCGCACATTATAGTCGGACAGATACTCCCGGATGCTTTCAGACACTGCATGCACGAAATACTTGGTGCCGCAGTATACAGTGTGATCGGGATAAACTTTGCGACCCGCGATGGAGGACATCATGAAGATTGTGCCGGTCTTGCGCTCCATCATACCATTCATCACCGAATGCAGCGTGTTCATCACACCCTTGGTGTTGATGTCGATCATCTCGTCCCACTCTTCCGGAGGCTGGCGGCCAATATCAGCCAGACGCGCGACACCGGCATTGACGAACATCATGTCCACGGGGCCGTACACGGCTTCTGCATCGGCAACCGCGGCCTTGATCGCGTCGCGATCACGTACATCAACTTCAAGGCAGATCGAGTCTGGAAGACCCATTGACTCCATCTTGTCGATCCGGCGTGCCATCATCAGAACAGGATGTCCCGCGTCCGAGAAGGTCCGAGCGACTGCTTCGCCGATGCCTGAGCTCGCCCCTGTTACCGCAACAAGTGGTTTTTTGGTCATCTTTGTCTCCCCCCGCAACCTCCCCGGCGCTCCTATTGTTTTGTTCTGACCTGAAACGCTCTCAGGTCTGTGTCTCCGCGAAACCGGCCAAGACACCAGAGTACGCAGCGATGTCGACGAACGAGAACCGGTTCCGCATCTCGTGATTGTGCCGGACTGCCTCGCGATAGAACCCCTGATCCAGTCCAAGTTCTACAGACGTCTTAGGACCACCCACTGCTTCAAGCATGGCGTACATGTCCGAGACCGGGATCGTGAAGGCCTTTAATTCGGTGCGAAGCGCAGGCCAAATTTCATCCATCTTCTCGTTGAAAACCGCGGCGCTTTCCGAGGTAAAGGCCTTTTTGCGCCATTCCGCAGCGCATTCTTCAGCGATCTTGGGGCTCATGCGCCGCGCCATGTCATCTTCGTCAATGACAGTGGCAGAGACTTGCGGAGGTGTGTCACTGGCCAAAAACTGTTGCTGCAGCTCCGCCATTGTAAGGGCCGCAACACCAACCTGCTGACCGTGAAGCGTGCCCGGGTGCCGGTCACGTGCAAAACAATCGATGTAATGAGAGATTTGATGTTCACCCATCGAACCATGATGCGACATGCCTGTGAAGGCGATCCCCAGACCGCAAAGCGTCAAAACTCGGTAAAGCGCAGCCATGGCTTCAATATCGCCTTCGGGCAGCTTGCCAGCGCGGGCGTTCAGTAACGCCTCGTCTTTTTCCTGGATCATATAGGGCGAAGAGAAATAGGCGGACCCGAGCATACGGTGCGACATCCACCAATCCACTTGCGCGACAGACCGCGCAAGGCAATCGGCAAAGCCTGCCGCGGTCAGGTAACTCGGTGCTGCAGCAGAAACCTCAAGATCAACAAAGAACCCCTTTGGACATTGCCCCGGCAGCGACACCTTGAGGCCAGACGCAAGGTTCATCGACGCCGTTGACGACGTGTATCCGTTCATCGAAGCAGCGGTTGCAAAGACGCAGTATTGACGCCCCTGCTGTGCGGTCGCAAGTTTGGTGAGGTCGTTTACCGTCCCAGACCCGACCGCGATGATGCCCTCGTATGCCTCGATCTTTTCCTTAAGCTGCTCGACCGTCGCAAGGTCCGCATGCGGATGGTCCAAAACAATCGTTCCGACCGGCCCCAGCTTCGAGAGGTTCTTTGCGATCCGACCGCCAAGAGCGTCATAAGTAGCCGCATCGCATACAATTGCAAAGTTCGTTCCCAGATCCATTGACTGGACGAGATCGGCCTCGGCACCGTCCAGTGACCGCTCAAAAACAATCCGGTCATAGTCAACCGACATCACCGTGTTCGTTTCTGGATTGAACCACTGGTCGGCAACAATCTCGTCAATCAATCCGGTCCATTCGCCTGATTTAAGAGGTTGTTCTGGCATGGCTCCGTCTGCGGATGGCATCGCGCACTCCTGATCTATGTTTCCAAATGTCACTATCTACTTTGCAAATGTAAATTAAGTGGTATTATTGGTATCAGCCAACGAGAAGGAGTTGACCTTGAACCGGATCAGCAAAATAACTCCGTATATGACGTCTCGCCCGCCCTCCTCTGCCTCCGGCAAACCTATGCCTCCCGTTGAGTTTTCCGACCAAACCGCTTGGGCGGCTTGGCTCTATTTTGTTGATGAGATGACCCAAAGCGATGTTGCGAAAGCGCTAGGCGTAAGCCGGGTAACGGTGGTCAAGCTTTTGAATGACGCAAAAGAGCGCGGTCTTGTGAACGTGCGAATCAATCCCAGCCTTGCAGCTCGCGTGAAGACCTCACGTCTATTGGCGGAAACCTACCGGTTGAATTCGGCCATCGTCGTTCCAGAGAACCCGCAACGGCCGATGATCAAACAACTGGGTGACGCAAGCGCGTTTTTATTGCTTGATGGATTGACAAAAGGTGACGTGGTGGGCGTCGCCTGGGGCAAAACAGTGCTGGCTGCCATCGAAATTATGCAGCTTGAACAACCGGTAGATGACCTGACAGTTGTGCAAGTCGCGGCAAGTCCTAACGGACTATCCGCGGACTTCTCCCCGGAACTGTGCGTGTCCCTTTGCGCCAACAAGTTGGGCGCCCGCAGCGTAAGCTTGATGGCGCCTGCACTGCTCTCCAGCCCGGAACTTAAGGCGATGCTCCTCAATGAGCCAACGATCCGAAACCAGATGGATGTTATCCGATCTGCGAACAAGGTGATCTTCGGTGTTGGTCAGCTTTCTGCTGATGCGACGCTGCGCGAAAGTGAACTGCACAGCGCGGCCACCATCGATAAGATGGTCAAGTCAGGTTGTGTGGGCGCACTACTTGGGCGCTTCATCGACGACAATGGAGCCGAAATGACGGGTCCGACGCATGACAGGATGCTTGGGTTGTCGCTGGATGAATTGCGCTCTATCCCCAAACGGGTTTGTATCGCTGGTGGAAAGGATAAGTTTGCGGCGATATTAGCGACTTTGCGGGGCAGGTTTGTTACCGATCTGATCATCGATCTGCCAACAGCTGAAATGTTGATTGAAGCCGCTGAGACATGACGCAAGCGAAATCCCTTAGGGCTCTCGCAAAATATTCCGCCCAAATCGGTGCGGACCCCCTCCTGATCCAGAGCGCAGGTGGTAATACCTCCGTCAAATGCGGCGACAAGATGTGGATCAAAGCGTCGGGCACATTGCTAAAGGACGCCTTGCACAAGGATCTTTTTGTTGGTGTGGATGCGGCTGGAATTGCTCGCGCTGTGCGTGAGGGCTCGGCGCTCGCGGATCAACCGCAGGAGTTTCTCAAGGCGGGCGAGCTGCGCCCCTCTATCGAAACTTGCCTCCATGCAATTCTGCCTGGCAAGTTTGTAATCCATGTCCATTGCGTGAACACAATTGCAGGCTCGATCAGACAAGATGCACAGGATTACTTTGCGCCGCGGCTCGCCGGCTTTGACTGGGCCTTTGTCCCCTACGCTAAACCGGGCGCGGGTCTTGCCGCCAAAGTACTCGCCGCCGCGCCGAGCCCAAAGAACGTATATGTACTGGCAAACCACGGCCTTCTTGTCAGCGCCGATACCATCGAGCAGACGCGCCACTTGCTGGAAGCTGTCGTCTTAGCCGTGAAAACTGAACCGGGAGAATGCGTGGGGCTGGTTCCAACCCCAGGTGCATTGTCGACAGGGCATTCCACGGCATTGCCAAGTTATTTGGCGTAGGTTGCGATTATGTGTGTTGCGAATTTCAGGCGGTCATCTCGCGGGTATAATCCTGCCATAGCCGAAATGCGTCGGCGCGTGCGTGGCGGTAAGACTTGGCGGTGA
>JAPORH010000015.1 GCA_026710325.1 Litoreibacter sp. | reverse complement strand
GTGGCCAAGGTGAGGATTGAGGCACCGGTAAAGGGCGAAAGCCACCGGAAAACAGCAACTCCCCGCACCTACAGCAGGGCGCGCCTCTCCCTGACTCTACAGTTTAGGAACTTCCGCTTCTGTTTCGACGGGGGCATGGAAGCTCTCCTGATGATAGCGATCCATGTCGTAACCCAGTCCTTGCAGGGCCTCGCGGACGGCCCGCATGAACGGCTCCGGGCCGCAGCAAAACACCTCGCGTTCGAGGTAGTCAGGTGCCATTAGGCCAAGCATCAACTGGTTGAATTGCCCCTGGAACCCCGTCCACGGGCTGTAACGGTCTGGTGTTTCAACAACCCATTTCAAATCGATCCCTGGCACGCGAGACGCCATATGCTCCAGACGTTCTCGAAAAATCACTTCACCTGGTCTGCGCGCGCAGTTTACGAAAACTATGTCTGGCTCACTGCCAAGGTCGAACATGAAGGTCGTCATCGACATCATGGGCGTGATGCCAGACCCGGCGGAGATGAAGAGGTATTTTTCCGCATGATTGTTCAAATGCGAGAAGAGCCCTGCGGGACCAATCGCCTTGATGCGAACACCAGGGGCCAGATTGTCGAGCATCCAACGCGTTCCAACACTGTCGTATTGGGCCTTGGCCGTAATGGATATCGAACGCGGTCGCGATGGCGAAGATGATATCGTATATGTTCTATGTACGGTGCCCGTCGGCGCAGGGATTTCGAGCGTCAGAAACTGTCCGGGCAGAAAATCAAAAAGGGCTCCTGACGGCGCGCGGAATGTGAACGTCGCGGTGTTCGGAATCTCCGGAATAACAGATACACATTCCAGCATCTCATCGTCGGACCAAGTGGCGCGGCTGGGGATCGCAGACATTTCGTTCATTGGCTCACTCCGCAGCAATCGAGACGGGGTCGAGCCGCCGTGTCATCGTGTTGCAATACCAATCGACAAAGCCCATGACCCCGGTTTCATGGACAGGTGAATATGGACCTGGCTCGTAGGCTGGAGAGTTGATGCCCTGCTGATTGTCTTCCACGACCTGCCGGTCTTCGTTATTCGTGGCGATCCAGACTTCTGTCAGACGTTTGAGATCGTAGTCGACACCTTCCACGGCATCTTTGTGAACCAGCCATTTGGTTGTCACTTCGGTCGTCGTGGCCGTCAGCGGCGTAACACGGAATACCAATGAATGGTCGGGCAGGAAGTGGTTCCAAGTGGTCGGGTAATGATACTTCAGCAGCGTCCCTGCAGTATTGTCCTGCACGCGACCTAGGAACTTTGCAGTGGCGGGCTTGAGATCCATCGTAAAGCTTGTTGCTCCAGGCAAAAGCGGCATACGCGCTAGACGGTATTGCATATCGTCTGACATGCGGAACTGGGACGGATACCCCTGTGTCTCCATCCTGTCGAAATGCGCTTGCAAGTGTGGGGGGCTGACGCCTTCTTCGATCCCGGTAATTGTAGGATCATCGGTAAATGAACGGCACAAACCCGGATGATTGCCGCCGCAGTGATAGCATTCGCGGTTGTTTTCCCAAACCAGCTTCCAGTTACCCTTCTCGACGATGGTTGTCTCGTGCGCGACTTTAGCGTCGCTTAGATCGTGAACCGCGAGGTACGGGCTGGCCATTGCGGCAAACTCTTCAAAGTCAGGCGCATCATGCGCCAGGCAGATGTAAATCAACCCTTGCAATTCGCGGCAGTGAACAGGCTTCAACCCATGCTGGTTTGGATCGAAATCTGCCCCCATATCGCGCGCCCAAAGTAGACGCCCGTCCAGTTGATAGGTCCATTGGTGGTAAGGGCAGACGATCTTGGGGTTTGTCCCTTTGGATGCCTTGCACAAAACTGATCCACGATGACGGCACGCATTATGGAACGCGCGAATGACCCCATCTTGACCGCGCACGATGATGACACTGTAGCTGCCGACTTGATGGGTGATGTAGCTCCCTGGCTTTGGCAGCTCGCACGCAGGAGCAACAAAAAGCCAATCTCTATAGAAGATCATCTCTAAGTCGTGCTGAAACACGTTTGAACTGGTGTAGAAGGCTTGCTCCAAAGCATAGCCAGGCTTGCGCCGTGCAAGCATCTCGCTGATCGGTAGTCCACTCATTTTGCTCTCCAGCCGCGCCCCGCGGCAAATTTGGGCGAGTGGAAGCAAGAGACAGCTTTACGGCACAGGCTAAAGAGGGACCGCACCAACAAGAAGCCCACACCGCCACCCGCGGTTTGACGTATATACAAGGCTGGTTTCCGGACTTCGGTTCTGTCCCTACGGACACAAGGCGCGACACCTTCCCAGAGCTCCTCCACTCCAGTGGTCTTCGTCGCGCCCGCTGCAACACCGTTACCGTTGCGGGGGCAGTGCCGGTCTTGCACCGGCTTCCCAATTCTCCGCCCACAGGACGGCACCTTGTGGGATGACAGTACGGCGTAGAGCGATTCCCGATCCACAGTTTGCGACACGTGGAGGAATAAAATGGACAAGGATTGTTAGTGATGAACGTGCTAAAGTAATGCCTGGATATTCTACAAAACGGAGCCGAACAAATGCTAATGCCCAATTCCGCGCCCGACCTTCGTGAAGCCGCAATTGCTGCTCGCGAAAATGCCTATGCACCGTATTCGAATTTCAAGGTTGGCGCAGCCATGCGCGCGGTTTCAGGCACGATCTATATCGGCGCGAACGTCGAGAATGTGTCTTACCCCGTTGGCACCTGCGCCGAGGAAGCGGCGCTGGCCGCAATGGTCGTTGCTGGGGAGACGGAAGTCATTGAAGCGTATGTCATTGCGGACTCGCCGGAACCTGTTCCACCATGTGGTGCCTGCAGGCAGCGCTTGAAGGAGTTTGGCAAGGACGACGTCACTGTTTGGATGGGCACCACGGACGGCAAAGAGGAAGCCACGACAATTGGTGAACTTTTACCCGGAGCGTTTGATGCGGGCTATATGGCACGCAGCTGAGGGTTTAGGTCAGTCTGCGTACGATTTCCGCGATATGCGCGGGGCCCACCTCACAACATCCACCGATGATGGTGGCACCCATCTCAGCCCAGTCTTCTGCGAAATCGGCATAGGCATCCGGGGTTAGGTCGGTGCGCGCGGATAGCTCTCTGACGGTCGCCCCCACTTGAACAAAGCTCTGGGTAATCTCAGTGAACCCGTTTGCGTAGGCCCCGAACGGTTTGTCACAAACCTTGATGACATTCACAGCCATAGTGACCGCTTCTGGTGTCGCGCAGTTCACCAGTAGCGCGTCCGCGCTGTCGATGCAGTTCATCAAATCTTCCAAAGGTTCACCTGACCGCAGCTTGGTTCCGTCATAGTCGTCGACGGACACACTGAGCCAAACTGGTTTTCCGTGACCGCATGCTCCTTCGAGCGTTGCACGCACGTGATCCAAAGCAGAAACGGTCTCGATAAGAAAGTGATCCACATATGGCACTTGGATGCGACACACTTCGGCAAAGCGATCGATAGCATCCTGCGGAAGTGGGCCGGTCTGGTAAGATCCGATCAAAGGGCCAATTGCTCCGGCAACATTCCCGCCGCCAGCGGCGTCACGCGACGCACAGGCTATCTCACAAGCGGCCCGGTGAAGGGGCTCGAATTGATGATCAAGTCCGGCAGCTATCAGCCTATCATGATGGATGGCATAGCTGTTGGTGGTCGCAACCATGGCACCGGCAGCAAAGAAATCATCGTGTACTGCCCGCACCAGTTCTGGCTCTTCCAAAAGGACCTTTGTTGCCCAAAGTGGGGTCGGCTCACCTGTGCTGCGGGCAACGAGCTCTTGGCCCATACCGCCGTCGAGGATTGTGATCATCGTTTTACCCCTGATAACTGTGAATTAGCCAAGTCACACAAAATGCATCGTGTGCCAAATTCATTATTCTCAACAAGTTTATTAGGCTGGCACTCAGGCAAAGGTCACAGAGATGGCAAGGTGCGATCAGCGTCAGATCAATCGGCCGGGTCGAACGGCGTAATCTGAGTGATGTCGACCAGATCGTTTGTGTGCCCAGAACAACGATAAAGACGTTTCGTTTGATCAGGGTAGTCGATGACGTCTTCAGAAAGCCGTTGCCCAATCACAATCAACCTCAACGGTTCATCGCCGGTGTTGCGAATTTCGTGGGCGGGTCCTCCTTTCGGGTAGCCAATGAAGTCTCCAGGGCTGACGTGATGCGTGTCGTTGCCGGTGCGCGCAGTACCAATCCCACTCAGCACATACACGGCTTCATCCTCGCAGGCATGGACGTGAAACTCGGTGCTTTTGTCCCCCGGAGCGATCACGAATACATTCACTCCGAGCGTGGTAAGCCCTGTTGTGTCGCCTGGTGATGAGATAGTTCGGCGCGCTTCAGAATTTACGGGGTGGACGTTAAGCGCACTGGGCAATGAATCGATCTGTTTGGCGGTCAGATGGTGTGGATTCGACATGTCACGCTCCTTCTTTGTTCGTAAATCTTAGTTAAATTTCGAAGAAGGGTAAGGAGCTTGCTGCGTGACAGAGTTACTCGGTAGGGCCCTGGTTTGTCAGCTCGGTGGTTTCAATGCGGAAGAGCTTCGGCAAAACGCATGGGTTGTCCAATACTCGGCGTCGCAATCTCGCCGTCCCACATCACCTTCTGGCCCCGCAAAATCGTTCCTACTGGCCAACCGGTAACTGTCACGCCATCGTAAGGCGTCCACCCCGCGCGGGATGCAATCCAATCATTGGTAATGGTCTCGCGCCGCTTCATGTCCACAATTGTGAGATCAGCATCGTAGCCAACCGCAATGCGGCCCTTTCCAACAATCCCAAACAGGCGGTTGGGTCCATGACTTGTCATATCGACAAATCTTTCCAAGCTCAGCCTGCCTTCATTCACGTGGTTCAACATGGTCGGCACGAGGGTCTGAACACCCGTCATGCCAGAATGACTGTCTGGATAGGCATGTTCTTTTTCCTCGCGGGTGTGCGGTGCGTGATCGGACCCCAGGATATCCGCGACGCCATTCGCCACACCTGCCCAAATCTGATCCTGGTGTGACTTGTCGCGTACGGGCGGGTTCATTTGGGCATAGGTCCCAAGACGCGCGTAGGCAGTATCATCTAGGGTTAGGTGATGGGGCGTGACTTCGACGCTGGCGACGTCTTTATGGTCCGCAAGAAAGGCGATCTCTTCCCCAGTTGAAATGTGCAACACGTGAATTCGCTTACCGGTCTTGTGTGCCAATGCGACAAGACGCTTTGTGCAATTCAGCGCGACCTCAGGCGACCGCCAGACAGGATGGCTTGAGGGATCGCCTGGGACGCGAAGGTCCTTGCGCTTTTCCAACATGTATTCGTCTTCGCTGTGAAACGCAGCACGGCGGGAGATCGCGTTCAAGATCGCTTCCACTCCGTCATCGTCTTGGACCAAAAGTGACCCTGTCGACGATCCCATGAAGACCTTTACTCCCGCACAACCCGGCAGTCTTTCGAGGATAGGGAGCTCCGCGACGTTCGAGTGAGTTCCACCCACATAGAAAGCAAAATCGCAATGCATGCGGTTCGTTGCTGCGGCGATCTTTTCTTCGAATGTCTCGCGGGTCGTTGTCAGCGGGTTGGTGTTGGGCATCTCAAACACGCCTGTGACACCGCCCAAGACCGCCCCGCGCGATCCGCTTTCAAGGTCTTCTTTGTGCGTCAAACCCGGCTCTCGAAAATGGACCTGGGTATCGACAACGCCCGGAAGAATGTGCAGGCCCTTGCAATCGATCACGGCTTTCGATGCTGCGCCCGACAAGTTACCCAAAGCGGTAACCCGCCCGTTTTCTACGCCGACATCTGTCTCTTGGACGCCGTGATGGTTGACGACAGTTCCGCGTCGAAAGATCGTATCAAAGCTATTCATGTGTTGTTGGATCCGAATTTTAGGCAGTTGAGCTACAGGAAGAGCACAGACCATGCACCTCAATGACATGGCGCTGCGGCAGGAATCCTGTTTCTTCAACGAAACCAGAGAGGTTCTCGACAAGGCGCGGGGCGGTGCGTTCTTCGACAGTTCCGAATTCGTCACAGATCGACAGCACAGCCGATTTGTGCGTGCCATCGCATTGGCAAGCGATGTAAGCCTTGAGGGACTCGACCCGGTGAACCCGACCGGACTTGTTCAAAGCTGCAAGCGCATTGTAAACTGTCGGTGGCGCGATTTTTGGATGTGACGCCTGCAACCGATGCAGCACGTCGTAGGCGGACATAGCACCATCAGCCTCTCGCAGCACAATGAGGATTTCAGCCCGTATTTGCTCACCGCGTTTGGTCATGGAACACCTAACTTCATTTGATTTGCGAGCTTTTTGCAGGCGGCACGGGATCAAACCCAGACCCGCCCCAAGGATTGCATCGCGCCAGTCTATAAGCCGTGAGCCATAGCCCGCGAAGAGGACCGTGGGTCTCAAGGGCTTCCATGGCATAGACCGAGCAGCTTGGCTGGAAGCGGCAAGAATGACCAAGCCACGGCGACAGGAACAGCCGATAGCAACGGATTGGTAGGATCAAAAGCCAGACGAAGAGTGCTCTCATGCGCGCTTTCGCCAACGGCTCTCACCGCCAGAATCTTCAACTTCTATGCCCATCTCCAAGAGTTCATCGCGTAATGCGTCGGCTCGTGACCAATCGCGATCAAGGCGTGCTCGTGCACGTTCGGCAACGAGTGCCTCGATTCGATCGGCCGCTCCAGCCCCTGCCTGGGCCCACGCAACTGGGTCTTGCTGAAGCAGACCGAGGAAACTGCCTGCCTTACGTAGACTGGCCGCGATCTCGGCCCGTCGGCCTGGGTCAGCTTCAGAATGGATTAGTGCCGCAAGCGCATGCAGAGCGGCAAAGGCGGCGGGTGTGTTCAGGTCATCGTTGAGCGCGTCCAAAACCGGAACCATGTCATCCAATGAGGGTTCAGATGCGGGCTGGTCACGCAGCGCGCCGTACAGCCGGTCCAGCGCCGAGCGCGCAGCCTTGGGGGTCTCAGGCGTCCAATCGAGAGGTTGGCGGTAGTGCGCGGATAAGAGTGCGTAGCGGATCGCCTCGCCTGGTGCTTCCTTCAGCAGGTCCCGCACCAAGAGAACATTGCCCAGCGATTTGGACATCTTGGCTCCAGACACGGTCACGTGGCCATTGTGGACCCAGAACCTTGCCTTGGTGCCTTGTGCAATCTCATTTTCATGATGGGGGAAGCGCAGATCGATACCGCCGCCGTGAATGTCGATCTGCGCGCCCAGATGCGCGCGGATCATGGCAGAACATTCGATATGCCAGCCGGGTCGTCCAAAGCCCCACGGGCTATCCCAGCCGGGCTGATCTGCTCCCGACGGCTTCCAAAGCACGAAGTCGCGCGGATCACGCTTCCAAGGCGCAACCTCTACCCGGGCACCTGCAAGCATCTCATCCGGGTTCGCGCCTGAAAGTTTGCCGTATTCCGGGAAAGCGGGAATGTGATAGAGCACATGGCCTTCTGCTGCGTAGGCTTCTCCCGAGGCAATCAGCCCTTCGATCATCTCGATCATCGGCCCAATATGCGCCGTCGCATGCGGCTCAATATCCGGCGGGGCAACACCCAGTGCGGCAAGGTCTTCGTGATAGGCTTTGGTGAATTCGGCTGAGATTGCGTCGCAACTCACCGCTCTCGCTGCCGCTGCGGCGATGATCTTGTCATCCACATCCGTGATGTTTCGAGCATAAGTCAGCTTTGGCACCTGCGCGCGAAGCACCCTCGCTAGAACGTCGAAAACGACCGCCGGTCGTGCGTTCCCGATATGGGCGTAGGAATACACGGTCGGGCCGCAAACATACATGCGCGCGTGAGCCGGATCACTTGGAACAAAAGGTTCGACCTTGCGGCCCATGGAATTGAAGAGATGCAGCATCGATCAGAACGGCATCTCGACGGTTTCGTGCACCATGCCGTCGGTGGTTGTTTCGACTTCCTTTGGCTTCATACGGAGCATGTTCAGGCTGGCGTCAAGGTCGTCCTGGCTCATGTTTCGAGCAATCACAACGACCCGGCTTATCGCATCTTGTCCGCTCCAGGCCTTCAAAGGCACAGGGGCGTCAAAGATGTGTTGGACACCGTGGAAGACAAAGGGCCAGTCCATCCCCTCAACATGTATAATTCCTTTGATCCGCAAGAGATCGGGACCCTTTATTGCAATCAGCATGTCGAGCCAGAAATCAAAAACGCTGGCCGGGATAGGATCGGATAACGCGATCGACGCTGATCGAATTTGGTTGCCGTGGTGGCTATCGTGGTCATGTCCGTGGTGGTGATCATGGCCTCCGTGGTTGTGTGATTGAGGCTTTTCCGACTTACCTACCCATGCTTCGATATCTTCGGTGGCCGCGTCTTCCCGTAGAGCCGACAATCCGAACAAAGCGCCTATCGGCACTTTACCGTGGTCGGCGTGGATGCGTTGCGCGGAGTCGTTGATCGTGCTCACCTGCGCCTCGTAGGACGCAAGTTCGGCTTCGGATACCAAATCCGTTTTGGTGACGACGATTAAGTCTGCAAGGGCGATCTGGTTGACGGCTTCCGTCTGCGACTTCAGTGTGCCCGACCCAGTTGCTGCATCGGCAACGGTCACAACCCCGTCCATGCGGTAGTAGTGCGGCATAAGCTGGTCAACAACCAAGGTATGAATAATGGGGGCTGGTTCCGCGATGCCCGTCGTCTCAATGACGATGCGGTCAAATGCAAGCTCACCGCTCTGCTTGCGTGCCATGAGTTTCCCGAGCGTCTTGGCAATGTCGCCCCGGAACGTGCAGCACAGGCAACCCGATTGCATCAGGATCGTTTCTTCGGTCGATGCCTCGATCAAGTCATGGTCAAGGCCAGCCGCACCAAATTCGTTCATGATCACAGCGATCTGGCCTGCTTCTGGATCATTGATCAAGTGGTTCAATAACGTCGTTTTCCCCGCTCCTAGAAACCCAGTCAGCAAGGTTACCGGGATACGCTCATCAATTGTGTCCATGGGAGTGTTCGTCCTCTTTACAATCCTGCGTTCCTGCGCAAGTAGCTTTATGTTATAAAGTAACATTCCACAAGGTGAGCCCATGAGCAAAATCGAATTTCAACTCCGCACTTCGGTCGAACAGGTTGAGGAAAGCACCGACTTCGCGCCTAGGTTTGATGAGCATGGGTTGTTGCCATGCATTACCACTGACGCGGAAAGTGGTGATGTACTGATGCTAGGGTGGATGAATGAGAAAGCCCTGAAGCTCACGATTGAAACTGGGGAAGCGCACTACTTCAGCCGTGCACGTCAAGTGCTTTGGCACAAAGGCGCAACGTCTGGTTTGGTGCAGAAGGTCGTTGAGGCGCGAATTGATGATGACCAAGATGCCGTCTGGCTCAAGGTAGAGGTCGCCGGGTCCGGCGCATCGTGCCACGTAGGGTACATGTCTTGCTTCTACCGCGCTGTGCCAACAGCTGAACACGCAGGGCAACCGCTTCAATTTGTCGAAAGCGACAAGACCTTTGATCCCATGGAAGTCTATGGCGATGTCCCAAACCCAACCCAACTCTGATCAAGCTTGGATGGAACGCGCTTTGGGCTTGGCGCGTGAGGTGCGAGGTCACGTTTGGCCTAACCCACCTGTGGGCTGCTTGATTGTAAAACACGGCGCAGTCGTCTCGGAAGCGGCCACACATCCCGGCGGTCGTCCCCATGCAGAGCGCAAGGCGATTGAACAAGCCGGTAAAGTAGCAGACGGAGCCACACTCTTTGTGACGCTGGAACCGTGCTGCCATTGGGGTGAAACGCCACCGTGTACAGACGCGATCATCGATGTAGGCATTTCGCGTGTGGTTTGCGCCGTTCAAGATCCCGATCCACGCGTAAATGGCGGCGGATTTGCTACGCTCCAGGAGGCTGGAATTGATGTTGTGGTTGGAGTTTGTGGTGCAGACGCTGAGGCAATGATGTCCGGCTTTTTCCACCGCGTTCATTTTGGCGTGCCAGAGTTAGTTGTTTCGTTGGAAAGCGGAGACGCGATCCCCGACGGGACAGACGGTGTTTTGGTATCGGGCGAGACTGAGGTGGTTCTCACAACCCGTTCCGGAACCATGGAGAGCGAACCCAAAAACCCGCATCATCTGCTCAGATGGATGGGGAACCTTGGCCTCACCACGGTGGCAATCCCTAAACTCGATGAGTTTTGGGGCGATTTCCAGTCCTATGTGGAGGCCCACGAGCGCAATAGTAAATCGCAGATGGTATTCCCTCTCGATGAAGTTGGCACCTAGCTATGCAGAAGGCGCTAAAGCACAAGGCCCAAGGCTTTTGGCACACGCAAAGGGTTAAGCGATTGGTGCGCGAGCAGTTGGGCGGTGGCGTTCAGTGTTTGTTGTCGGTGTGCGAGACGGTATGTACCGATCCGGGATGTGAGGGGCCGGCAACCGAAATTAGGATCGTCACCTTGGGCTTTCAGGAGATTCGGGCAGTGATACACAAATCTGCGCCGGAAGTTGCGCGCAGCGATGTCGCTAACATCTTCTAGCGGCCTCCATAAGGCAGGAGGGGGGTTCTTAAGCGACGGAACAAAAGTGCAGAGCTGCCGTTTTGCACAAACGTGTGTCTGCTAGGAAATGACATCTACCACGCGCGCTCTAAGCTGCAGTCGCCACCGGGATTTGTAACATGCGCCCCGCCAGATCATCCAAGTCAGCATCACTGAGAGCGCAGGCCGAGTTTTGGGCCATGCCAATATTGGCTGTGTTCTTCATCTCATGGGTCAGCGCCTCTCGCCTGACATCAGCGCACTCCACCGGAAGCTCATGATTAATGCCGCACGCGCGCATCAATTGGGAAAGCGCTTCCGGAAGAGCCGCGGCTTTCGCGGGCGCGCCAAGTGCAGTTGCAGCTTTCGCATAGTTTTCGGCCCCTTCCGACCGTGAGGTGAGGACCGGAAGGCTGGCCTCCAGGGCGAGTCCCGTTGCCAAACCATGGTGAATGCGCACCAGCGACCCCAAGGCGTGGCTGATGTTATGCCCCATGTGCGTGTTGCAATTGTGGAGAGCCAAACCCGCGACGAGGCTGGCCCACAGGACACGCCCACGGGCTTCAAGATCTTGGCCATCCTCAACGGCTTTCGGGAGGAACTCTGCGAGAAGACGCAGGGCCTCCAAGCCATAAATCTGACCCGCGGGGCTCGTGTTTTTCGAGGTGCTACCCTCCAAGGCGTGCGCAACCGCATCAATCCCCGTCCAAGCCGTGATATGCGGCGGCAGGCTCACGGTCAGTTCCGGGTCCAGCACAGCCTGAGTGAACATCAACTCTTCGCCCCAGAACCAGATCTTTGATCCATCGGCCTTTGAAATCACTGAGGTCCGCGTGACCTCCGAGCCGGTGCCAGCTGTCGTTGGAATGGCTATCGCGGGAATACATTCAGATGGAAGCGGTTGCGCCGCAAGCGCAAAATCCTCGACGCGTTGACCAGACCGCGCGACAGCTGCGGCGAGTTTGCTCGCGTCCATCGCGGCTCCGCCGCCCATCCCGACGATGACAGCCGCTTTCGACTCCCGAGCCTGCAAACATAGTTCATCGACAAGGGCTTCTTTAGGTTCTCCAGAGACCGTTGCCGCCAACTCGAAAGGTATGCCGTTTTCCCGCAGCATCAATGTCAGGTGGTCCGTTGCGCCGAGTTCAGCAAGAGCAGCATCTGCAATTACAAAAACGGGCCCCTCGGCCAACTCTCTCGCGAGCGCAGGCACCTTGGAGAGGCGCCCCAAGCCGAAGGTGACCGGTGGGACGCGTCCCATATTGAACTGATGCATTCCAGACCTCTTCCGATAAAATTTCTGGCTCGAGTTTGCCTACAGACCATCCGTCTATCCCACAGAGTTCACAGTCTCTGCAGTCCAAATACGACCTCGTCTATCCCAGTTGCAAAAAAGCATACTGGTCTTAGCAAAATTTTTGCGGATGCTCGGATCAAACCGTCTCAGCAAGCTGCAATGATGCACCTTCCGCCATCGCGCCGAGCTTCGCATAAGCGATCTCAGGATCCACTGAGCCATATCCGGCGAAGGTTCCGAAACCGCAATCACTGCATGCAATGACACGCTCCTCTCCGACAATGTCCGTGAACCGTGCGAGCCGATCTGCCACGAGTTCAGGGTGCTCGACGAAGTTTGTAGTCGTATCAATGACGCCCGGCAACAGCACTTTGTCCTCTGGTATCTCGTCCTTGCGGGCACGGAAAACCTTCCACTCGTGACCATGGCGCGGATTGGCATTCTCAAACGAGAGGTATTTGGCGTCGATGGACATCAACGTGCTGAACACTTTGTCCATAGGAAGATCCAACACATGCGGGCCTTCATAGTTTCCCCAGCATGCGTGCACACGGACCTTTTCGCGTGGGACATCGCGCAACGCGTGGTTCATCACCTCGACGTTCACCTCGGCAATCTTGATGAATTCATCATCGGAGAGCTCCGAGAAGAGCATCTGCCTGGAGAGAGCAAGGTCCGGGCAATCCAGTTGGACCTCCAATCCTGCGGCCACGATCGTTTCGTATTCGGCTTTCAAAGCGTCGGCCAAAGCTTCGAGATACGCCTCGCGAGACGGGTAATGTTGGTTGGGCAAAAACAGTGCAACCACGCCAGGAGAAGCCGCATTCATGAACCCACGCTTAACGCCATGTTTCTTCATGGCAGCCTTGAGGTTTGCGATGTCCTTATTCAGGTCGTTATTCCCCATAGACATGATCTCACCTGTGCATTGCGGGCGAGAATAGTTGGCCGTACCACCGCTCTTTGAAAGGCGCTCCATGTAGCTTGGGAAAAGCTTCAGATCAGCTGGGGCGTTACGCGGGCTGTCCCCGGAAAACCCTGTGTATCGATCTTTGACGTAGGTTGAGTACGAGATCTTCGAAGCTTCGCCGTCGCTGACAATGTCGACGCCAGCCTCGACTTGGCGGCGCACATTCTCGTCAACCGCTTTGGTCATTGTCTCATCAAACTGCGCTTGATCATAGGCCTCGTCACGCTCTCGGGCGAACAAGAAATCCACAACTTCTTGAGTGCGTGGCAGTGATCCAACGTGCGTGGTGAGAACTGGCATGGCATTCGTTCCTTCTTAGTTATTGCTGAAATCGGGCTGATCGATTGGATTGAATGGGCATCAAGTATGACGGCGTTATTTCAAGCCGAAGATCGCATAGCAATGCTCTTAATGTACCGCCGACACAAACGAAAATCGCATAGGCGAAGCGCCAAAGTCTAGGTTCGGCTTGTCTCCGCCTTTTCTGCTTCGAATGGGCAGCAGCAAATCCACGGACTCGGTTCTGACGAAACCGATACATACAAATGGCGGATGCGGCGAAGTTGGCCGCATAACGTTGGCAGCTAGGCGGCATGTGCGAGGAAATGCTGCGCTAGCAATAGCCGTACCTGCAAAAAGACAGTTTATCCCCATAGTCCAAGTTTAACCTGCCCACGTCGAACGTCTGCTTTGGCCAAACCCTCTAGAACGCGTCGCAACCGCAGCGAAGGTCTGCTTTCCGCCCCTCTCAGACAAATGACTGGACTTCGAAGCGTCTACGAGCGGTAGTGTGTCGTGTTGCGAATGCCCGGTCCGACCGGGCTCCACTCAGTACCGGGGCCGGGATGGCCCCACCGAACCGAGTGGAGATTAAAATGACAACCGAGACCAATCAAACAACGTCAAACACCACAGCCAATAGGCGGAACAAAGGAACGCGGCAGGATCAGCTCACCAAACTACTTTGCCGAAAATCGGGAGCTTCTGTCGCCCAAATCCAAAAGGCCTTCGGATGGCAGCCTCATCCAGCGCGCGCCGCGATTTCAACTTTGCGGAAGTCAGGTGCGCCGGTTAAGCGGACGATAACCGAGAAAGGATCGGTTTATCGAATTTCCGTTGGGCGGGAATGAGCTGATGTCAGCCGAGTGCAAAGAACTGCACGAGCGCCTTGCCGTGATCGACACGTTAGACCGTAACGGCTGCCTGAATCGCTGGCGGGAGATGTTTGGCCGGCCGCCGCCCAAGTATCTATCACCGCAGTTCATGCGGAGGGTCCTGATATACGAAACTCAAGCCAGGGCTCTGGGCGGCCTGTCGCAATCGATCGAGCAGCGTTTGAAGAAAGCGTCTTTGCGGGCATCAGCCACGCCAAGAGCGAAGGCCGGGACCAGGTTGGTCCGAGAGTGGAACGGTCGTACCTATCAAGTAGAGGTCGTTGACGGCGGCTACGTCATGGACGGCAAGAGCTGGCGATCTCTGTCGGCCATCGCGCGGCACATTACCGGTGCCCGGTGGTCTGGGCCGCGCTTCTTCGGAGTTCAGTAATGCGCCGGGTCCGCTGCGCGATCTATACACGCAAAAGCTCAGAGGATGGTCTCGAGCAGGACTTCAATTCCTTGGATGCCCAACGGGATGCCTGTGAAGCCTATATCGCAAGCCAGCGGCACGAAGGGTGGAAACTGCTGCCAGACCACTATGACGACGGTGGTATCTCCGGTGGGCATCTCGAAAGGCCTGCACTGCAGCGCTTGATGGAAGCTGTAGATGCAAAACAAGTCGATCAGATCGTCGTCTACAAGATCGACTGTTTGACGCGTTCACTGGCCGACTTCGCCAAATTAGTTGATCGATTGGATGCTGCAGAGATGTCATTCGTCTCAGTGACCCAATCGTTCAACACCGCGACCAGCATAGGACGGCTAACACTGAACATGCTGCTGTCCTTTGCTCAGTTCGAGCGAGAGGTGACTGCTGAGCGCATCCGAGACAAAATTGCTGCCTCGAAGCGCAAGGGGATGTGGATGGGAGGCAATGTGCCTCTTGGATACGACCCGGATGGGCGGACGCTTAAGATCAATGATGAGACTGAAGCCCTGACCGTTCGTCGCCTCTACGAGCTCTACCTGGAGCGCGGTACGCTTAGGGAGGTGAAAGAGCAGGCTGAGCATGAAGGTCTAAGATCGAAACTCCGCCAAAGCCCGAGCGGTCGAACATCCGGTGGCAAGCTTCTCGACCGAGGCCAAATCCAGCACCTTTTGAGCAACCCGGTTTACGCGGGTCGCATTCGCCACAAAGGACATGTGCACGAGGGCCAGCATAACGGGATCATTGATCCAGAGATGTGGGAGCAGGTCCAAGCGATGCTTAAGGATGGGGCCGCCGTGAAGCGAGGGACCAGACACACTAAACATGCATCAACGCTAGCCGGAAAGCTCTTTGATGAAACAGGGGATCGTCTGACCCCAAGTCACAGCCGCAAGAACGGGAAGCGGCTGCGCTATTACATCTCTCGACGGCTGGTCAAAGAGCGCAGCGGACAGAACCCTGATGCCTGGCGCCTTCTTGCAGATCAAATCGAGCAGGTGCTTGTGGATGTGCTGTCGACGATGCTGAGTAGGCCCGGCGCAGCGCTGGAGATGACGACTGGCTTGGAAGCCGGGCAGGTACAACGCGTCTCGGAGAAGCTGCAGAAGCGCTGCACCAAGCCCACGCTGCTGAACCTGATTGAACGCGTTGATCTTCAGAGAGGATCTTTGCAGATCACTTTGGACACGGCAGCTGTATCAACGGCTCTGGGCTGCTGTATCGAGGAAATGGACACGGCAGCACTTAGCATCGATGTGCCGTTCCAGATGCGTCGCCGCGGCGTGGAGTTGAAACTTTGTCTCGGAAAAGCGCCGCCCGAGATCGACCGCACATTGGTGCAGAACATCGTCAAGGCGCGGCAATACCTCTCCCAAATCTTCGCGGGAAGAACCTTCTCTGAGATCGCCGAAGCCGAGGGCGTCTCCAAACGGCGCATCCAGGATGTTACGAATTTAGCCTTGCTTGCTCCTTCGGTAATCAAGGCCATCTTGTCTGGAGAAAACGCGTCGGCCCTCACAACCGACTATCTGATCAAGAACCGGTTCTCCGCTGTCTGGTCAGAACAGCGCGCCCAATTCGGTGCACTCTAACCCCTCACAAACTGCAAACTCGTACCGCCGGATTCCCGAACGGAGACTGCTCCGCAATTTGCAGGCAAATCTCCGCGATCACGCGGTCTCCGCTGGAAGAACGCAGTGATAACCAACGGACATAGTGCCACTAATTCGAAGAACATGGTGCTCCGCCTGAGACGGGGGAGTGCTTGGCTGGGATGGTAGGATTCGAACCTACGGTACACTGTACCAAAAACAGTTGCCTTACCACTTGGCTACATCCCAACAGTGAGGGGTGATGTAATGCCACCGCCGCGCCACTTCAAGCCTAAAATCACGGCTTGCGAGGCGGAACGCCCGGGTTTACGCCATCACGCATGAGCTACGATGTAATCATCATTGGCGCGGGTGCGGCAGGCATGTTTTGCGCCATCGAGGCCGCGCGGCGCGGGCGTCAGGCGTTGGTGCTCGACCACGCGCGCAAGCCTGGTGAGAAGATTCGCATCTCGGGCGGTGGGCGGTGCAATTTCACCAATCTTCAAATCGCCCCAGAAAAATTTCTGTCGCAAAATCCGCGTTTCGCGCTGTCAGCGCTCAAGCGCTATACTCAATGGGATTTTATCGCACGGGTAGACGCAGCGGGCATTGCCTGGCACGAAAAAACGCTTGGGCAGCTTTTTTGTGACGGGTCCGCACAGCAAATCATCGACATGCTGCTGCGAGAGATGGCGGAGGCGGGCGCAAAGCTCCGACTTGAGACCGAGGTGAATGGTGTCAAAGCACAAGCTGATGGCTACCAATTGGACACGAGCGAGGGCGCCTTGCACTGCAAGTCGCTCGTCGTTGCGACGGGCGGCAAATCTATACCGAAAATGGGCGCGACGGGCTTTGGCTACCGCATTGCAGAACAGTTCGGGCTGGCCATTGAAGAGACACGCGCAGGCTTGGTTCCGCTTACCTTTGATCCGCACTTTTTGGCCAAGACCAAAGCGCTTCCTGGCGTCTCGGCGGAGGCGGAAATAAGTTCAGGTAACGCCATGTTCAAAGAGGGCATGTTGTTCACGCATCGTGGGCTATCTGGTCCTTCGATTTTGCAAATCTCTTCCTACTGGAAAGAAGGTGGCGCCCTTGCCTTGAACCTGGCCCCGAGCCAGGACATTGGCGCGACACTTCATGCGGACCGGCAGAGCTACGGCAAGCTTTCGATCAAGAACGCACTCGCGCGGCACTTGCCTGAGAAACTGGCATCGCTGCTTGTGTCTGAAGCCGGGGTCAGTGGAAATCTTGCAGATCAGAGCAAAACAGCGCTGGCCGCCATTGCAGACACCGTCCACCGTTGGTCGGTCAAACCAACGGGATCCGAAGGGTATCGCACAGCAGAAGTCACTCTAGGGGGTGTGAGCACCGATGCACTGGACGCCAAAACCATGGAGACGAAGTCCCAAGCTGGCCTTTATTTCATAGGCGAGGTCGTCGACGTCACCGGGTGGCTGGGCGGCTACAACTTTCAATGGGCTTGGTCTTCGGGTTGGGCGGCAGGACAGGTGTGCTAAGCTACACGCAGACCTCGGGAGGACAGGCATGATAAAAATCTTGGGCCGCGATACGTCGAGCAACGTGCAAGCCGTGATGTGGCTGGTCGGAGAGCTCCGAATAGAGCATGAGCGGCTCGATTTTGGCGGAAGCTTTGGCGGCACCCAGACCGAAGAGTTTTTGGCTATGAACCCAATGGGCCGGGTTCCTGTTTTGCAGGACGGCGCGCTCACCATGTTCGAAAGCCAAGCCATCATGCGCTATCTTGCCGCCAAGTATGGCAGTGGCGGGCTTTGGCCCGACAGCCCTGCAGCGCGCGCGCCGGTGGATCAATGGATGGAATGGTCCAAGGTCAATGTCGCACCAGCCGTGATATACAAGGTATTTTGGCAAATGATCCGCACCTGCGCGGCTGACCGCGACCATGCGCTAATCGCCAAAGGTGTTGACGACCTCAAGACGCTTATGGCCATCGCTGAAAAGCAAATTGCCCGGCATGGCTGGCTCGCCGGACCCGAGATGACCTTGGCAGATATCGCCTTCGGCACTTTGCTTTACCGTTACTATGAGGTCCCTTTCGAGCGGTCTGACTTGCCTGCGGTGGCGGAGTATTACGCCAAGCTCACCGCACGCCCGGCCTATGCCAAGCATGCGATGGTGTCATTTGAAAGCCTGCGTGTTGCGGGTGCTTAGGACGCGTTGAGGCAGCCAGAGAAGGCTGTGCCAGCATCCTCTAAGTCCAGCACACCCCATGCGGTCTTAAGCAATGTACTTTGCTCGGCATCACTCAAGACACCGGCGCAGCAGGAGCGGGCCTTGGCCTCGACCTCCTCATCCGTCAGCGGGTTCTCTGGGCCGCCCCGGTAGCGCTCATCGGCCCAGCCCGCGACTTCTTTGCCATCTTTCAATGTGATCGTGATACGCGAGCGCATCTTATCAAAGCCTTGCGCTTCGATCTCTGGGTCAAGCTCAGTGCGCATCCGACGCTGCATGGCCTGCATCGCATCCGAGCCAACAAACGCGTCGGAGAATTCCACCTTGCCGGCCTGCCGTGCGAGCGCGATCATAGACAAAGCGGCTGGAAGCGAGAACTTCGCTTGCAAATGGTTGGCGGCAATCGGATAGCGGATAGGTTTCAGGATGTTGGTTCCCGCATGCACGGTGACCGTCTCGATGTCATCGGCCTGAATGTCGGCCTCCGTCACCAAACGCAGCATCAGGTCAATGGTCGGGTGAGTCAGAACCCCACAAGGGTAGGGTTTGATCGACACACCCGGCTCGATGATGGTCCAGGTCTTACCAAAGCCTTGGCCCAGCTTTTCCTCGCTGCAGCCACCGCCTTGTACGGCCATGAAGCCCCATGGCCCGTCCAGCGCTTGCGGGTCGGCGGTGAAGCCACGCTCCGCAAGCAAAGCTGCCGTGATCCCGTTCTCAGCAGCGCGGCCAACATGAAGCGGCTTGGTCATAGTACCGAAGTTGCAGCGGATGCCTGCTGCGAGGCTCGCAGCAATGCCAAATCCGGCACGCAGCTTATCACCGGAAAGCCCCATGGTCTTGGCGGCAGACGCAAAAGCGCCAAGAGTGCCCACCGTGCCGGATGAATGCATGCCCGACATGTAGTGCTGCGGCAGCATCCATTCTGAGATTTTGCACTCCACTTCGAACCCGGTCTGAAACGCCAGCATGAAGTCCTTGCCCGCAACAGGCCCACGCGCCTGCGCCATTATGATCGAGGCCGTCAGCGGCGGGATCGTTGGATGGGTGAGCAGCCCGTAAATATGCGCGGGATCGATGCTGACCTGGCTGTCATCCCAGTCATGCGCGTGACCGGCCGTGCCCAATACGCGCGCGGCCATGGGTGCCGGAACCTTGTCGGACGTGCTGATCAGGTTTGCGTCCTCTCGCCCGCCCATGGCTTGTGCCTCGGCTATTAGAATTTCGAGGGAGTGCTCCTCCGCACCGGCGACATAGAGACCCAAACCATCAACAATACAGCGTTTGCCAATATGCAGCGCGTCCTTGGGTATATCCTCAAAGCGCACTGTTTCTACAAATTGGGCGGCTTGCTCGGTAATGGTTGTGCCCTCAGGCATATTGGCGAAGGCGTTCAGGGTCACGGACATGAGGTCGCTCCTTTCAGGTGAGACGTTTCGAAAGCCGGTTCCAGATTGCACCGGCAAGGCTGTTTACGAGGACGGCGCGTACGGCCTGGAACGCCGCGACAATCGCCATGTTGAGCTCAAGGTAACGGGCGGTCAGGACCATCTCGGCAAGCCCGCCGATAGAGAAGGCCAGCACCATCGTGGGCGCATCCATTGGTAGAACGCGGCTAAAGGCGATCCCGATAAATGCCATGATCACGATGATGCAGAACAATGCGAACGTGCCGAAGGCCATCGCGCGCGGCAGACGGCGCATGCGTTCACGCTTGAACTTTGACCCTAGGGAGATGCCGACAATCATTTGTGCCGCCGCCATGACCACATAGGGAATCTCGCCTGCGACCGCACCACTGGCCGTCAAGGCTGCCACCGCGATCAGCGCCCCTAAAAGCCATGAGGCGGGCAGCTTGACCAATGCTCCAAACCAGCCCCCCGCCAAGGCCACCGCGAAAACCAAAAGCAAAGGTAATAGGCCCAGCACCGTGATCTCCCCCGCCACGCCTGTACTTGGGAACAGCGCGTAAAGGCTTAGTGGCAGGATACCCACGACCAGCCCCACCCGGATTGCATGCAAGGTCGCAATGGTTGTGCGATCTGCACCGTGAGGCTCGCCAATATTGGCCATTTCAATGACGCCGCCGGGCATGAGGGAGAAAAAAGCACTAGATGCCTCTATCTGTCCGTGACGCGCCACCCACGGCGTCAAGAGCGCAGCCAAAACAACACCCGCAAAACCCATCGCCGCCATCAACGGGAACCAACGCGCAATCTCAACCGCAACGCTGGGAGTGATCGTAAGCCCGACGCCCGCCCCGATCACCGCGAGCGAGGGGCGGTAGAGCAGCTTTGGCAATTCAATATTCACGCCATAGAAACTGATAAAGCCTGTAACAACGGCGGCACCCATGAGCCACGCCAATGGCAACTCAAGACTAGACCAGGCGGCTCCACCCAAAATGGCAGGAACAAGCGTAATCGCGAAACCACGATATGCGGACCAGGCGCTCAACTCTTCCCCTCCCTCGACGCCAGCCAGCGCCAAAGGAAACTGCCGATCCAGATGGTCAGGAAAATCCGCGCCAAATGGTGCAACGCCACCACCACCGGATTGAAATCCAGCGACAGTGCGATCAAGCTCATTTCGGCCAACCCGCCAGCTGCAAAACTTATGAAAAGCGCGCCGAAGCCCGCGGGCGTCACATAGCCCAATAGAATTGCGATCACCGCTGCGAGCCCCAGCATGAAAGCGCCCGATAAAAGGCCGATCCAAAGCCCACGTAGCAGCATCTTACGCGACAGGCCTGAGAATTGCGCGCCCAACGACACGCCCAACATGAACTGCGCCACATGTTGCAACCAAACAGGGATATCGATCCGGATCACCCCGGCCAGCGAGAGCGCTAGTGCGAGCAAAAGCGGCCCCATTAGGTGCGCAACCGGCAGGCGCAAAAGCCGGCCAAGAAACAGACCAGCCGCGGCAATCAAGACAATCGAGGCAACGTCCGAGACATCATATTGGCCCTGCGCCAGCGTTTCCCCCGCGACCGAGCCGACCACATCGCCCTCAACAGCCCAAAAGAGCAGGGGCACCGACCCGACGACCAGAATGATCCGGATGAAATGCTGCGCAGTAACCACGCGCACATCTGCGCCGGCTTTCTCGGCAAGTATCACGGAGTCAATAATGCCACCCGGGAGCCCTGCGAAAAACGCGTCCTTCTTAGCATACCCCCCGAGGCCGCGCATGATTGCGTAGTTGCCGCCAAGTGCCACCAAAATGAAGGCGATAATCGCGGGCCCCGAGACCCAGAATTTCAGCAAAAGGGGAACATGCTCGGGCAGGAAGCGCGAGCCGATCATGGCCCCGATCACCGCGGCGAAACAAAGCCGAACCCAGCGGGAAAGTTTAGGAAGCTCCCGTCCATCCCGCTCATAGGCGAGCACGAAGCTTGCGGTCCCGACAATCCCGCCCAAAAGGAACGGCATCGGCAGGCCCACAAAGTAAGCGGCGGTCCCGCCTATGGCTCCGAAGAGAAAGTGGAAGCCTAGGCGAGGATCCATCCCGGCACAGTGTCCCTTTTCTGGCCTACGACGCGTTCGACCGGTAGGCGGACCAGGACCGGAACACGACCACCGCGGCCCCAATGATCAGGAAGATCGGCGCGTAGGAGAACTTGCCTTGATACTCGAAGTTCAAAAACACCCATGCCCCATTGTCCGAGATGATCATGGATTGCCGGAAGGCCTCCTCCATGCTCGAGGTCAGAACAAAGGCGATGATGAACGCAGCCGCCGAAAAATTGGTGCGCCACATCCCGTAGCCGATCACCCCGAACAGAAGTGCGAAAGCCACATCCCAGATCGACGCGCGCGAAGAATAGCTCGCCGCGAGCGCCGTCATGAAGATGAACGGGTACAGGTATTTCGTCGGCAGAATAGCAATCGCCTTCCCGATGAATGGCGCCGCGAAGTAGCCGATAAGCGCATAGGCCGCGATCCCCAAAAGCCCCGCCGCAAACACCGCAAAGATGTATTCGCGCGACGTGATCTCGAAGAAATCCATGGTCGAGGGGATGAAGTACTGAACCGTTGTGTCTTCGGAGAAGATCGTCGGCCCAGGCTGCAGCCCGTTGACCAGGAACATGCCGATTAGAACCGCCGCAATGGTTGAGCCCGGGATGCCAAGCGTCAGCAGCGGGATCATGGACGGGCCCGAGACCGCGTTGTTGGCCGATTCCGGCGCAGCGATCCCTTCGACGATGCCGGTGCCCCATTCGTCCTTGTTCTTGGCTTTGCGCTTCTCTTCGCCATAAGCCACGAAACACGCAACCGAAGAGCCCAGCCCCGGCATCATCCCAATCAGCGATCCGTAGATCGAAGATCGGAACATCAGCGGGATGCAGCGTTTGAATTCAGCGAAGGTGAAGTAATGCGCGGTCGGATCGAGCGCACCGTCCTCATCCATCGCTACCATTTTCACCTTGGCGGCCTTTTCAGCCTGTATGATCACCTCCGAGATCACGAAAACGCCGATCAAAAGCGGCACAAGCGCCATACCGGATTCCAGCTCTTCGATGCCCATTGTCATCTTGAACTGGCCGGTGATGACGTCTTCGCCAATGAGACCCACAAGACCGCCGAACAGTGTCGAAACAATACCTTTGATCACGGAATCGCTCACCACAGAGCCGATCACCACAAAGGCCATCAGGTAGATCGCGAAATTTTCGGGCGGGCCAAATTTGCGAGTGAAGGTCGCAATCGCCACCGCACCGAAAATCAGCACGATTTCCCCGAAATAGTCGCCATAGGCTGACGCAATGGTCGCCGTTTTCAACGCCTTGCCCGCTTTACCCTGCTGGGTCATCGGGTAGCCATCTTGCATCGTAGCAGCCGAAGCGGCGGTGCCGGGCGTATTGAACAGGATCGCTGCAATCGAGCCGCCATAGCGACCGGACTTGCCAACGATATAGAGGAACACCAACCCGGCCAGAGCACCAATTTGGTCATTGTAGGCAATCAGGATGGGTAGCATCATCGCGATGGCAGCGGCTGCGGTGAGACCCGGCAGCGCGCCGAAGACGATGCCGATAAAGGCGGCGAGAACCACGAAGAAGATTGCAAACGGGTCGCTGAATAGAATCACGAAGCCGCAGGAAATGTCGAAAAAGATCGCCAGGAAGCCAAGGTCCGCAAAGAACGCCTCGAGTCCGGCGCAGAGGTTGTTGTGCTGTGTCATATCCGTGCCCTCCTACTGCGCGCCAGTGATCCAGTTGGTGTATGGGCGCATATCAACCAGCGCCCCCTTCGGGTCATTGAGCAGCATGATGCCCATGAAGACCGCCTGAAACCCGATGGCCAGAATGATCGAACCGGGGATCATGATGAGCCAGTTGCGCACCCCGAAGGTGAACAGCATGGCGATGAAGGTGAACACCAAGGCGGTGAAATAACCAAATGCCCAGAACAAAACGACGAAGAGCGCGCCGCATCCGACCACCAGGAAAATGCGGGTCACGTCGCTTTCAAGGAAACCATACCCGTCTTTCAAATCGCCTGTCTTGCCGGTGAATGCGCGGAACGCGAGGTATGCACCCGAGCAAATCGTAGCAAGTGCGAGGATCAAGGGCATTGTCCGTGGCCCGACCGACTCGCTAGAGGTCTGGATGGTGAAAGACTGGTAAAGAAAGAAAAAGCCGATCAACAAAACGACGGCACTGACGCCATATTCCACTTTGATCTTGTAGTCATGGTCGCCCATGCTGCCCCCCTGTCGACATGCTTGGATTTTTGTATTCAGGCCCGTCGCGAAAAAAGCCCGAATAAAGAAGGGGCAAGCGACAAGATGCGCTCGCCCCCACGTTAGATCACAGCTTTACTGGTTCGCGATGATGTTCGCGACCACTGGGCCCATCACGTCATACATCACGTTCTGTGCAGCAGTGGCGTCGTCGCCGCTGGTGTAGAACGCACCCATGGAGTTCTTGCCCATGTAACGCTGATAGCCTTTTACACCTGCGATGTGCTCGATGGCCGCGCCGATGTCTTCCTTAACTTCGTCAGGAACACCGTTCGCAGCAAACAGGCACATCAGGCCGGTGAAGCCCAAACCGTCGGTGCCGGTTTCGCCAAAGGTTGGCAGGTCAGGCGCAGTTGGGTCGCGCTCAGCGCCGGCGGAGGCCAGTGGGCGGATGTCTGCTTCAAAACCAGGGATCGTGTTCACACCACCGAACACAGCGTCAACCGACTGGGACACAAGCGCTGCGCGCGCGTTGGAACCGCCTTTGAACGGCACTTTCTTATGCTTGATGCCATGGGCGTCAAAGAAGACGTGACCGATGGTGGCGTGCATGGTTGCTGCGCCGGAGGTACCCCAAGTGATCTCTTCGCCGGAGGCTTTCGCGTTCGCGATGAACTCTTCCGCGGTTTGAGCCGGGTTGGACGTGTGCACCTGCAAGGATGTCACCAGCTGCGAGGCGCAGCCCAGGTTCACGAAGTCTTCTGGGATGTGGTACGGACGCTCTTCACCTTTGGCGAGCTCGCCTGCGATGAAAGTACCGATGTTGATCATGTACAGCGTGTGGCCGTCGCGCTCTTCGTCCAGCACGGCAGATGCAGCCTTCTGGCCGGATGCACCTGGCAGGTTCACGATGTAGGCAGGCAAACCGTTCATGGATGGCGCTTCGTGCATGTAGGATGCAAAGCCGCGCGCGGTCGTGTCTGTGCCGCCGCCGGCTGAGAAGCCAACCATGATTTTGATGGGTTTGCTTGGATATTCTGCGACTGCTGCACCAGCAGCAACCATTGCGAGAGCGGCCACGCCGCCCGCGATTGCGTTCTTCAGTTTCATTTCTTTCTCCCTACGGGCTACTGTTGAGCTCTCCCGCCGTCAGTCTATGCCGACTTTCTTGCGTTGGAGCGTACCCTGCCGAGTAACCTGCCGAGTCCAAAAACATTTGTCCAATTTATTATTCGGAATTTCACATGCAAAAAAGTTATGAAGCTATGCCTTTGGAACGGTTTCCATAATAGAGACCAGTTTTTCGATTAGGCGTTCGGTCATTGGATGTTCTCGAGTGTCCTCCGATACACAAACGGCGTATTCGACAGTAGGTGCGGGATTCAACGGTATGAACGCAAGTTCTTCAACATGCGAAGGGTCAACCGCGAAACGATCTGTAATCGTAAACCCGACCCTTTGCCTTACAAGGCTCACAGCGGCGAACGCGTTTGAAACCTCATGTTTTACGGGGATATCCAGGTCTGATCCCGCGACTGTTTCTCCCGCAACGGAGCGCCCCTGCTGCGCGTGCTTTACTGTTATGTAGTCGCCGGTCTTCAGGTCACCCGGCGATAATAACTCTTTCTTTGCAAGAGGGTGGCTTTTGTGAACCACGACCTCACACGCCACTTTCCTAGAATAACGTATCTCGGCAAAGCTTACGTGAAGCGGGGTTGCGAAAACGCCAACATCGAACCGGTCCCAGATTTTTCGCAAACGAAGCTCCCTTCGTTTATGGACGTCGAGATGGATCTCAATCTGCGGATTCTCCTGGCTCAACTGCGTAATGGCTGGCGTCACCAAACCCAAACTGCACCGGGTTTGCCCGACAACTTTCAATGGAACCGTGTCGTCATTTTTAAGGGCGGCTAAGATCGCAGGCAGCTCCTCGTAGGACGACAAGATGCGGGAGGCTTCGGGGTAGAACATCTCTGCTTCCCGACTTGGGGTAAGCGTCTTTCGGTCTCGAAAAAACAGCTGCGCGCCAAACTCTTCCTCCAACTGCATAAGAAGTCGGGTCGCAGCAGGCTGACTGATATGCATGGATTGCGCCGCAAGTGTCAACGACCCCTGCTCCATGGTCAGCACAAACACGCGGAGCGATTTGATTGAAGGCATACAAAATCCTTATAAGCTAGCCGTTTCATTTTGGTTTCTTTATGCCAGGCCCTGCAATAGCTTCTTTTGGAGACACCCGGGAGCGAGCTGAGAACATAGGATGAAACCCTTCGACGGTCTGCGCGTTATCGACTTCACCCATGTGCTGGCAGGTCCTGCCTGCAGCTACTACCTCGGGCTGTTGGGCGCTGAGGTGATCAAGGTCGAAACGTCACGCGGCGATGCAATCCGCCATCGTGGTGGCACGGATAAGGACGCCGCTGCGAATGGCATGAGTACCTCCTACATGACCCAGGGCGCGGGGAAGATGTCCATCGCGCTCGATCTGGAGGATGAAGGCGATCATGCAATATTCCACCAACTTCTGAGTGCTTCGGACATACTGGTCGAGAACCATATCCCCGAAACGATGCGACGGCTGAAGCTTGACGAGGACACGCTGCGCGCCCAGCACCCACATCTGATCCATTGCGCCATGACGGGCTACGGACGCGGCGGCCCACAAGAAAACACCGCCGCCTATGACGTCAACATCCAAGCGAGCTGCGGCTTGATGGAGGCGACAGGCACCGTTGAGAGCGGCCCCATCCGCGTCGGTGCCCCCGTGCTCGATTATGGCACCGCGATGGCCGCGAGCTTCGCCATTTCAGCGGCGTTGTTTGAACGCAGCAAAACAGGAAAGGGCGGCTTCGTCGACGTCTCGATGTTGGAGACCGGGCTCGCGCTGATGAGCTCGACGGTCACCGATTACCTGCGCACCGGAAACGCGCCGCAGCGTCGGGGAAATCTGGCTAATAGCCGCTCTCCCGGTGCGGGGAGCTTTCCGTGCAAATCAGGCGTGATGTCTTTGGGCGTGAATGAGGAGTCGCATTTTCACAACCTCGCCGCAGCACTTGGCCGGAAAGACTGGCTGACCGATCCCCGCTTCACCACACGCCCGGCCCGGAACGCCAATGCCGAAGCATTTGCCAAAGAACTACAGGTCGAGCTGATGAAAAACAGCGCGGAAAACTGGGAACCCATCCTGCAAAAGGCGGGCGTACCTTGCGCGCGCTTGCGCAGCCTGCCCGAAGCGCTTGCGTCAGAGCACATCACCGCACGCGGCTTCGTCCAGCAGCTGCCGGACGGGACACACGTCCCCACCCTTCCGTTCCGCCTGAACGGCACGCCGTCCTATCCGCCTTCCAGCGATGCCCCTGCAATTGATGCGCAGCGGGCGGAGGTTCTGGCCATGCTCGCCTCTCTCGCCAATGACTGAGCCGCCGCTCTGCGCACCGCCTTTGCCCGCATGCTCGGCGCCAAAGAACGCCTTGCCAGCAGGCGCCTGCGACTGTCACTTCCACGTCTTCGCGCCGCCCTCCGGCCAAGTGCCCGGGCGCAGCTACACCGCCGCTCCGGCCCCGCTTTCAGCCTACCGCGCACTGCAAACAACCCTCGGTCTCAGCCGAAGCGTCATCGTGCAGCCTAGCGTATATGGCACCGACAACCGAACGATGCTGGAGGCGCAAGTCGGCGATCCGAACATGAGGGCCGTGGTGGTGGTCGATGCGGGCACGCCGGTATCAGAGCTGCAAAGGATGGCCAAACTCGGCGCGGTCGGCGCGCGGGCGAACCTGCTCTTCTCAAGCGGCGCAGAAGTCGAAGATCTTGACCGCCTGACCCGGCATTTCGCCGATCTTGGCTGGCACCTTCAAGTGCTGGCTGATGTCGCCCGGCTTCCGGATCTCGAAAACCTGATCAACCGCCTCCCCGTTCCGGTCGTCTTCGACCATATGGGCCACGTTCCTGCGGGCGCCGCCTTGAGTGAACCCAGGTTCAAGACCCTGCTGAAGCTTCTGGAGCGTGACAAAGTTTGGGTGAAGCTGTCCGGCGCATACCGCGTAGCCCCCGACGACTGGACACAAGCCTCTCCCATGGCTCGTGCATTGATCGAAGCAAACCCGGAGCGCCTCGTTTGGGGCACCGACTGGCCCCATCCGGCGCTCCCGGGTGATGTGCCCGATGATGGCGCGTTGGCCGATCTGCTGTTTGACTGGGCAGGGCCAGAGCTTTCAAACCAAATTCTGGTAACAAACCCTGAACAACTTTACGGGTTTGAACCGTGGGACCTTGAAAATGACGCTTGATCAAAAAATCGTAGAGGCGCGTGCCGTTCTAGACGCGCATATCACCGCGCTGAACGCGCGCGACGCGAAGGCAATCTCTGCGACGTTACATTTCCCGCATTTCCGCTTGAGCGGCGTCACCCTGAAAACATGGGAGACCCCTGACAGCTACTTCGCCGATTTCCGCGCGCGGGCGGGCGGCGAGTGGAGCCATTCCGCATTCGAAGATATCCGTGTCGTGGACGCATCCGATGACAAGGTTCATTTCGACCTTGCCGTGGTGCGCTATGACGCGAGTTCCAAGGAAATCGCCCGGTTCCGCTCGCTATGGGTGATCACCAGCGAAAATGGCAAATGGGCCGCCAAGGTCCGCTCTTCCTTCGCCGCGCGCTAGACCCGGCAGGGGTTTTCCTTCGCCAACGCGTCAAACTGCATGAGCGACGCCACGAGCGCTGGCATTTGATCCAGCGGGATCATGTTCGGACCGTCTGAGGGTGCGTTGTCCGGGTCTTCATGCGTCTCGATAAACACACCGGCAATGCCAAGCGAGACCGCCGCACGAGCCATGACGGGCGCGAATTCACGCTGCCCGCCGGACGATCCACCCTGACCGCCCGGCTGCTGCACCGAATGAGTGGCGTCCATGATTACCGGGTAGCCGGTCTTGGCCATGGTCGGCAGCGACCGCATATCCGCCACCAGCGTGTTGTAGCCAAAAGAGGCCCCGCGCTCGGTCAACAAGATGCGCTCATTGCCGGTGCTCTCCACCTTGGCGATCACATTGGGCATGTCCCATGGCGCCAGAAACTGGCCCTTCTTGATATTGATCACCGCACCGGTTTCGCCGGCTGCCAGCAAAAGATCGGTTTGGCGCGACAAGAAGGCAGGAATTTGCATCACGTCCACAGCCTCGGCCACGGACGCGCATTGCTCAGGCGCATGGACATCGGTCAACACCGGGCAACCCAGCTTCGCCTTGACGTCGGCCAAAACGCGCAACCCCTCCTCGATTCCAAGGCCGCGCTTGCCAGAAACAGATGTGCGGTTGGCCTTGTCGTAGCTCGCCTTAAACACGTAGCCCGCTCCCGCATCGGCGCAGGCTCTCGCCATGGCTTCGGCAATCATCAGCGCGTGGTCGCGGCTTTCCAGCTGGCAGGGGCCAGCGATCACGGTCAGGGGCAGGTCGTTGGAGGCCTGCACCGACCCAAAGCTTACAGTTTTCATTAGCGCTTAAACCTGTTCGCGAAGGATGGAGGAGGTGAGCGAGACCATCAGATAGACGCCCGCAAAAATGAAAAAGGCGAGGATCGTGTTCTCGAAAGAGCGCGGATAGGTCGGCTCATCCGGCGCAACAGGACTGACGGCAACCGACAAGTATCGTACCTGACGGTTGGCTTCGAGACTTGCCGCCTCAAAAGCAGCTTCCGCCTGAGCCAATAGACCTTGGCGGACTTCCAGATCGGCCTCGGCCACCAAAAGCTCCCCGGATATACGCGCCAGCGAGCCGGAGTTTGAATTGCTTTCGGTCAACTGCGCGCGCTTTTCATCAATGAGCTTTTCGAGCTCGGCGATCTTGTTCTCGGAGGCCGAAACCTTCGCCTCATTCGGGCGCTGGTTTGCGAGGAATTGCTGCAAAGAAATGCGTTCGGTCAGCAATTCAGATTCCAGCTGCGTGATCTGCCCAAAGACGGCCTCAACCTCGCTTTCAGGGCTCAACACGCCAAGCTTTTCCTGCAGCTCGACAATGCGCACCTGCGCGTCGATCATTTTTTGTTCGGCCTCTTTGCGGCTTTGATCCGCGCCTTCCATCTGATCGCCACGTTTGCGCGCTGTCAGTTGGTCGACCTGCTCTTCAGCATATTGGATGAGCTGTTTGGAGAATTGCGCGCTGGTCGCGGGATCGGCGGCAATCACCTCCATCTTGATGATGCCTTCAGTCGGATCGTAGCCAATCTTCACGCTGTTGGCGAATTTCTTATAGGCTGCTTCCTGCGTCGCGTCTGCGTCCAGCCTTTGGATTGGGTCGATATGGTCCTGGCTGAAATGGGCACGGAACCCCTCATCTGCATCCAGCCGCAACATGGCGTCGCGAGACTGTAGATACCCTTGCACTGTGATTGAATCCTGGCTGCTGGACAGGGGCGATCCGGAGAGGAGCCCACCACCTAACCCACCGCCGCCACCTTGGCTATCAGCAGCCTGGATCACGAATTCGGAATTGGTCGCATACATCGGCGTTGCAACCTTGTAGAAATAGTAGCCCGCCACAAAGGTCGGCAGCAGCACGAATACAAACAGGCGTGCGGCCAGCAGCATCGCCCGCTTGCGGCGGCGCTTGGCGATGTCGCGCTGAATTTTCATCACCTCCATCGCTTGATCGGAGGCGGTGTTGATTTCTGTCGAAGGGAGCTGAGGTTTCTGCACCGCAGGTGACAGCGCGCGCCCCGGGGCAGGTGCGGGCGCAGGCGCTGCGGCGCCGGGCGCCTTTGCAGTTGTATCTGGTTGGGTGTCTGTCAGGACAAGTTCGAGCATGTTGGCACGCTTGAACGGGTCAATCCCTTTGGCCCGCAGCTGCCGCACGGCGTCGAAATCGGAACTTGGCGTTAGCCCTTGTCGCTGCGCCACGCGCCGCGCCATCCGGAGCTGCCGCCCCGTCAGCCCTTCGCGCTTAATAGCTTCCAGCTCGTCGGCGGGCGCTTTTTCGGAAGGCTGGGCCTTTCTCTCACGAGACGGGAAAGTCTGGGCCCCGAACCCATCATCGGTCGGCGGAGTAAACAGGCTCTCGACCTCTTGGTCCTGTGGTTCGGCGGTCGTATTTGGATCGGGCGCCAGGGCCGCTGCGGTGCCGTCGCGCTTGATGCGGAACTTTCTAGCCTTGGGTTTCGTACTCATAGAGCCTCTTCGCCTCTTCCAATGTGTCGAACATATGCAGCTTGCCCCCAAGGAGCACACCTGCCGAGCGACAGAATTTTTCCAGCGTTTCCGCTTGGTGGCTGACCACGACCAGTGTCGCTGTTTTCAGCCTTTCGCGCAGGATGCTGCCGGCCTTGCGATTGAATTCAACATCCGTGGTCGACGGCATCCCTTCGTCGATCAGGTAGATGTCAAATTCCAGCGCCAGCATCAATGCGAAGGTAAAGCGCGCACGCATACCTTGCGAATATGTGCCGACGGGCATGTCAAAATATTCATTAAGGCCGCACAAGTGACGGCAAAACGCTTCGATGTAATCAGGGTCCAGCGAATAAAGCCGCGCGATGTAGCGGCAATTCTCAGTCGCAGTGTGTTTTGGGACGACCCCACCCATGAACCCTAGCGGAAAGGAAATGCGGGAGGTGCGGATGATTTCCCCTTCATCCGGCTTCTCAAGCCCTGCCATCATATTGATCACGGTGGTTTTGCCGGTGCCATTCGGCGCCAGTATTCCGATCGAGTGTCCGAGCTCCACCCGGAAAGAGGCGCGGTCAAGGATCACCTTGCGCTGCGTGCCCGTCCAAAAGGACTTGCTGACCTCTCTGAACTCGATCATCCGGTATGCCTGTTCCTGTCCTGCTCACCACCCGTTTTGTGCTTTTTTGCTTGGTCTACGGGAGAAGCTGACATCCTTATGGCCCGCGTCGGGACCACTTATCAATCAAATCTAGCTGATACAGAGCCGTTTTCACGAGAAATGCGCGCAATTTCGCCTCAGGCAATAAGGTTCCATGCCAAACCGGCTGCGACTGCCCCGACCAGGGCAAGCCCCAGATAGGCCCCAAACACCCTTGGCTTGACCAATGCCCATACGGCAATTGCGGCCGGGATCGAACTGACGCCGCCCGCGATCATGAAGGACATCGCGGCACCATTGCTCATCCCTTGCGCCAAAAGCGCATCTACCAGCGGCACAGCGGCATAGCCGTTCATATAGGCAGGCGCGCCCACCAAAGCACCCAGCAGGATCGGGCCAAACCCGGTACCGCCCAGCACTGTGGCGACCCATTCCGCCGGCACATAGGTCAGCATCAGGCTTTCAATCATATAGGCCAGAAGCAGCCATTTCCCGAGGAAAAGCGCGTTCTCCAACACCGTGTCGCGGAAGACCTCGCGCCGATCTGACTCCCCCCAGAAAGCCCAAACGGGTGTCCCTTTGAACGGCGAGCCGCATCCACAGCAGCCGCCCTGAGAAACTGCGCGCAACGGCTCAGCAAACAAGGCCGAGCCCGCGAAGCTTTTCACAACAAACCCACCGAATAACCCAAGGCTGATCGCGGCGACCGTCTTGGCAATCGCAAACTCAATCCCAAGAGTGCCCGAGGTGATCAAGAACATCGCCGGGTCCATCAAGGGCGAGGCCAGCCAGAAGGCCATTACCGCTGATAGTGGCGCGCCCGCAGCGAGAAGTGCGGCGATGAATGGGATGACCTCGCAGGAGCAGAAGGGCGACATCCCCCCAAGCACCGCCGCCAGAAAGATCATCCGCGTCTCACGCCCTTGAAACGCCTTGGCCACGACCGCCTCTGCGCCAGTGGCTTTCAGGTAGCCGATCGCCAAAACCGCGAATGTTATGAAGATCGCCGTGTGCCCAAAGGCTTTGGCGGTGAATTCGAGTGTCGGCCAAAGCTGGCCCGGATCGAAGATCAAAAGCAGGACCGGGATCATCACGATCAGCAGCCAGACCTTTGGCAGGTCTCGCAGGCGGGCCGCAACAGACGGAGATTGGGTCAGGTCAGCCATGGTCTTGCTCCAAATCAGCGCAGCATTCTGCCATCAGGAAATCATTCAATCGTTTGAAGGTCGCATAGTCGGCAGCAGCACAAATGGTCGAGCGCCCTTGGCGCGTTTGAACGATCAAGCCAGCCTGTGCGAGGATCTTCAAATGATGCGTCAAGTTCGCGCCACTCAGCCCGGTGGCTTCGCCCAAAGCCCCGATAGTGCTGCCTTGCTCGCCCGCACGCGTCAGCTGCCGGAGCAGCGCCAAGCGTTGCTCTGATCCAAGCGCGGCATAGGCGCTCGCGGCTTCGACAAGGGAGATTTCTTGATCATCAAACTTTTTCATATTTCTACAAATATAAAAATATAAAACTGATGCAAGCATTTTCTTCCCTCCGCGGCCCAATCCGCTAGCTTGGGCCATATGGGCCTCGATACTCTTATTTCTGATCTGTCGCGCTGCACTCTGTGTGCCGACCGGTTCGCCGCAACCGAAACTGCACACACCCCGCGCCCTGTCGTCTGGTTCGCCAAAGGCGCACGCATCCTCATAGCCGGCCAAGCGCCCGGGGCGCGTGTGCATGAAAGCGGAAAGCCATTCACTGACCCTTCGGGCGATCGGCTTCGCGACTGGTTGGGGATGGACGAAGCGACGTTTTATGACCGCTCCAAACTGGCGATCATTCCCATGGGCTTTTGCTTTCCGGGCTACAATGCCGAAGGCGCTGACCTGCCACCGCCCGCGATCTGCGCCAAAACGTGGCGCGCGCAGATCATGGAGCAATTGCTCGAGATCGAACTCACCCTGCTAATTGGCGGGTATGCGCAAAATTGGCACCTTGGCCGGAAGGCCCCGGTCACCGAAACAGTCGCGGGTTGGCGCGACCACGCGCCACGTGTCTTTCCCTTGCCTCACCCCTCCTGGCGCAATACCGCATGGATGAGACGCAATCCGTGGTTTGAGGCGGAAACCCTACCCGCCCTCAAAGCCGCCGTTCAAAAAACGCTTGGAAGATAATGACCCCGCTCGATCACGCCCATGCGGACATGGACAAATCAGATGAGGCGCGCCTGCGTTTTTATGAACGGCTCGCTGATGCGGAGCTGTTTTTGCTGCTCGAAACGGAGCCTGCGGACGCGCAAATCAGCCCGAAGCTGTTCCCGCTTGAAGACGGCACTCTGGTCCTCGCCTTTGATCGGGAGGAGCGTTTGGCAGAATTCGCGGGCGGCGCCCCCTATGCCGCGTTGTCGGGTCGGGCTTTGGCACAGATGCTCAGCGATGAAGGGCTCGGCCTCGGCCTCAATCTTGAAGTCGCGCCGTCCTCGATCATCCTTCCGGGTTCTGCGATCACATGGCTCAACAACACCCTGGGACACGGCCCAAAAGACGTCGAAGCCAAACCGGAAGAGCTCTTTTCGCCAACAGACATCCCCGAACCTCTGCTCACAGCCCTGGACACCAAACTCGCTTTGGCGACCGGCCTCGCGCGCAGCGCTTACCTTTGCGCTGTCCGCTACGAAGGTGGCGCACAAAGCCATATGCTGGCTTTCATCAACCCATTGCCGGGGGCCGAGCCTGCGCTCGCCCGCGCTGTGAACGAAGCGCTGGTGTTCAGTGGTGTTGAAGCAGGCGCGCTCGATGTCGCCTTCTTCGCAGCCTCCAACCCGATGGCCGCAAAGCTTGCAAAAGCAGGGTTGCGTTTCGACCTTCCGGAGCCCGAAAAACCAAATGCCCCATCAGCCCCAGGTATGGATCCCGAAAAACCACCAAGACTCTAGCCGGTCAGTAACCTGCGTCGCGATCGACCAAGTGAAGGAACGGCTCCCCAGCCTCGCCGCGCCGGATATTCTCTCCAATCACTTCGGCCGCAGTCACGGCCCGCGTTTCAGAGGCAATATGAGGGGTCACCGTCACCTTGGGATGCGCCCAAAAAGGATGCTCCGCAGGCAATGGCTCAACCCGGAACACATCCAAAGTCGCGTGACCAATCTGCCCACTGTCGAGCGCGGCCAACAGCGCATTGTCGTCAATCAGCGGCCCGCGCCCGGGGTTGATCACCGCAGCACCGGGCGCCAAAAGACCAAGCGTGCGTGCGTTCAGGATATCCGTGGTCGCAGGCGTTTGTGGCAGCAAAAGTACCACCATATCCGCGCCGCTCAGCGCATCATCAAACCCCGCTTCACCTGCATGGCACGTCACTCCCGCGACCGATTTCAAGCTCCGCGCCCAGCCATGAACCTCAAAATTCAGGGATGCCAGCTGCGCCGCGCAAGCCTGTCCCAAGGCGCCCAAACCAAGAACGCAAACCTTGCGCTCCCGCGCCAAGGGCGGCGCGCCTTTGCGCCAGACCCCGTCTTGCCCATGAATATGGGCGTCCATCCCCAAATGATGACGCAGCACATGGCCCGTCACCCATTCCACCATCCCTTCGGTCAGCCCATGATCGACCATACGGCAAAGCGGCTGGGTCAGGGTCTGATTGCCAACGATCGCTTCGACACCCGCCCATAGCCCCAGCACCGCTTTGGTTTTCGTATAGGGGCGCAGATCGGTCACCGGCCCGTTGGGGGTGAATACAATGTAATCCACCACGTCTGGCGGAAACTCTTGCCGCAAATCGCAGTCCAAACCGGCCTTGGCAAAAGCTATGCGTAACGCTGGACCATATTCTTCCCAACCCTCATTGGCGGAAAACAACACATTGATCATGGGGGAACCTTATCTTGGGCGGTGAACGTGGGCCGATTGCATCAGGCCAAATCCAAGCATCAAAACCAACATAGCGGAGCCGCCATAGCTGACCAGCGGCAACGGGACGCCTACGACCGGGGCGAGCCCCATCACCATGGACATGTTGACAGCGAAGAACAGGAAAAAGGTGAGTGCGATGCCAAGCGTCAGGAGCGAGGCAAACCGATCCTTGTTCGTCAGTGCGGAGGCCACGCAGAACACGATCACCAGCATGTAAAGCGCCAGCAAAGACAGCCCGCCCAGGAAGCCAAACTCTTCGGCCAGCGTCGTAAAGATGAAATCAGTGTGCTTCTCCGGCAGGAAGTTCAGCCTCGACTGCGTGCCTTGCATATAGCCGCGGCCCGTCCAGCCACCTGAGCCGAGCGCGATCTTGGATTGCGTGATGTGATAGCCCGCGCCCAAAGGATCGGTGGATGGGTCCAGAAACGTGTCAATCCGTCGGTATTGATAGTCTTTCAACAATTGCCACTCGGTCCCCCGCGATTGAAACACGCTGGCCACAAGCCCGACACCTGCCGCAATCACCGCGCCAAAGTAGAGCCAGCTGACACCTGCGAAAAACATCACGCCTGCTCCGCCGAAAAGCAGCAACAACGCGGTTCCCAGGTCCGGCTGGCGCAAGGTCAGATAGGTCGGCACCAGGATGATCAGCACCGGAATGATGACCCAGATCGGGCGGGAAACTTTCTTGACGTCGAGCCAGTCGTAATAGGCCGCCAGAAAGGCCACCAAGGTGATTTTGGTCAGCTCCGACGGTTGCAGCCGCATAAACCCCAAATCAATCCACCGCTGCGCCCCCATACCGGTGACGCCAAAAAACTCAACCATCACCAACAGCAGGACCGAGACCGCATAGGCGAGCCCCGCCATGTTGCGCAAAAACCAAATCGGCATCATGGCCACGATGAACATGACAGCAAGACCTAGCCCAAAGCGCTTCATCTGCGGCTCTGCCCAAGGGCTCATCGAGCCGCCGGCGACGGAGTAAAGCATCAGGAACCCAACACTCGCGATTGCCGTCAAAAGCAGCACAACCGGCCAGTTCAAATACAAAAGCTTCGACGGCCCGGTCGGCACCGTTTGGTGGTTATAGGCGAGATAGCTCATGCCTCGGACACCACTTTTGGCCCGTCATCGGGGTCACTGATCGGCAGTTCTTCCAGCGCGGATTGGATGCGTGCGCGCTGCGCCTCGGGGTAGGCGCTCAACGGCGGCATGCCGTCATTTTGCGCAGCCAGGATGATATCGCGGGCAATCGGCGCGGCGGCGCGCGACCCGCCTCCGCCATGCTCTACCACGACCGAGATCGCATATTTCGGCTTGTCATGCGGCGCGTAGCCCACATAAAGCGCATGGTCGCGCCGCTCCCATGGCAAGTCTTCATTGCGAAACACGCCTGCGCGCCGTTCAGCGGCCGTGATGTTGCGCACTTGGCTGGTACCTGTTTTGCCCGCCATGCGTTGCGTTTTGTCTGCGATGCGTGTGCCAAAGGCCGTCCCGCGCTGCTCATTGCTGACCGAGAACATCGCGTCACGGATGAGGTTCATCGACGAGGTCGCGATCCCCAAAGGCTCCCCGCCTTGGCTTGGTGTTTCGACATCATTGACGGCCCGAATCAAGCGCGGCGTCACCGACCGCCCCGTCGCCAGCCGGGCGGTCATCACCGCAAGCTGCAACGGTGAAGCCAGCACAAAGCCCTGCCCGATTGAGGCGTTCAAACTGTCGCCGATCAACCAATCCTCGCCCCGGTTTGCCGCTTTCCAAGCCCGGGTTGGCATCAAGCCGCCAGCGACAGCGGACATTGGGATCGGATGCCTTTCGCCAAGACCCAGCTTGCGCGCCATCTCGGAAATGCGGTCAACGCCGACGCGCTGTGCGAGTTCGTAGTAATAGACGTCGCAGGATTGTTTGAGCGAATTGCGCAGGTCCATATGACCATGCCCGCCACGCTTCCAGCAATGGAACCTCCGTCCAGAAACAGTCATATGGCCGGGGCAGTACACGGTTTCGGTGGGAGAGATGAAACCACCTTCTAGCGCCGCGAGTGCAACCACCATCTTGAAGGTGGACCCCGGCGGGTAGGTCCCTTGCACTGCCTTGTTGGCCAGCGGGCGGTACTTGTTCTCTGTCAATTCCCGATAGTCGGCAACCGAGATGCCGCGCACGAATTTATTGGGGTCAAAGGCGGGAGCAGAGCCGATCGACATCAGATCGCCATTGGTCACGTCCATTACAACCGCCGCAGCGCTTTCGCCCGCCAACCGGGCCTGAACGAAATTCTGCAGCCTTGTATCCACGGTGAGCCGCACCGTCTCACCCTTTGTCGCCTCGTCCCGGCCAAGCTCCCGCATGACGCGGCCCGAGGCATTCACCTCGATCCGTTTGGTGCCTGCCTTGCCGCGCAGCGCGTCCTCCAACTTCGTCTCAACGCCTGTCTTACCGAGCTGAAAACGCGGAATTTGAAGCAGCGGGTTAGGGTTTTCCAACTTGCTCAGGTCGTAGTCAGACACGGGCCCCACGTAGCCCACGATATGCGCATAGTCGTCGCTGCGGGGATAGAACCGGCTCAGGCCAAATTCCGGTGTAATGCCCGGAAGCGCTGGCGCGTTCACAGCCACTTGGCTCACATCTTCCCAGCTCAAACGGTCGGCGACCGTGATCGGCACGAGGCGGGAGCGCTTCGACATCTCCTCCAGGATCTCGTCGATATCCTCACGCGTCAGTGGAATAAGCCGGCTCAGCTTCATCAGCGTCGCTTCCGGGTCGTCCACCTCGTCGCGCACGATGGTCACGCGATAATTCTGCTCATTGCCAGCGATCAGCAGCCCGTTTCGGTCAAAGATCTGCCCGCGTGCAGGGGGGAGCAATCGGATATTGATCCGGTTTTCCTCTGCAAGAAGACGGAACTGGTCGGCTTCTTTCACCTGCAGCTGGCGCATGCGGCCTGCAAGCAACGTCGCAAAGGTCGCCATGCCGACCCCCACGATCAATCCACGGCGGCTGACAACGCCGAGACTTTCTTCTGAATCCTTGGGCGAACGCCTCATGCTACCACGCTCCCATCCAGCTCACTCGGCCTTCGCCTGCGCACCCGCAGCACGAAAACGCAAAATGCCATGACAAAAGGATAGGCCAAAAGCGTGACCAAAACATGCAAAACCGCTGCAAAAACACCGGGATGTTGCACTCCGACAATCGTCAAAAACAGCGCGTTGGCTGTCACAATCGCGGTAAAGGCGATGCCCGCAAGTGCAATTTCGGCAAGTGGTGACAGCTCGGTCGACCCTTCGGCTTGCCTGCGCATGAATTCATATCCCAAAAGCGCCAATGCGGGCCACAGCCCGACCGGGCGCATGAACAACAAATCCGCGAGCAGATGCACCAGCACAATCAATCCAACAGGTGCCCAGCGGGGACGCCGCATAATCCAGACTGCGGTTAGGCAAAACAAAAGGTCCGGGCCTGGAATGCTGCGTGGCTCGGTCGTAAGCGGCAGCAATTTGAGAAAGATCAAAACGGCGCAGATAAACAGAAAGAGCGCGCGATACAGGTAACGGCGTAGGGTAATCGGATCAACCATCGCTGCCCTCCGCACTCAGTTCTTCGGCCGGCAGGGCCAGAGGCTCGTCTGCCGCGATCAAGCCCCCTGTTGTGGTAATCTCTGGCGCAACCGGTGTCCGCAAGACCCTCAAAAACTCCAACCGCCCGTAGTCAGCCGCAAGCTTCACTCGCAGCCGCCCGCCTGGGCCTTGCGCGATCTGGCCCACAAGAATATCGGCCGGAAAAACCTTGCCGTCACCGCTGGTGACCACCCGGTCACCGGGGCGCACGTCTTCCAGGTTGTCAGCAATATCAACTGGCGGGGCGAGCGTATTGTCCCCAATCAGCAACGCTTTCTGCCCCGACGGCTGAATCGTCACCGGCACACGGCTGTTCGTATCTGTTAAAAGGATCACGCGCGAGGTTTGTTCGCCTACGCCAGAGATACGACCCACCAGACCCAGCCCGTCCATCGTGGCCCAGCCATCCTTTATGCCGTCCCGCGCGCCGACATTGAGCAAAACCGAGCGACGGAAGGGCGAGCCGTTATCCGTTAGCACCACGCCCGTGACAAAGGTCAGCTGCGCGTTCAGCCGCACCTTATTGAGGTCCAAAAGCCGCGCGTTCTCCTGCCCCAGTTGGATCGCGGCCTCCTGCCAGCTTTTCATCTGCTGAAGCTCGCGTCTAAGCTCCTGATTTTGCTCATAAATCCGGGCGTAAGACTGGAAATCCTCGATCATGCGCGTAAAGCGGGTCACAGGCACCAAAGCCCAGTCAAAAGAAGGAACAACCTGGTCTACAATCGCCGCGCGGAAGCGCTCGACCCGCGGGTTGTCGATGCGCCAAAGCGCGAAAATCGCAAACAGGACGAATACCGTCATACCGATCAGGATGCGCCTGACCGGGCGGGTGTATTCTTCCTGAGATTGCCTGTCTCTTGCCAAAACGCCGAACCCTCAGCCTCTGCCGGGCGCAAGTCTAGCCCATGACGCCCTTCGCGCGAAGGGCCCGCGCCATCAACTCTCGTAATCAATCACGTGGCGTAGCTGTTTTTCATATTCCAAAGCCTTACCAGTGCCGAGCGCCACGCAGTTCAAGCTCTCATCGGCCACCGAAATCGCCAGTCCCGTTTGCTCGCGCAACGCTAAATCCAGCTCGCCCAACAAAGCGCCGCCGCCTGTGAGCATCACGCCCCGGTCGACAATATCTGCAGCCAAATCTGGTGGCGTAGCTTCCAGCGCGGTCATCACCGCCTCACAAATCTGCTGAACAGGCTCCGCTAAGGCTTCAGCCACTTGCGCCTGGTTGATTTCGGTCTCTTTCGGAACGCCGTTGAGCAAATCACGCCCGCGGATCTGCATCGACGACCCGCGCCCGTCATCAGGCATACGCGCCGTGCCGATAGAGGTCTTGATCCGCTCAGCCGTGCTTTCGCCGACCAGAATGTTGTGATGCCGGCGCAGGTAGCTAACCAGTGCCTCATCCATCCGGTCGCCGCCGACGCGTACAGAGCGCGCGTACACAATGTCGCCCAAAGACAGCACCGCCACTTCGGTGGTGCCACCGCCGATATCGACAACCATGTTTCCTGTTGGATCGGTGATCGGCATGCCCGCGCCAATCGCCGCCGCAATCGGCTCCGCGATCAGCCCCGCTTTGCGCGCACCCGCGCCCAGCACCGATTGCCGGATCGCACGTTTCTCTACGGGCGTCGCACCATGCGGCACGCAGACGATGATCTTGGGCTTGGTGAAGGTGGAGCGCTTATGAACTTTGCGGATGAAGTGTTTGATCATCTCTTCGGCCGTGTCGAAATCGGCAATCACGCCCTCGCGCATTGGCCGGATCGCCTCGATGCTGCCGGGCGTCCGGCCAAGCATCAGTTTGGCGTCCTCGCCTACGGCCAGAACCTCTTTGCGGCCCGCCTTGGTGTGGTAAGCAACCACGGACGGCTCGTTCAAAACGACACCGCGCCCTTTGACATAGACCAGCGTGTTCGCCGTGCCGAGGTCAATCGCCATATCCGACGAAAAGATACTCGAAAGAAAAGCCATCTGCTTTTGTACCTGCTCTTATGATTATGTGCCCCGGCGACTCAAGCCGCCCCCAATCTTGGCAGACGTTATAAGAGCCTAAATGCCAAGTATAAAGGGATCATGGCAGGGAAAAAGGCGCTATTCCGCGCAAGGTCACTAGGCTACATCAGTGTGTATGCTGTCATACCAACATATCTTCCATGCCGCGAACCCAGCGGATGTGCACAAACACGCACTTTTGGCCTCGATGCTTGACTACCTGACGCAGAAGGACAAACCGCTCAGCTACCTCGAGACGCATTCCGGGCGCGGGCTCTACCATCTCGACACGGCCGAGGCGCTCAAAACAGGCGAGGCCGCAGCCGGGATTGAGCGATACGAGGCCAAATTGCCGGCCGAGCACCCCTACCTGCGTGCGCTGGCCAAGATCCGGGAGGTTCATGGACCAACTGCCTACCCAGGCTCACCCCTCCTTGCGTCAACCTTGCTTAGAAAAGGCGACCGCCTCCATTTGGCAGAGCTTCACCCGCAGGAGTTCAAAGCCTTGTCCGAGGTCATGGCGCATAAAGCCAAATGCCACCACGAAGACGGTTTCGCGATGGCCCACAAAGTCGCCCCGCCAGAGCCGCGCCGAGGCCTTTTGCTCATAGACCCCAGTTATGAGGTAAAATCGGACTACGAAACCATCCCGACACAAATCCTGAAACTGCACCGCAAATGGAATGTGGGCGTCATCGGACTTTGGTACCCGATCCTGACAGGCGGGGCGCATGTGCCAATGCTGGGCAAGCTCGAAAGCGCGGGCCTGCCGGGCACGCTGCGCCATGAGGTCAAATTCCCGCCCGTGCGCGAAGGCCACCGTATGGTCGGATCAGGAATGTTCATCGTGAACGCGCCTTACAGCACAGCCGAGGCCGCACGAAACCTCTCAGCAGTCTTCGCCTAGGCTTCATTGCTTTACAAATATCCCCGCCGGAGGCCGCGTGACAGGTCCATAGGCGTAACAGATGAATGAGTGGCTCACATCATCCAAAAGCGCCCATAGAAAAAAGTGCGCGCGGAACGCGCGCTCCTTTGGATCAAGACAGCCTGCGGAACCTTCTCGCAAACCCCAGAACGCCTAATGCCGCGACCAGAAGCGGCATACCCGCAGGCAGAGGGACGGGCGCCGGCGCAACATCAATCAAGACTTGCCATTGCACGCCAAACCGCCCCGCATCTTCTGAACTTCCTTGGAAAACAAAGAAGCTGAACGGTCCGGGGCCGACGAAAGGTATCTCCGGCTCACTTTCAGGAAAGAGGAACCGCTTATTTGCTTGCTGCAACAACTCATCGCTTTCCCCAATGAAAAGCCCGTCGCTGAAGAACGGGGTATCATCGGTAATTTGATCGCCAGCGGCGTTAAAAATCGGAACCGATGGCAGTTCAAAGAAATAGCTCGTGCCGAGCGTCGATGGCCCGAAACCACCAGCGGAAATCGTGATAGAGCGGATACGGCTTCCCGCGAGCGTCGAGAAATGGAATAGCGATTGTAGGTTGTCTGTTGGCACGGTTTCTTCGCAAGAAACGCTCCCAGATGGGTCGGCAAGGCATGTACCGTCATTCGATCCACGCACAAGACTTAACCCGTTTTGCAAAACGCCCAGATCGTCGCCATCAAAGCTGCCGCCAAAATTACCATCGTCGTAAATGACCGTCGCCGCCTGCGCGGCAGAGGCAAACATCAAAACAATAAAAAAAGTGAGAAGTCGTTTGGTCATGGTTCACTTATCCCTTGTTAACAATAAAGTAACCATGCAACGGGACGCGCTGATTTTTCAAGCGCTTCCCAATTTTAAAATAGACTTAGCCAGCGTCCTTGTACGACACTTCCGGCGTGTCGCCGCCGGTCTTCTCGCGGCGCACCAGAAGCCGGTTGAGCGCATCGACATAAGCCCGCACCGACGCCACTACCGTGTCTACATCCGCCGATTGGCCGGTAGCGATCTTTCCGTCTTCCTCTAGCCGCACCGACACGGTCGCCTGCGCGTCTGTGCCTTCGGTGACCGCGCTCACTTGATACAGCTGCAGCCGGGCGCGGTGCGAGAACAGCGCCTTGACCGCGTTAAACGCCGCATCGACCGGCCCGTCGCCGGTTTGCGATGTCGAAACCTCCTCGCCATCGATGCTGAGGGTCATATCAGCGCGTTTCTCCAAATCCATCCCGCAAGAGACTTTCATGGCTTTCAACTGGATGCGGTCCTCGACGTCGGAGCCGACTTGCATCAGCGCGATGAGGTCCTCGTCATAGACCTCCTTCTTCTGGTCAGCGAGCGCTTTGAAGCGCACGAAGACGTCCTTCAGCTGATTGTCCCCCAACTCGTAGCCCAGGTCGGCCAATTTCGAGCGTAGTGCCGCACGGCCGGAATGCTTACCCAAAACCAGATTGGTTTCCGTCAGGCCCACATCCTCGGGGCGCATGATCTCGAATGTTTCCGCATTTTTCAGCATGCCGTCCTGATGGATGCCGCTCTCATGCGCGAAAGCGTTCTTGCCGACAATGGCCTTGTTGAACTGCACGGCAAAACCCGAAACCGCCGCCACCCGGCGGGAGATATTCATGAGCTTGGTCGTATCGATGCCGGTGGTGAACGGGATGATATCGTGGCGCACTTTCATAGCCATCACCACCTCTTCCAGCGCGGTATTGCCCGCGCGCTCGCCCAGCCCGTTGATCGTGCATTCGATCTGCCGCGCGCCGCCTTCCACTGCGGCCAGCGAGTTTGCCGTGGCCATGCCAAGGTCATTATGACAATGCGTAGCAAACACCACCTCTTCGGCGCCCGGCACCTCCGCGATCAGACGGCGGATCAAATCCGCGCTCTCATTCGGCGCGGTGTAGCCAACCGTGTCGGGGATATTGATCGTCGTGGCCCCTGCCTTGATTGCGATCTCGACCACACGGGTAAGATACTCCCACTCCGTCCGGGTCGCATCCATGGGTGACCACTGCAAATTGTCGCACAGGTTGCGGGCGTGGCAGACGGTCTCGTGGATTTTGTCGGCCATCTCATCCTTGGTCAGGTTCGGGATGGCGCGGTGCAGGGGCGAGGTGCCGATGAAAGTGTGTATGCGGGGGGCTTTGGCGTGCTTTACAGCCTCCCAGCAGCGGTCGATATCCTTGAAATTGGCGCGGGCCAGCCCGCAAATCACGGAACTTTGGGCGTTTTTTGCAATCTCGCTAACGGCTTCAAAATCGCCCTCGGAAGCAATCGGGAAACCCGCTTCAATAATGTCGACGCCCATATCGTCCAGAAGACCGGCAATTTCCAGCTTCTCTTCGTGGCTCATGGTCGCGCCCGGAGATTGCTCGCCGTCGCGCAAAGTTGTGTCAAAAATCACAACGCGGTTTTTATCTGTCATGGGTCTAGTCTCTTAGCGTGTCTTTGATTTGGTCCGGCGCTGGTCTGCACTGAGCGGCACGCGCCGGAAGGCACGCTCAGCGCAGGCTAAGAAGCAGTAGGCCCAAAGGGGCAATATGCTGAACCGTATTCATGCGCGGCATATTACAAAGCGCGCCTCAAAAGAAAAGCCTTTTCATTTGACCCGAGTGGCTTCGGCCATATTTGGGCCGGGATGAGCAGACATCTGATTATCGGCGCCTCGGGCGGCATAGGCTCCGCCATCGCGGAGGCTTTGGACGGAGAGGTCGTGACCCTGTCGCGCCGCCAAGACGGGCTAGACGTCACCGACGAGGCCAGTATCGAACACCACCTATCGCGGCTCGACGGCACATTCGACACGATTTTCGTGGCGACCGGATCGCTTACTGCAGGCGGGGAACCTGAGAAAACCGTCAAAGCGCTCAAACCCGTCACTTTGGCGCAGCAATTTGCCGTCAACGCCATGGGCCCGGCACTGGTGCTGAAACACTGCATACCGCTTCTACCCCGCGACCGGCGCGCTGTGTTTGCAGCTCTATCGGCACGCGTTGGCTCCATAGGCGACAACCAAATCGGCGGCTGGCACAGCTACCGCGCCTCGAAAGCGGCGCTCAACCAGTTGATCCATGGCGCGGCGATTGAGCTGGCGCGTACTCATAAACAGGCGATCTGCGTGGCGCTGCACCCTGGCACGGTGGAGACGCCGTTCACGGCCAAATATGCAGGCCACCACAAGACCGTCCCGGCCACCCAAGCCGCGCAGAACCTGATCGCGGTCATGGATGGCCTGACGACGGACCAAACCGGACAATTCTTTGATTACGCAGGCACGCCCATCCCATGGTAAAACTCGTTTTGGTGCTGGGTGATCAGCTGACTCCGACCCTACCTGCGCTTTCAGAAGCCGACAAAGGCACTAACATCGTTGTCATGGCAGAAGTCGCGGATGAGGCGTCTTACGTGCCGCACCATCCCAAGAAAATCGCCTTCATCTTCGCCGCCATGCGCAAATTCGCGGCCAAGCTGGAAAGTGACGGCTGGCAGGTCGCCTATACCAAGCTTGACGATCCCAATAATACCGGCTCGATCACCGGCGAGCTGATCCGCCGCGCGGAAGAACATGGGGCGAAAGAGGTCCTAGCAACCGAGCCCGGCGAATGGCGGCTCATCGAGGCGTTAAACGACTGCCCGCTGACGATCACCCAGCTGCAAGACACCCGCTTCATCGCCTCACACAAAGAGTTCGAGGACTGGGCCGAAGGTCGCAAAGAGCTGCGGATGGAATGGTTCTACCGCGACATGCGCCGCAAAACAGGGCTTTTGATGGAGGGTGACAAGCCGGTCGAGGGGAAGTGGAATTTCGACCATGACAACCGCAAAGCCGCGCCGAAATCCATCAACTACACCGGCCCGATGCAGTTCACCCCGGACGAGACCGTTGAGAATGTTCTAACCCTCGTCGAGGACCGTTTCAGCGACAATTTCGGCGACCTGCACCCCTTCTGGTTCGCCACTGATGCCGAACAGGCGCAGCGCCAGCTCACCCGCTGGATCACCTACGCCCTGCCGCATTTTGGCGATTTCCAGGATGCAATGATGAATGACGAGAAATTCCTCTACCATTCGACCATCAGCTTCTACATCAATGCAGGGCTTCTTGATCCGTTAGATGTCTGCCAACAGGTGGAGCAGGCCTACAAAGACAACCACGCGCCGATTAACGCGGTCGAAGGGTTCATCCGACAGATCATCGGTTGGCGGGAGTATATGCGTGGCATCTACTTCCTTGAGGGGCCGGACTATACCTCCCGCAACGTGCTGGAGCATTCCCGCACCCTGCCCGCCGCTTTCTGGGGCGCGGAGACCAAGATGAATTGCATCTCCAAATCCGTCGGCCAAACGCAGGAGGAGGCCTACGCCCACCACATCCAGCGTCTGATGGTGACCGGCAACTTTGCGCTGCTGGCAGGGATAGACCCGCATCAGGCGCATGAATGGTATCTCGCCGTTTACGCCGACGCCTATGAATGGGTTGAGGCCCCCAATGTCATTGGCATGAGCCAGTTTGCAGATGGGGGGATTGTGGGGTCGAAACCTTATGTCAGCTCCGGCGCCTATATCGACCGCATGTCGGATTACTGCAAAAGCTGCGCCTATAAGGTGAAGGACAAAACCGGCGAGAATGCCTGTCCGTTCAACCTGCTCTACTGGGATTTCCTGATCCGTCACCGCGACCGGTTTTCCAAGAACCCACGCATGGGGAATATGTACCGCACCTGGGACCGGATGGGGGATGAGCGGAAGGACACGGTTTTGACGGAAGCCGCCGCTTGGCTCGAAAAGCTCGATGCGGGCGAGGCGGTTTAGCCGCTACTCGGTCGCGGCTTCGCCCGTTTCTTCTTCGACTTCGGGGTCGGGCTGCGTCAAAAGCCCTTGCTCCCAGCCGCCGCTCGTCACCGGACCGCTTACGTAACGCATCACCCCCCGGCCGGAGCGTTGGCCATTGACCAGCTCGCCCTCGTAGACGTCGCCGGTGGCATAAGTCTCGATGCCGGTGCCATTGATCTGATCGGCCTTCCACTCGCCGACATAGCTGTACCCAGTAGGCCGAATTAAGCTGCCTTGCCCCTCGCGTTTCCCATCAACAAAACCACCCTCATAGACAGAGCCATCGCCATAGGTTGCCTTGCCCTGCCCGTGCTGCAGTCCTGCGCGCCACTCCCCCTCATAGCGGAACCCGTCGGGGTAGGTCATGGTGCCGAGGCCGTCGATCTTGGCATTCACAAAGGTCCCTTCATAGACCGCGCCCCCAGCGAAGCGCGCGATAGCCTCGCCCTCATTGACACCATTGACCCAGCCGCCTTCATAGGTGGAGCCGTCCGTATAGGTCATCTTGCCCATACCGTTGGGAACGTCATTCTCCAACGCCCCCTCATAAACCGTGCCATCAGGGTAGGTGATCTTGCCCTGGCCCGAAATGCGCCCCGCGGTCCATGTTCCCGAGTAGCTGAACCCGTCCACGCGGGTCAGCGTGCCCTCCCCATGGCGAAAATCTTCGAGAAAACCACCCTCGTAAACATCGCCATTCGCGTAGGTCCGCTTGCCTTGCCCTTGCCGGGCGCCCGCAACAAATTCACCTTCATACACATCGCCATTGGCCAGAGTCAGCGTGCCTTGGCCATGGTTCTGGTCATCTTCCCAGCCACCGACATAGGTCAGCCCGTCGGGCATGACCAACGCGCCCTCGCCGTGGCGTTTGCCGGCTTTCATGCCGCCCTCATAGGTGCCGCCATCGGGGAAGCTGATCTTGCCTTTGCCTTCCTTGACGCCAGCCACCCATTGGCCCTCGTAGCGGTAGCCGTTGGGGCTCATCAGCAATCCAGTGCCGTGGTATTGGCCGTTGCGAAACTCCCCCTCATAGCGCGTGCCGTTGGACAGGTTGGCGATGCCGCGGCCGTTGATTTCCCCGTCGGCCCAATCGCCTTCATAGGTGCCACCATCAGCAAGGATGATCTTGCCGAAGCCGTCGGGTTTGCCCGCCAGAAACTGCCCTTCATAGAGAGCGCCGTTCGGGAAGCGGGCGGTGCCTTGGCCTTTGATCTCCCCGTCGACCCAGTTGCCGGTATATTCATACCCGCTTGGCAGGGTGAACGTGCCTTGCCCATGGCGCTTGCCGTCCTTGAAGGAGCCGGAATAGATCGCGCCGTCTTCATATTGCTTGGTGCCGCTCTCCTGCGCCACAACGGGGGCGGCGGCCAGCAAAATAGCGGCGGTCAATGTCACTCTCAGCGTCACGGAAATGTCCCTCGGCCTGCCCGATTTTTAATATCTGCAACCTAATGGAACTCGCCCGGTGTGACAAGCAGCGGCAATGCCGCCCCTTTCCCTCCGGCCACTCTCTGCTAGAACGTGGCACTGACGAGCTTGAAAGACGCATATGACCCAGAAATTTCGCCTCACTCTTGCGCAGTTGAACCCGACCGTGGGTGATTTTGCGGGCAATGCTGCAAAAGCGCGCGACGCCTGGGGCCGGGCGACGGAGGCTGGCGCGCAAATGCTCGCGCTGCCCGAGATGTTCATGACGGGTTATCAGGTGCAAGACCTGGCGATGAAGCCCGCCTTCACAGAACATGCGACGCGTATGGTCGATGAGCTGGCGCAGGCTTGCGCAGATGGCCCCGCCATCGGCATCGGCCACCCGCTGATGCAGGGCGACAAGCTCTATAACGCCTATTCGATCCTGAAGGGCGGCAAGGTTGCAACCCGCGTGCTCAAACATGAGCTTCCCAACTTTAATGTATTCGACGAAAAACGCGTCTACGAGCGCGGTCCGATCCAAGGCCCCTACGCGCTCGACCCAATGCGCATCGGCACCCCGATTTGTGAGGATGCCTGGCACGAAGACGTATCCGAGACGCTGGCAGAAAGCGGCGCGCAAATGTTGCTCGTGCCCAACGGCTCCCCCTATTTCCGCAACAAACACGATATTCGCATAGGCCACATGGTCTCCCGCGTGGTCGAGACGGGCCTGCCGCTTGTCTATCTCAACATGGTCGGCGGGCAGGATGATCAGGTGTTTGACGGATGCTCCTTCGTGTTGAACCCGGGCGGCGAGCTTGCCCTTCAACTACCCGCCTTTGACGAGGCCATCGTCCATGTCGATTTCGAGGAAACCACCGACGGCTGGCGCGCACTCCCGGGCGAAAAACACGTGCACCCCGATGAGTGGGAGCTCGACTACCGCATGATGGTCGAAAGCTTGCGCGACTATATGGGCAAGACCGGGTTCAAAAAGGTGCTGCTGGGTATGTCTGGCGGCATCGATTCCGCACTCGTCGCCACCATCGCCTGCGACGCGCTTGGCTCAGAGAACGTGCGCTGCGTCATGCTACCGTCGGAATACACATCCGAGCACTCGCTCGAAGACGCGTCAGAATGCGCCAACGCGCTCGGTGCGCGGATTGATACGGTGCCAATTGCAGGCCCGCGGGAAGCCGTGACCGAGGCGCTTGCGCCGCTGATGGAAGGCACCAAACCAGACGTGACCGAGGAAAACATCCAGTCGCGCCTACGCGGGCTGATGCTGATGGCGTTGTCGAACAAGTTCGGCGAAATGTTGCTGACCACGGGCAATAAATCCGAGGTCGCGGTCGGCTATGCCACGATCTATGGCGATATGTCGGGCGGCTATAACCCGATCAAAGACCTCTACAAGATGCGGGTGTTCGAGACCTGCCGCTGGCGCAACGCCCACCACCGCCCCTGGATGGCGGGCCCGGCGGGGGAGGTCATCCCACAGCGCATCATCGACAAACCCCCTTCAGCCGAGCTGCGTCCGGACCAAAAGGACGAGGACTCGCTGCCGCCCTATGAGGTGCTGGACGACATCCTCGACCGCCTGGTCGATCGGGAGCAATCCGTGGCCGAAGTGGTCGCCGCCGGACATGAGCGCGAGGTCGTCAAAAAGATCGAACACCTGATCTACATCAGCGAATACAAACGCTTCCAATCCGCCCCCGGCGCAAGGCTGACCAACCGCGCCTTCTGGCTGGACCGGCGGTATCCAATTGTTAACAGATGGCGGGACGAGGGGTGATTGTATTTGTCGCGAAGGCAAATGGGCACATGGACCCAAAATCTCAGCAAGTCCGGTCATACGGGGACCGAGCAAATGTCTAAAATTTTGCTTGCCTTATGTTTTATATTTTTGTCCAGCGCTACTCTCGCGGATACAAAGTTCGCGTTGAGTTCCAACCCCCCTTTCACAATTTCGCTCTATCAGCCACCCGCGGATTTTCTCGAAGCGATTTCCGAGTTAGATAGGTTTGGTCACATAATTAGTCCGGGCGAATGGTCGCCGTTTAGAAACGCCGATATCTGGATTTTTTTCTTCGAGACGAGCGAGAAGTTCTGGATCTTGGTGGGGGAGTGGACAAAGCGTATGCCCGACACTTGGCCGACCCGGACAGCGACAGTATCGCTCAAAGAATGGTCTTCACTCCCGAAGAAGGGCGGCCAAAGATGCTTTTGTTTTTCTTCGTAGGGGATAGCAATAGCACGTCAGAAAAATGACAGAGTTTGTTTGTAAGGCCTCTTGGATCACCATCAACGAAATCTCTGGTTTGCCTCGACCTTTGACACTCTCCAGAGTTTTTGAATTATGTTAACTGGGGCCAGAGTAACAAAACGAGGGTTTGAAGCGGCGCAGTCTTCATCACCGCTGTCGTACAGAATAACCTCACTCTATCAGCAAGCTGCGGACAAAAAAGCCGGCCCTCTCTAGGACCGGCCTCATCCTGTTATCAACGTGACTTAGCCCGGGGCTTTGACCGTGCGTAGGTAAGGCAGCACGGTCGTCACTGTGCCGAACTTGCTTTCCGCGTCCTCGGTGGAGACGGCGGGCGGTACGATCACGTCTTGGCCCACTTCCCAGTTAGCCGGGGTTGCCACGCCTTTGGCGGACATTTGCAGGCCGTCCAGCGCTCGGATGATCTCCGCGAAGTTGCGGCCAACGGTCATCGGGTAGGTCATCATCAGTTTGACCTGCTTGTCGGGGCCGATGATGAAGACGGAGCGGACGGTCGCGCTGTCAGCAGGGGTACGGCCATCGGGCAGCACGTATTCGGAGGGCAACATGTCGAAGGCTTTCGCCATTTCCAGCCCGTCATCGGCGACGATGGCGAACTCGGCCTTGGCTTCGGCCACTTTCTCGATATCAGCTTTCCACTTCACGTGATCCTCGACCCCGTCAACGGAGACGCCCAGCACCTTGGTGTTGCGCTTGGCCCATTCATCCGCCAGCTGCGCGACTGCGCCGAACTCGGTCGTGCAGACGGGGGTAAAGTCTTTCGGGTGGCTGAAAATTACCGCCCAGCTGTCGCCAACCCAGTCATGCAGCGAAATCTCGCCTTGGTCGGTTGTGACAGACAAATTTGGAATAGTGTCGTTGATGCGAAGGGCCATGTGGCAGCTCCTTTTTGGCAGATCGGTTAACCCATGTATAAGCATGCGCCGTCCGGTTTGCATCCCCCTGCATGCGCTTTGTCTGATTTGCGCTCAGGCCGGTCGCAATTGGTGGTTGCGCTGGAACTGGCGTCCCCCCATGTTGCCGAGAAATCGGACTGCCTTGGGAGGCCCCCCATGAAGAACCAGAAGAATTTCTACATCGACGGCGCATGGGTTGCGCCTTCCGCGCCCAGTGATTTCGACGTGATTAATCCGTCAACCGAAGAGGTCTGCGCAACCATCTCACTCGGGTCGGAGGCAGACACGAATGCCGCTGTCGCTGCGGCACGAGCAAGCTTTGACGAGTGGTCGCAAACCTCGAAAGAGGAGCGGATCGCGCTGCTGAAGACCTTGTCCGAGGTCTATAACGACCGCGCTGAAGAAATGGCCCAAGCGATCAGCCTTGAGATGGGTGCGCCGCAGGACCTGGCGCGGGCGCAGCAGGTTGGCGCAGGTTCGTGGCATTTGGGCGGGTTCCTGAAGGCGTTGGAGAGCTTCGAGTTCGACCGCATGTTCACCAAGACCGAGGCCACGCTATATGAGCCGATTGGCGTCTGCGCATTGATCACACCTTGGAACTGGCCGATGAACCAGATCGTGCTGAAAGCCATTCCTGCACTGGCAACAGGCTGTACAGCCGTGTTGAAACCGTCCGAAATCGCGCCGTTGTCGGGCATTCTGTTTGCTGATTTCATCCATGAAGCAGGCTTTCCGAAGGGTGTCTTCAACATGGTGAACGGGGATGGCCCAGGCGTCGGCTCGCAACTGAGCGCGCATCCGGAGGTCGATATGGTATCTTTCACCGGGTCGTCACGCGCAGGCAAGCTGATCTCCGTCGCGGCGGCTGAAACCCTGAAACGCGTGAGCCTTGAGCTGGGCGGCAAGGGTGCAAATATCATCTTCGCCGATGCAAACGAGAAAGCCGTGAGCCAAGGGGTCGTCCGCTGCTTCCGCAACACGGGCCAATCCTGCAACGCACCCACCCGGATGCTGGTCGAGGCGTCGCGCTATGAGCAGGCGGTCGAGCAAGCGATCGAGATGGCGAACAAAACCGTCGTTGGGCCGGCCTCGGAAGAGGGCAAACATATCGGCCCGCTCGTCAGCGCGGCCCAGTTTGAAAAGGTCCAAGGGCTTATTCAGCAAGGCATCGACGAAGGTGCGCGGCTGGTCGCTGGTGGCGTTGGCCGCCCAGAAAATCTGAACCGCGGCTACTATTGCCGCCCGACGGTTTTTGCGGATGTGACCCCAGACATGGAAATCTACAAACAGGAGATTTTCGGCCCTGTCCTGTCGATCATGCCGTTTGAGGATGAGGCGCACGCGATTGAACTGGCCAATGACACGCCTTACGGGCTGACCAACTACATCCAGACCGAGGATCAGGAGAAGCGCCGCCGCGTGGCGCGCCGGGTCCGGTCTGGCATGGTGGAGACCAACGGCTCAGGCTTCGCGCAGGGCTCGCCATTCGGGGGCTACAAGCAATCCGGCAACGGCCGCGAGGGCGGTGTATTCGGGCTAGAAGAGTTCCTCGAGGTCAAAGCCGTCAGCGCCTGGGACAGCTAAGTCAACACGCCACCTAAACCAGCTTTGCGAGTTCCTCAGCGAGCAAGTCGAACACCACCCGGATACGTTTTGCGGTGTGCAGTTCGCGATGCGCAATGAGCCAGACTGGAATTGGAATAACGAGCTCTGGGAGTACGATTTGCATATCCGGGGAGAGCTGCGCAATGTCGCGGCTCATCGGTCCAATGCCAAGCCCCGCGCGGATCATCCCCCAAGCGGTAGGTCCATGTCCTGAAGCATATTGAATGTTGCTTTCGCTGATCTGCAGGCCGTTTTGGGCCATAATAGACACGTATTCAGCATGATTATCATAGCCAACGAAGGTACACCGAGCGAGCTCTTCCGGGGTTTGCGGCCAGCCTGCACGCTGCAAGTATTCGGTTGTCGCATAAAGATGGCCCGTCGTTTCCCCGACTTTGCGCGCAAAGAGGTCGGGCTCGGTCGGACGGGCGTGGCGAATGGCTATATCCGCTTCACGCCTGAGAAGATCACTGATCTCGTTCTGCGCCACCACAGTGACCCTGATCCCAGGCGCCGCGTCGCGCAACCGCCTTAGGATCTGCGGCAAATGCATGACCGACATAATATCAGTCGCAGAGATTGCGACATGCCCACTGGCTTGCTGCGACTGGCCTGTCGCGGTGAGGGAAAAATGACTGGCGGCCTCCCCCATTGCCCGAACATGGGCGAGCAGCTGGTGGCCCGCATCGGTCAGAACCAAGGCGCGGCCTACGCGCTCGAACAGGGTGACACCTAGTTCCTCCTCCAACGCGGAGACCTGTCGTCCAAGGGTGGGTTGGGTCATGCCAAGCGCGCGTGCCGCAGCCGAGAGCGACCCCTCCTCCGCGGTTGCCAGAAAGGCGCGCGCCTGGTTCCAGTTAAAAGTGATGGACTGCCAGTTCATGCATTTTTGTATATCATACCCCCAGATTTCGGCAATTTATAAAGGCCTAATGCATGGGTATCTGAGGGTGGAAAGGAGATTTGAAATGACCGACACCGCCGCCTTTTGGGACAGAATAGCACCCAAATATGCCAAAGACCCGATTAAGAATATGGACGCCTATGAGCAATCGCTGGAACGCGTCCGCAGCCACCTGTCGGAGCGCGACCACGTGCTCGAGCTTGGTTGCGGCACGGGCGCAACTGCACTGCTTTTGAGCCCAAATGTCGCCCATGTTACCGCGACGGACATCTCCCCCGGCATGATCGCGCAGGCCGAAGCCCGGCTGAAAGGCGGGGAGAACGTGACCTTCAAAACGGCCACCGCTGAAACGCTGCAAGGCTTGCAGGGCGCAGCAGACGTGGTCACCGCGTTTAACCTGATGCACCTTGTCGCTGATCTGGACGTCTTCTTGGCACAGGCCGCCAATCTGGTGAAGCCGGGTGGGTTGTTCATTTCAAAGACGCCATGCCTTCGCCAATTCAACCCATTGGTTCGCGTTCTTATCCCCGCCATGCAGCTCGTCGGAAAAGCTCCGGCGACGGTCAGCTATTTCACCACCGAGCAGCTGGAAAACGCGATCGCCAAGGCCGGGTTCGAAATCATCGAAACAGGCTCTTACCCGGTCAAACCGCCAAGCCGATTTGTCGTAGCAAAAAGGCTCTAAAAGGGCGTTTTTGCCTTGAATTCCATGTGCCGCCCGCCTTGCGGGTGGCGCAGTTTCAGGCTTTCGGCATGCAACATCATACGCGGAAAATCCTGCCAGTTTTCCGAATAGAACGGGTCCCCCACGATCGGGTGGCCCAGTTCTTTCATATGAACCCTTAGCTGGTGCGAGCGGCCGGTTTTAGGGTAGAGCCGCATACGCGTGACCCCATCTTTGACCGCGCCACGGCGCCACTCCGTCAGGGCCGGCTTGCCTGTCTCGAAATTCACATGCTGCAGAGGGCGGTTGGGCCAATCAACGATCAGGGGCAGGTCAATCTCCCCCGATTTCTCGGCCACCCCGCCATGCACAAGCGCGGCATAGGTTTTCTTTGTATGCCGTTTTTCGAATTGCAGGCCTAGGTGACGCTGCGCGGATTTGGTTAAGCCAAAGACCATAACGCCAGACGTGTCACGATCGAGCCGATGCACCAGAAGCGCCGTCGGGAAGGCTGCCTGCACCCGCGCAATCAGGCAATCAGCCAGATGCTCCCCCTTGCCCGGTACCGAGAGCAAACCGGAAGGTTTATTCACCAGCAATAGCTCAGCGTCCTCATACAGCACGTCAAGCGGGTCTTGGGGCGGGTTGTAGGTATCCATCATGCGTCAGCATTCACCATCACCATGTCACACGCGCAAGGCCTTTTGCGAACAGAGATCGTGGCAATTCTAAGGCTGAAGCAAGGCGAAATATGTTGATAATTTGTCAAAATTCCCACGGTACACGACTCACGGCGAAATAGCCTTCGATTTTGGGCTTGAAAGCGCCCG
>JAPORH010000231.1 GCA_026710325.1 Litoreibacter sp. | reverse complement strand
TACCGAATTTAAAATCAAACAAAATCAATGTCCTGCTGGACAATCATCATAGGAGAAGGGCATTCAGTCCGTCGCCGCCGACGGGTTCGGCGCACCCGGTGTTGTGGTCAGCTACACCTCGGACCCTGCGATCCAGAATGGCTCCAAGTTCATGGGCGAGGGCATGCAGATTGCGGCAGGCGTGCCGCTGCAATGCGACGAGCCGGACGATTACCGCACGTTCCGTATAGGCCTTTTTGGCCTCGACAAGCTTTACGATGTGCCGGGCACATTGGCGCGGTTCAAGGCCGTCGCAGACAAGGTGCTTTAGCTTTTAAGGCCAAGACCCATCTGCATGACGGTTTTGCGGATGGGGGTGGCGTCGTGCAGTACGCCAATGCCCCAGCTGCGCATTTCTCGAAGCCAATCCATGTCTGATTGTGAAGTCCGGTTGAGCAGATCAATGCCAGCCACGCGCAGTCGCACCTGGGTTCGGCGCGCGCGGTCATAGGCGTCCAACATGGCGCTGCCGCCCAAGTCATGCATCGCGGCCAAATCGAGAAGCGTCTGCAAATCCGCAAGGCTCATATTCAAACCTTGCGCACCAATAGGCGGAACAACATGAGCGGCTTCGGCAACAAGTGCCAAGCGGCGGGCAGAGAAGCGTTCGGCGATTTGCGAGATAATCGGCCAGATCGTGCGACGGCTTGCGAGACGCAATGCGCCCATCACATGGGCGGACCGTTCGGTCATGGCGGTGTTGAAGTCTTGCTCATCGAGCGCATAGAGGGCTTGTGCCGTCGCGCCATCCTCCATCCAGACAATGGCCGAGGACGGTTTGCCTTCATAGTCGGGCAAGGGGACAAGCGTGAAGGGGCCGCCTGTGCGATGGATTTCGGTCGAGATATTGTTATGCGGCAGGTCATGCGTGACCGCGAAGGCCAAAGCTTTTTGACCGTAGCGTTGTGTTTTGACGCTGATATTGGCTCCGTCGCGCAAGCCCGAGCCACGCCCGTCCGCCGCAATCACCAGTTTGGCGGTCACGCTTTCGCCGGAGCTCAAGCGCAGCTTTGCAAGCGCCGACCGTGCCAGCATGGTCTCGCTTTTGACACCCGGGCGGAAGGTGACGGTGTCCAGCGCCTCGAGGCGCGCGACCAGCTCCCGCCGGATAAGCCAATTGGGTAGGTTCCAGCCAAAAGGAAGCTCGGAGATGTCAGAAGCATCGAAGTCTCGGGTCTTGCGAGGGCCCGTTTCATCTGCATCAATGATACGCATCGTTTGCAGCGGGGTCGCATGCGCGTTCAGCCCATGCCAAACACCGGCCCGTTCCAGCACCTGAACGGAGGGCTGCAGAAATGCCGTCGAACGAAGGTCAGCACCGTCGGCGTCCCTTTCTGTGATGGGAGGCGCAGGGTCCACGCATAGCACTCGAAACCCGGCGCTGCCGAAAAGGGCGGCTGCTGTCAGGCCGGCTACACCACCGCCTGAGACGACTATATCGAAATCCGTTTTCATATTTCAGATGTAACCGCCTGGGCGCATGTTCCAAGTGCTAAGGGACGACCTGCGCCAGAAAGCCGCTCAGGTCATGGGTGTGGTGATGTATGTGGTCCGCTGTGTGCGGCGCTGGCGCGACATGGATCGTGCGCATGCCAAGCGCATGTGGCACTTTCAAATTGCGCGGGTCGTCCTCGAACATAGCGGCTCGTTCTGGGGCCAATCCGTCGCGTGCGAAGACACGTTCGAAGGCGGCGCGTTCGGGTTTGGGGCGCCAATCTGCATGTTCTACGCCATAGATTGCGTCAAAAATGCCAGAGAGCCCGCGCGCCTCAAGCACGCGCTCGGCGTAGTCTGCACCGCCATTTGTGTAGATGATACGGCGACCGGGGAGGTCGGTGATGCGTGCGCGCAAATCCGGGTCCGCACTAAGGACCGAGAAGTCGATATCGTGAACATCCTCGATGAAATCTTCCGGGTCCACGTTGTGGTGGTGCATCAATCCGGCCAAGGTCGTTCCGTGCTCGCGCCAATAGTCAGCTCGCAACTTGTCGGCAGTGGCGCGGTCCACGCTGAGGGCACGTTTCACATAGGCGACCATGCGTGCTTCGATTTGATCAAAAAGTCGGGTTTGGGGCGGGTAAAGTGTGTGATCAAGGTCGAACACCCACGATCTAACATGTTCAAACTCTTGGTTCATTGGGCGGAGTTTAATGCGAATGATCTGTCAAGGAAAGCGTACAGGTGCTTGTGTCACAAAAGATCACGCGCTAGGTTTTGCGAACGCGTTTTGGGGAGAGTATTATGGCAAAACCGGTGGAGAGCCCGACCTATAAATCCATCCTGCATGCCATTGATGTCGGTGTCTACAAGCCCGGCGACCGATTGGTTGAGAGCGAGCTAGCGACCCGGTTTGGCGGCTCGCGCACACCGATCCGGGAGGCGCTTCAGCGGCTAGAAACCCAATCCCTTTTGACTCGAGATGGCCGATCCTTGGTCGTGGCGTCGCTCGATCATGACCAGATGGCGGAGCTTTACACGGTGCGCGGGGCGCTTGAAGGCCTTGCAGCGGAGCTTGCAGCGCAACATGCGGCGCCAGAAGAGATCAAAGTTCTCTACGATATGATTGAAAAGGATCGTGAGCTTTTGGACAACCCTTCAGAGTTGAGCCAGGCCAACCGGCGCTTTCACCGCCAGCTGCATCGCGCATCCCATAACCGATACCTCGTTCAGCAGCTTGATCTGGTCTACCGGTCCATGGCGCTATTGGCCACGACGTCATTGGCTGTGGATGGGCGCGGCGAGATTGCGCTCGATGAGCATTTCGCCATCGTCAAAGCTTTGGAGGAGCGGGACGCCGCTCGCGCCAGCGAGGCGCTGCGCAGCCATCTCTCCGTCGCGTTCGAGACCCGGCTCAAAGTCGACGCTGCCGCTGACCTCTAGCGTGCCGTCGGCGGGGCTGACCCCGTGCTCGGTCTTGTCCCAGAAAAACGGTTTGCGGATCATTTCAAACACGCCCTTATAGGCCGCAAGCGTCGCCAGCATGAAATAGGCGGGCAGGGTGAAGACCCAGAGCAAGCTTGGTCGTGCGCGCAGCTTCATGCCCGCTGCAAGGAAGAGTGCAAGCGTCACGCCTTCGCACGCCAGGAACAGTACTGTGAGAGTGCTGATTTCATCGGGCGCAAGCCCCGCCGGTGGCGGGATCAGCCCGACGCTCTGGAAATGCGCGAAGCCCCACCACAAAACGGGCGCTAGGCAGAAGGCCATCAGCGTGCCTAGAAACAGCAGCTGGAAGCCAAGGAATTTCCATGTGCCAAGATCACGCCAGAGTTTGAACGGGTTGCGCATGTGAACGCACCAGGTCATGGCATAGCCCTTGAGCCAACGGGAGCGTTGCTTGACCCAGCGCCAGAGGCGGTTGTTTGCTTCCTCGAACGTGACCGTTTCGATCATTTCACATCGATAGCCATACCGGGCTAGCCGCATGCCAAGATCGGCATCCTCGGTGACGTTATGTGCGTCCCACCCGCCCAGCTCGACCAGCGCGTCGCGCCTGAAAAAGAGGGTTGTCCCACCAAGCGGGATGGCAAAGCCTAAGCGTTGCAAGCCCGGTAGCATGACCCGGAACCAGCCTGCATATTCAAAGGTGAAGCAGCGGGCCAGCCAACCTGCGCGCGGATTATAAAACCCCAAGATGCCTTGAAGGCATGCAAGTTTTTCGCCGCCGCTTGCAAAGCGTTCGGCAACTTTGCGCAGTTGATCGGGTTCAGGCGCGTCTTCTGCATCATAGACGCCAATGATTGAGCCCGAGGTGAAATCCAGCGCATAATTCATCGCGCGTGGTTTGGTTTTCAAAGTCCCGCGCGGCACTGTGACGGCGCGCATACCTTTTGGCAGTTTAGCCCCCGCCAGCATTTTTTGCGTGACCGTGTCATCCGCCTCGGTGATCAAGAAAATCTCTAGCAGGGCGGGCGGATAGTCGATGCGACTGAGCCGTTCGACCAAAGCATTGGCGATATTGGCTTCTTTGAAGAGCGGTACGAGGATCGAGATTTTAGGCAGAACCTCGTCTGTTTCCCTGGCGCGTTCGCGCTTTCGAAAGAGCGCTGCCAACATACAGAATAGTTTGAGTGTCGTGTTCAGGACCAAAACGCTGACCGCGACCCACAGTAGGGCCTCGTTCAATGGGACCGGGCTCGCTAAGAGAAACGTGATCAAAAACAAAAGCAGTGCGAGGGTCATGCGCGTGCCAGACCAGCCCCGGCAGCTTTGCGCTTCTGGCGCACGTTGCTCTGCCATGCGCGCGAGCTCTGGTCCGTAGAGTTTCGAGATGGAGCGATGAAGTGCTGCGTCTTGCGACAGCGCTATCCGGGCAGGGCGCATCATTTCAGGGATCCGCCGAAGAAGAATTTTTGCACCTCGCGGATCGGAACTTGCCAGAACCGTGACCCCACCTGCGCGGCGCCAGACCAGTGCCCTGTGTTCAATGCACTCTTCCGCGCTGAGCAGGTCCTTTAGTCGCGGATCGGGCGGATCTTGATTGAGATCGACGGTGCTTGTCTCATAAACGCGCGCCAGCGCTCTCGTGACCTCCTCCTTGGGGAGGAGGCCGTTGGCCTCAATGATCTCGCCCAGAGGTGCGTCGCATGTTTTCTGGTCTTCCAAAACCGTTGCGAGTTGCGACGGGCTTAAACTGCCGTCGCGAATAAGGATATCCCCCAGACGCATCTTGCCGCGGCTACGCGGTGCGTCTGGCAGCGTGACAGGTCCGGGGGAACGGGGTCTCGATAACGTAGAGATCATGCGCGAAAGGGCCTACGAGTTATGCACCGCGTAGACTTTCCACAACTGTGGTTAAAACGACGTTAAGTACGCTCTGTAGCGCTCGGTAACATCACGCTTTTTCGAGCGCTCGTTCCGCCATAGCGGCGGCAAACCGCTCAAAAAGGTAGTAGCTGTCTTGCGGGCCAGGGCTCGCCTCGGGGTGGTACTGCACCGAGAAAACGGGTTTGCCGTCCAAAGCTATTCCGCAATTGGAGCCATCAAACAGCGAAACGTGTGTCTCTGACACGCCCGATGGCAGCGATTGCGCATCAACGGTGAAGCCATGGTTCATCGAGGTAATCTCGACCTTGCCCGTGGTGTGGTCCTTCACCGGGTGGTTTGCGCCATGATGGCCGTGATTCATCTTTATTGTCTTTGCGCCGAGGGCCAGCGCCAGCATTTGGTGGCCAAGGCAAATCCCGAAGACCGGGACATCGGCCTCCAAGACCTCTTTGATCATTGGAACGGCATATTCGCCCGTTGCTGCAGGATCGCCAGGTCCGTTTGACAAGAAGACGCCGTCGGGCTCATGGGCCAGGACCTCTTCTGCCGTAGCTGTGGCCGGCAACACGGTCACATCACAGCCCGCAGAGGCAAGGCAACGCAGAATGTCACGTTTCGCACCGTAATCAACAGCAACAACTTTGTGACCCTTTTCGGTCCGCTTGCCAAAGCCATCGGGCCACGCCCACCGGGTTTCATCCCATTGGTAGCTTTGCGCGCAGGTGACCTCCTTGGCGAGGTCGAGCCCCTCGAGCCCGTTGAACCCTCGTGCTTTGGCAATGAGCGCCTCAAGGTCAAACTTGCCTTCAGGGTTGTGCTCCATAGCGACATGGGGCGCGCCTTGGGCGCGGATGGCGCGTGTGAGGCGGCGGGTGTCTACGCCGCCCATGCCAACACGGCCTCGTCGTGCCAGCCAGTCGGTCAGCTCCGCTTGTGCACGCCAGTTCGATGGCTCCGTTGGGTCCCATTTTACAACCATGCCAGCGGCCACCGGATCGGTGGTCTCGTCGTCCTCTGACGTGACACCGGTATTGCCGATATGCGGGAAGGTGAAGGTAACCACCTGGCCCGCATAGGACGGGTCGGTCATGATTTCCTGGTAGCCCGTCATCGCCGTGTTGAAGCAGAGCTCGGCCACGCAGATGCCCGTGGCCCCAAATCCTTTGCCGTAGAATATTGTGCCGTCAGCCAGAACCAGGCAGGCGGTTGGTGTCTCGGGCATGGCGCATCCCCCAATGGCTGAAAGGCAAAATTTCACTGTGTTTATTGGGCGCAGCGTGGGAGGTCAACGGCTTTGCACCCCCTTTTGCCGATGTTTCAAGACAGGTTTTGCAGGCCTTGTGAACCTTGGTTTATATCGCTAAAACCCGGCGCTCGTGAAACAGCTCAAAGGCCGCGCTCATGTCCAAGGACAAACGCACTGAGATCACTGATGCTTTGAAAGAGGCTATGAAAGCCAAGGATGCCGGCCGTCTCGGGACGCTGCGCCTGATAAACGCAGCAATCAAAGACCGTGACATCGCACTCCGCGCCGAAGGAGGCGAAGTTGGCGATGCCGAGATTCTGGCGATCCTCGGGAAAATGGTGAAGCAACGGCAAGAGAGCGCCAAGGCTTATGAAGAGGGCGGGCGCCTTGAGCTCGCCGCTCAGGAGCAATCGGAGATCAAAGTGATCAACGATTTCCTTCCTGCGCAGCTAAATGCGGCTGAAACAGAAGCCGCCGTTGATGCGGCCATTGCTGAGACCGGTGCCGAAAGCATTCGCGACATGGGCAAGGTCATGGGCGTGCTCAAGGGCAAATACACAGGCCAGCTCGACTTTGGTGCGGTCGGGCCGATGGTGAAGGCGCGGCTCGCCTAAGCGCTAAGTGCGCGAAGCCGATCTTCGAGGTCGCGTTTCAGGTCGAGCCGTTCATCGGCGGATAGGAACGCGCCCAGCTCAACTTCCCTTTCACCGCCTTTCAGGGTCAGGTAGTGTTTCACGGGCTCGTCATGCTCGGCAACACGCACCCAATAGGGGTTGGCACACCAGTCTCGTCTCTGGCCTTTCGGGTCCACCCTCACAAGGGTGATTTCGTCCTGCCAAAGCGAAAGCTCCTCGACAATCTGACCGTCTTTGTAGTTTTTCATGATGAAGAACCAAAGTGCCGAGACTGTTAGTACCAGAAAGGGCAGCACCCCCCAAAGCACGGCGGTGCCAAATACCCCAAAAAGCGGAATGGCAAGACCGCCTGCCAGAAGCGCGATGACCCAGACGAAGCCTTTCGCGTTCATGGATCTGTGCGGATAGAGCAAGACACGCCAGAGCGGCGCATCCGCATGATCGGAAGAAGAAAGGGCCTCGGGGTAATCCGAGGCCCTTCCTGAAAGGTCTATGTGCTGGATCGGCACGTTAGTGATGCGCCTTATCCCACTCTTCCTGCTTCGGCAGGGTCTCGAACGTGTGCTCGGGTGGTGGGGAGGGCAGGGTCCATTCCAGCGTGTCCGCATATTCGTTCCACGGGTTCGGCTCGGTCACACGGCGGCCAGCGACCAATGTGTAAGCGATCACCCCGATGAAGAACAGGAAGGAGGCGAAGGACAGGAACGCGCCCCAGCTCGACACGTAGTTCCAGAAGGCAAAGGCCTCTGGGTAGTCGATATAACGGCGCGGCATGCCCTGGCGGCCCAAGAAGTGCTGCGGGAAGAATGTGATGTTTGCACCGATGAACATGGCCCAGAAGTGCAGCTTGCCCGCCCATTCAGGGTACATGCGGCCCGACATCTTTGGCAGGTAAAAGTAAACCCCCGCAAAGATGGCGAAGACGGCGCCGAGCGACATCACGTAGTGGAAGTGAGCGACCACGTAGTAAGTGTCATGATAGGCGCGGTCGATACCAGCCTGAGACAACACGATGCCTGTTACGCCACCAGCGGTGAAGAGGAACAGGAAGCCAAAGGCCCAGAGCATGGGTGTTTTGAACTCGATCGAGCCGCCCCACATCGTGGCAATCCAGGAGAAGATTTTGATGCCTGTTGGCACCGCGATCACCATCGTGGCCAGCATAAAGTAGGATTGCTGGGTCAGCGACATGCCTACGGTGTACATGTGGTGCGCCCAGACGACGAAGCCAAGCGCGCCAATCGCAACCATGGCATAGACCATAGGCAGGTAGCCAAAGATTGGCTTGCGCGAGAAGGTCGCGATCACGTGGGAGATGATGCCGAACCCCGGCACGATAACGATATACACTTCAGGGTGGCCGAAGAACCACAGCAAGTGCTGATAAAGGATCGGGTCACCACCGCCTGCAGCATCAAAGAAGGTCGTGCCGAAGTTGCGGTCTGTCAGCAGCATGGTAATCGCGCCTGCCAAAACGGGCAGGGACAAAAGGATCAGCCAGGATGTGACAAAGATCGACCAGGAGAAGAGCGGTACCTTGTGCAGCGTCATACCTGGTGCGCGCATGTTCAGGAAGGTCGTGATCATGTTGATCGCGCCAAGGATCGAAGATGCGCCTGACATGTGCACCGCAAAGATTGCGAAGTCGGTGGACATGCCTGCCTCAGTCGTCGACAGCGGCGCATAGAGCACCCAGCCAATGCCGGAACCGGTCTGGTCATTGCCACCAGGCACCAACAGCGAAGCAACAGCGAGCGCACAGGCAGCCACATACATCCAGTAAGACAGGTTGTTCATGCGCGGGAACGCCATGTCTGGCGCGCCAATTTGCAATGGCATGAAGTAGTTACCAAAGCCGCCGAAGAGCGCTGGGATCACCACAAGGAACATCATCAAAATGCCGTGGCCGGTGATCAAAACGTTCCACAAATGCCCATTAGGCGTACAGTTTGCGACGTCCTGTGCAATAAAACGCGCGCCCTCGAGACACATATATTGCACGCCGGGCTCCATGAGCTCCATCCGCATGTACACGGTAAATGCGACGGAGATGAACCCCATCAACGCGCCGGTAAACAGGTAGAGAATACCGATATCTTTGTGGTTGGTTGACATGAACCAACGGGTAAAGAAGCCCCGTTCGTCGTGGTCATGCCCCTGAATGGCGGCGTCGGCCATGGGTGTCTCCCATTTCTTTTTGGTGTCTCGACATAGCTACGGGACAGACTCAGCCCATCCGCATTGCTCACGGTTTAGTGTGTCCCGGCTGCGCGCGCAATGTTGCAAGCTGCCGCAGGTAGAGAAAAAATGTCGCGGCACACCAAGATTTTTCACCTGAAATTAAGGCCCGTTAACATCGTAAGCCTTTTTCTTAAGATCGCTTGGGGTGAGATTAAACTTCGCGACTGAAAGCCTCGTCGAAGCTACTCTTGAGCGCCACGTCGAGGTCCTCCATCGTAACCGGTAGCCCCAGATCGACCAGCGACGTCACCCCTTGGTCTGAGATGCCACAGGGCACAATTCCGTTGAAATGGCCGAGATCCGGTTCGACATTGATCGACAGGCCATGGAAGCTGACCCATTTGCGCATGCGCACACCAATCGCGGCAACCTTGTCCTCGCGCGGCGTGCCATCCGCCAAAGGCGGTTTTTCCGGGCGCGCAACCCACACCCCGACACGCCCCTCCCGTATCTCGCCCTTGACGTTAAATTCGGCGAGCGACGCGATCACCCAGTTTTCCATCCTTTTCACAAAGGCACGTACATCCTTTTTCCGCCGCGACAGGTCCAACATGACATAGGCGACCCGCTGCCCCGGGCCGTGGTAGGTATATTGCCCGCCGCGTCGTGTCTGATGGACAGGGAAGCGGTCTGGATCGGTTAGGTCGGCGGGATCAGCAGACGTTCCAGCGGTATAGAGTGGCGGATGCTCTAAAAGCCATATGGCCTCCGATGCGCGCCCGGCCGCAATTTCAGCAACGCGGGCCTCCATTTGGCGCACCGCGTCTTGGTAGTCGACAAGCCCTGTCGAGGTGATCCATTCGGGCACCGGTTTGCTCCGCGTCCAAGCACTTATTCGCTATCGACATCGCATGAAGTTGGCACGCGATGCAATGCTGAGGCGAAGGCCGGACCGGGCCCGTCCCGACAAAGCTGCGCTTGGCGCTTTTTTGCCCTTCACAAGGGCAAGCGCTCAGGCTAAACCCCCGCCACCAGCCTGAGCCCTGAGCGGCTCCGACTATGCGGTCGTGGCGGAATTGGTAGACGCGCAGCGTTGAGGTCGCTGTTCTTTAACCGGAGTGGGGGTTCGAGTCCCCCCGACCGCACCAAACTCCTAATCACGCGAGCCTCGTGCCTTTCGAGGCAGATGGGATTCGGGCCAAAGGCCTGCGGAGGGCAATTGCAAAAATCACAGCTCAGCTCTGCCGCGGGTGGTACTGCTCGAACCGTTTTCCGCGCTGCTCCCGAAACGTGGCAACATGCGCTGCCCTTCCGGTCGAACACCTGTGACCAAAAAAGCCGCGTTTTGCCCGACTGGTTTTTGCGTTACTAGAAAGCGTAAGCTTGAGTCAAATTCTAAGCACAAAAATACCAATGATTGAGCTTCTTTAAGGAAGTGACCCTACGCGGATGTAACCGTGAGTGGGGAGGTGCAAGCATGCTTCAATTTGTTCGGAATATGCGCCATGCAATCGTCCGGGCCGTTTCCAAACATCCAACGCCGCAGGATGCTGCCAGCGTTGTGAAAAGCTCGGCTGTTGCGACGGCCACAACTTGCGTCAACGCGGTTATTTTTGTCCTCAGTGCTTTGCCGAAAGCCCCATCTCTATTCCTGTTTTTTTGGCTTTTCGCGACGGTGGCGCTGTCCGTGCGTTTGGCGGTTCTTTCGCGAAGGGCCGCAAAGCGTCAGATTACGCATGTCTCACGCCGTGGGGCACGCAGGTTGATCGAAACCTCAGTCTTGCTGGCATTACCTTGGGCCGTCCTTAACATTTACGTCCTGGGGATGCACGGTGCGGGCGAGCCGCTTGTACTCATTTCGGTGACGGCAGGGATGATTGCCGGCGGCGCGCTTATATTGCAAAGGGTGTGTGTCGCGACGGTTTGGTTCATCGGGACAATTCTGGCTTCGGTGGTTCTTGGCTTTCACCTTGGAGGGTGGCCTCAAGCCTGGACGATTTCGGCCTATTCAATCGTATACGGCGTGTCTCTCGCGTATTTCTCAAACTTGGCTGGTGAAACGGCACGCGAAAAGGATAGGTCCGTCGACGCATTGTCGGATGCTGTCAAAAATCTGCGGCGCGCGAGAGACGAAAACTATATCCTTGCAAATGTGGATGACACGACAGGCCTTTTGAACCGAAAGGCCTTTCGAAAAGCGATCGCCGAAAAAGCCAACGCGCTCGGCGCCGAAGGCAATGGTTTTTCGCTGTTGATGATAGATCTGGACAGGTTCAAGCATATCAATGACCTGTTTGGGCATGGCGTCGGCGACGAGCTTTTGTCGGTATTCGCCAAGCGTATTCGCGGCGCGCTCAAAAGCGACGATATTCTGGGGCGTCTGGGGGGTGACGAATTTTCGGTCATCCTGGATGGGGTGCAGTCGGAAGAACAGATAGGCAGGATCGCTCATTCCCTTTTGGAAGTGTTGAGCAAACCGGCGCTGCTTTCCGGTCGTGTGGTACATTCCGGGGGCTCCATCGGCGTTGTTATCTGCCCGCGCGACGGCGTTGATCCGGCTGAGCTGCTTGTACTGGCAGACCTTGCCTTAAGCAAAGCCAAGGATGATGCGCGCGGTCGCTGTGTTATTTACAACGACCAAATCAGGGACAAGGTCGTCTCCAGCAATGCAGTGGAGGCCGATCTTAGGGCCGCACTAGCGAACGACCGGATCTTGATCGAGTACCAGCCGAAAATCTGTATGAAAGACAACCTGATCGCCGGTGCCGAGGCGCTAGTGCGGATCAAGACCGCAGATGGACGAAAGCTGCCACCTGATCTTTTCCTGCCAATCGCGGCTGAACGTGGGCTTTTGCCGAATTTGTCGCGGCGCATTGCTGAGACGGTTGCTGCGGACATAACGGCCTGGAAATCCGCAGGAGCGCGTCCTGGAAAGATTGCGCTGAACGTCCACCCGTTTGACATAAAGACGCCGGAGCATTTGATGGCACTGATCGATATGTTTGAGACGCGCAGTATTACATCTGACGATCTGATCATCGAAGTGACGGAAGGATGCTTCATAGGGCGCGGCACGGATCGCGCCACATTTGTCTTGGACGCGCTCGCAGATCGCGGCTACGAGCTGTCTTTGGATGACTTTGGGACCGGGCACGCGTCTTTGTCGCATCTGAAAACCATCCCAGTCTCGGAACTCAAGATCGATCGCAGTTTCATTACAGGCATCGAAAACCGAAAGGATGATTTAGCGATTGTGACTGCGATTACAGAAATTGCGCGCGGCATGGGCATTCGTTCGGTCGCTGAGGGGATCGAGAATGAAGGGCAACAGAGCCTTGTCAGGAAACTGGACGTCGATATGGGCCAAGGCTATTTCTGGTCGCGCGCTCTCGAGGCTTCGGAATTTGAAGCCTTACTCTCAACGCCTCTCAAGAAAACGGGAACCTAGTGCTCAAACGGCAACCGCGTGGCGCGCCTTTTGTGCCGACAAATAGACGTCAAAAGCGGAGGCTATAACACGAATGAGTGGTAATCCTTCTGCAGTGGTGCAGATGTTCGATCCCGAGCGGGTGATGAGCTTGTCCCTCAAAAATGCATCCAGTGCGGGCTCTGCCCTTTCGAAAACGCTTGCCTGCCGCCCATGGCGATGCGCAATACGCGCAAGGTCGACGCGGCCCTGACACATCAAGGCCTCAATCACCTCGCCGAAAAGGAGGTCGTCTGCGTCAAGTTCCAAGCCCCGCGCGATCGGAAGCTCGCCGTGCTCAACGGCGCGCGCCCAGGCTCCGGTTTCGGTGATATTTTGCATATATGCGCGCGGCGTACGCCCAATAGATGTCGCGCCAAGGCCGAGCATCGTGGTGGCCCGATCTGTGGTGTAGCCTTGAAAGTTGCGCCTCAAATCGCCCGCCCGTGACGCAGCGGCCAGCGGATCGTCCGGTTTTGCAAAGTGATCCAGCCCAATTGGTTGATAGCCTGCCTTTTGCAAAGCGCTGCTCGCCTGAGATGCCTGCGATTGGCGCGCGTCGGCACCCGGTAAGGCGGCCTCGTCAATCATCCGCTGCTTTTTGGCCATCCATGGCACATGGGCGTAGCCAAAGAGCGCAAGCCGGTCAGGCCCGATCTCATGACACAGGCGTATCGTTTCCAGAAGTGTTGCTTCGGTCTGATAAGGCAGCCCGTAGATCAGGTCGAAATTGATCCCCGAAACCCCCGCAGCGCGTAAGCCATCGACGGCGCGCGCGACCATATCAGGCGGTTGACTGCGGTTGATCGCTTTTTGTACCTTAGGGCTTACCACCCTTCAAAATACATTCCCTGATTTGACGTTCGGCTGAGAACTGTGATTCAAGGAGTCTCCCTTGCGTGTTTGGAGGCTGATATGACGGGAAACAGTTGTTTTTCA
>JAPORH010000005.1 GCA_026710325.1 Litoreibacter sp. | reverse complement strand
GCAGCAAATCCAACAAATAAATGCGTCTGTGACCATGTGGCAAATTGACTCGCATGACCCGCTCAAGTTCAGGTCAATTCAGTCGGAGGAGTATATTTTCAAAACTGCCATTGGCTCGAAGATCGGCAAACGAACCACGATCAACACATTTTGTACCATTCGCTTTGCCGCCGCACAATCAAACCAACACTAAGCACGAGGCTTTCTCAGGGACGCGGACCCAATCTGGTCCGAAATCACCGACGTGAACGACCAGACTGCTTTTGCAATAGCTGGACAAGGCCTCTAATCGGTAATCGCCTTGCGCCGCTCCATCAACGATACAAGTTTCAAAATAGACCCTTTATAGGCTCGCTTAGCGCGCCCATCTGATTTGGTATAATCCTCAGAAAACTTATTCCAGTTGCTCTGGTTTGCGGTGCTTGAGGCTACCGCAATCGACGGTCCCAAGATCCGCGTTGCGTGCCACCAACCCCAAGGGACGTAGATTGTTTCACCAGGTTCAACACGCACGACAATTGGCTGTGCTTTCGAAAACAGCGGGAATTCCTCACTGGGCACCTGATCAATGCGGCCGACTGTAGATATGAAGGGCCTTTTCGACGAAGGGTAGAGGTATTTTGTATCGCTGGGCGCAAAGAGCGTAAACTCCTTAGCGCCCACCACTTGTGTGATCATTGTGTTGACCCAATACACATCACAATGCAGCGTCGTGAAGCCGGAACCCGCACCGCCAATAAAGAGTTCCAAGAAGCCATCGTGGGTGCGCCAACTCTGCGGAATAAGTGAACTGGACAGCCAGTTCGGCTTCTTGATGGTTGGCGTAGGAGTTAAGTCGTCTAGGAGTTCTGGAAACTCCCGCGTTATCGGTACTTGGTTCATATACTCGGAAGGGGATTGCGATGTTGATGCCTCAACCTCATCCAGAAAATCGCCCATATTCTTTGGACCGCTTGGCAGCTTGATCGTTCTTTCGCCAAACCGTTCTTTGAAAGACGCAATCGACTAAGTGTCGGAAGCTTTCCAGGGCGCAAGATTACGAACAATAACGGGTCGACGCGGAATGACGAAATCCCGAAGAAACTCTTCCGTTTTGGGAGCATCAATACGGTCTACAATAGTCATTTACACATACTCTCTTCACACAAACAGACCTTAGGCTACGATGAAATTAATCGGAGTCAACATGGTTTGTAGATGTCGGACACAAAGGCCATGGCTGAGGCGGTTTATTGATCACAATAAAGAAATGCGAAGCGTATTAGCGCAATGTGACGAAGCATGATCGCGGTGCAAAACTATGATCAAAGACCGAAGAAAAGCGAGGATTGAGGTCAACAAAAAATTCTCACAATTCGAAACCAGAGATCTCACAAAACCGCGTCAAATCGAATGGCGCAGACGACACCGTGACCGCGCGTTCTTCCGCATCACAATGCGCCACTGCGATCACAAAGCCTGACGCAGCGCGCTCGACGTGAAAGTGCCATGCGACATGATCTTCGTCCGGTCCAAACAGAAGGCGCGGCGGGTCATGGGCAACCGCGAAACGATCAAGCGGGATATTGATCCCTAGCCCAGTTGCCTTCAAATAAGCCTCCTTTAGGGTCCAATATGTGAAAAAGCGTTCAGCCATGTCCTTATCTGGCGCAGTATGTATCGCCTCCAACTCGGGTCGTGAGAAATATCTATCGGCAATTCCGTCCGGCACGGTGCGCGAGATAGCTTCCACATCAACGCCAATATCGCCGGTAGCTGAAAGTGCGACCGCGACGCAACCTCGAGTGTGGCTCAGGTTAAAAGCCGGGGCAGATGACTGACCGCTTGGGGTCAAAAGTGCTGGTTTGCCGTAGCGGCCAAACACAAATCGAAGGTCTTTTGGCGCCTGACCCGTTACATCGCCTAACATGAATCTCGTCAAAGCATGGGCAGCGACATAGTCGCGACGGTCTTCAGCAAAGCGAAACCGCATGGCGCGGTCTTGTTCAGTTTGGTCAAGCGAAACCAACAACGCGGAACTCTGAGCATCGGTGAGGTCATCGCTAACGATCCATCGCAGCAGTGTGCGTTCAGTCATAATCTAACTTGAAATGCCAATCGGGGGAGCATACGGGCGTTTTCTCTCATCTTTCGCACTACACCACGAATTGTCGGCAATCTCTGAAATGTTAAACGACCTTTGCACCTTGCAAAAAGCCAAAGCTAAGATCCAACATAGCCAGCCACCGAGGCTTAGTTCTCCCTAGGCTCCAGATCAGTTGAATTGAGCATCGCATCTTGGAGATACTTTAGCGTCAGGAACAGAATCTCCCGACCTAATGAGACTTCAAAAAACAATACGTCAAAAAAGATGGTTACTGTCTACGTCCTAATGCCTAGCCACGGCAACGTATATTCTCTCGACTTGCCTGGAAACGCCCAAATTACTCCAGAACGGAAACAAACCCAAGCCAAGCGCAGAGTTTGTTCACTCTGTTTCCTCTCCTATTGACCCACAAAGTCTGAAAATGAATATTGGGGGATGGATGGAGGTTTAGTCGTGCCCGTGACAGTGCTGAGTGTCGGCGACGCCTGAGCCTTCAAGCCTGTTGTTTATTCAGTCGTGCGGTGTGTCGGTTTTGTCGAGTCCAACCAAAATAAATCAATCAGGGGCCAATCGTTCGCGCAAGAGGTCCCTTCGATGACCTTTTCTTTTGTCCAAGATGAAAATGAAAGAAATGGGGTCAACGCAGCTCCTATTAACGCGGTCCCTCAAACGTCACTCGCCGCCCTGCTCGCCAAGTGCTTCACAAAGACACCAGAAGCGCCAGCGCTCAGCTTCGGAAATACGACTCTCAGCTATGCAGAAATTGATGCCCGGACAGCAGCACTGGCAAACGAATTGCGCACCCGCGGCGTCGGACCGGAAACGATAGTCGCGATTTGCCTACCTCGATCAATCGACCTGATTTTGGCAATTGTCGCAACCATTCGGGCCGGAGGCGCTTATGTGCCCTTGAATCCCGAAGACCCCAAGGCCCGGCGAACAGACATCATGGCTGAGTGTCGACCGGTGGTCTTGCTGGCTGAAGAGGCCTGCGGCCCCACGCCAGTTCTGGCCCCGATAGATTGGCCCGAAGACGGTATCTGCCCAGATGCAACAGATCTCCGGCCCGACAACCTTGCGCTGGTCCTCTTCACTTCTGGGTCCACGGGCAAGCCCAAGGGCGTGCTTCTGGATCATGGCGCAGTGGTCAACAGCCTGTTCTTTGCTATTGGCCAACTTGGCTTCGAGCCAGGCGAAAAATTCCTACACAAATCGCCGATGTCCTTCGACATCTCAGTTTGGGAAGTTTTCGTGCCGCTTCTTTCGGGCGGGGAAGTCGTGATAGCACCCGATGGCGAGCATCGCGATCCGCGTGCGATCCTGGATTTGATCCGTACCCGTGACATCGGGGCCATCTTCTTTGTGCCAACGATGCTGAACCTTTTCCTCGATGCGATGGAGGGGGAGCCACGCCTGAAAATCAAGCGCATCATCGCGGGCGGTGAAGCGTTACAGCCGACGCAGCGCGCCCGGGTCCATGACCTAATTGAGACAGAGCTTTTCAACATCTATGGCCCGACCGAGGCAACGGTTTGCGTCACCACCTGGCAGGCGCATCAAGCGGATACCTCTGACCCGCTGCCTTTGGGTCATCCGGTCTGGAACACAAGGCTTTATGTGCTGGACGATGAAGGCCACCTGGTCGCGCCTGGTAATGTTGGGCGGCTCTGGCTGGCTGGACGCCAGTTGGCACGCGGGTATCTCAATCGCGACGACCTTACGGCAGAACGTTTCGTGGATGACCCGTTTTTCGCGGGAGAAAGGATGTATGATTCCGGCGATCTGGCCGAATGGCGCGAGGATGGTGCTCTGATCTATCACGGGCGCGCCGACACGCAGATCAAGCTGCGCGGTATCCGGCTTGAGATGGGCGAAATCGAGGCCACGCTCGAAGCACAACCTACCATCAAGCAGGCCGCCGTCATCGCGCGCGACGATCTGGGCGGGGGCGATTTGCGTCTTGTCGCTTTCTGCACAGGCGAAGATATCGACGAGGCCACAATTAGAACCCAGCTACGAGACCTCTTACCGGTCCACGCAATCCCATCACGGGTCGTTTCGCTAGATGCATTCCCATACACCACCTCCGGTAAGGTCGACCGCACCGCGCTCAAGACCTACGCGGTCCCAACTGCAGTCGCATCGACCCCAGAGATGGCAAAGCCTGCCGCCGGCGACACCGGCGAGACCATCGCCCGAGCGCTGGCCAATATTCTCGGTATGGATGTGGATGCGATCGACCGGCATGCCAACTTCTTTGATCTCGGCGCCACTTCTCTACATCTGATCCAGCTGCGCGAAGCGTTGCGCGGTGACCTGGGGTATGATTTTTCAGTTACTGACTTTTTTCTTTATACCTCGATCGACGCGCTGGCCGTCTATCTCGATGGGACGCTCGATGCGCCGACGCTTGCCACGGCCACCGCGAAAAATGTCGCCTCCGATCTAATCGCGATTGTCGGTATGGCCGGTCGGTTCCCGGGCGCGCGCTCAGTCGCCGCGTTCTGGGAGGGGTTGGTCGAGGGTCGCGAAATGATTTCGCATTTCTCGGAAGACGAGTTGGATATCGACCCGCGTGAGAGTGATCCAGGCGCGGACTATGTGCTGTCGCGCGGCACGATGATCGAACCCGAAATGTTTGATGCCAAGCATTTCGGTATTCCCCCACGGGAGGCCGAGCGGCTCGACCCGCAGCACCGGATCATGTTGGAAGTGGCGCAGACCGCGCTTGAAGACGCAGGCCATGACCCAGATCGGTTCCCAAGCAAGATCGGGATCTACTGCGGTGCCTCACAATCGAGCTATTTGCTGAATAACCTGCTGGGGCAACCTGGAGCGTCGCAGGCATTGGCAGCGGGTTACCCCGTGAAGGATTTCGCGACGCTGTTTGGCAATGACAAAGAGTTCTTGGCCACCCGGATTGCATATAAGCTGAACCTTAAAGGTCCGGCGATGACAGTACAGACGGCCTGTTCGACTGCGCTAACGGCCGTATCACAGGCATGCAATGCGCTGCGCAGCGGACAGGCCGATATGGTGCTAGCGGGCAGTGTGTCGGTCACCTTTCCAACAAAACGGCCCTACGCATATTTGCCGGAAGGAATGGCATCGGCCGATGGACAGTGCCGTACCTTCGATGCCGAAGCCTCGGGTACAGTCTTTGGCGATGGAGCTGGGGTTGTGGTACTGCGCCGTCTCGAAGATGCGTTGGAAGACGGCGACGAGGTGATCGCAGTAATTCGCGGCGTGGGCATCAACAATGACGGCGCGGACAAGGCCGGCTATGCCGCGCCATCTGTGCGTGCTCAGGCAGATGCGATACGCGCAGCTCACGCGGACGCCGGGATCAAACCCCGAGATGTCGGCTACGTTGAAGCCCATGGCACGGCCACGCCATTGGGCGATCCGATTGAATTCACTGCGCTTCAGTCTGTCTTCGAAAGCACTGACGATAAGCAGTTCTGTGCCATCGGCTCAGCCAAGACCAATATTGGCCATCTTGATATAGCGGCGGGGGCGGCGGGCTTGATTAAAGCTGCGCTTGTACTCAAGCATGGGAAGTTGCCGCCCTTGCTGCATTACACCAAGCCAAACCCTCAGATCGATTTTGAAAACTCGGCCTTTTATCCAGTCACGGAGCTCGTCGATTGGACACGAAGCGAAATACCCCGCATTGCGGGTGTCAGCGCTTTCGGGGTGGGTGGAACGAATGTGCATTTGATCCTCGAGGAGCCCCCTCAGACAGAAGCAGCTTATCAGGTCGAGACGACAGACGGCCCTCGGGTCTTCCCGATTTCCGGGTCGACACCGGGCGCCGTAGCCGAAGGCATTGCCAATCTCGGCGCTTTTGCAGCGGCAAACCCCAAAGCCGATCCCGACCGTGTGGTCGCAACGCTACGCAATGGCCGCAGGCAATTCTCTGAACGCGCGGTTTTGTTGGCGCGTGATATGTCAGAATTGGCCGAGCAGGCAGGTGCCTACACAAGCAAGCCTGCGAAAGCCGCTACCCGTTCCGGGCTCTCCTTCCTATTCCCGGGCCAAGGCGCGCAGCATGTGGGGATGGCCAAAGAGCTCTATGACGCGGCTCCAGTCTTCCGCGAAGCACTGACGCTTTGTACGGATCTTTTGGAGCCCGAATTGGGCCTTAATCTGCTGGACGTAATCCACGCGCCCCTAACCCAGGCCGAGGAGATGACCGAACGCTTGCGCGACACCGCGCTTGCGCAGCCTGCGATCTTTGCAACATCCTATGCTCTGGCCAAACAGTGGGAACATTGGGGCATTATGCCAGACGTGTTGGTTGGCCATTCGATTGGAGAATTTGCCGCTGCGACACTGGCCGGGGTGATGGATGTCAGGGATGCGCTCGGTCTGATAACGCTGCGCGGTCAATTGATGGCTGATCTGCCACGCGGGGTCATGGTTTCCGTCCGCGCTTCCGAAGAAGAGATTCTGCCATATCTTGGTGCGGGTTTGGACTTGGCAGCGGTCAACGGCGCGAAAGCCGTGGTCCTGGCAGGCCCCGAAGCCGCCGCAGATGCCATTCTGCCCAAACTCGAAGCCGATGGGTTTATCGTTTCACGGCTGCACACCAGCCACGCGTTCCACAGCCATATGATGGAACGGGCGCTTGACCCATTCCGCGAGGCACTTCAAAAGCTAACGCTCGGTACACCGAATATTCCGATGCTGTCGACGGTAACCGGCGACTGGCTGACCGATAACGAAGCAACGGATGTTGAATACTGGGCTACGCATATGCGCCGCCCGGTTCGGTTCTATGACGCGCTCCAGGCGCTCTGGGCCGAGGGTCGGCACATGTTCCTTGAGACCGGACCAGGCCGTACGCTTTCGACCTTGGCAGGCCAGAACCCGGACCGCGCCCGTGCGCAACCCGCTCTCGCCTCGTTGCCTCATGCGCAAGCCGGAGTCGCCGATAGCCATTTGTCGATGCTCGAAACCTTTGGCCAGTTATGGGCCCATGGCTATCGGGTCGATTGGACCCGCATCGATGAGGGCCGCAAAGAGGCTCAGCGTCTGAGCGGCCTGCCCACCTATGCGTTCCAGCGAACGCGACATTGGGTCGAACCTGTTGACGCCTCTGCCACCGCGCAAATTATGGAGTCGCCTCAATTAGAGTCGCAACCGGATGCGCCAGAAGCCGAGCCGCTGACCCCTGCAGATGCAGGCGCGGCCGTTCGCGCAATGCTTGAAGACCTGTCGGGCGTCGATCCGGCAGAAATGGATGGCGGAGCCACCTTCCTCGAGCTTGGCTTCGACAGCCTTCTTCTGACACAGGCAACGCGTGAGATCTCGGATCGGTTCGCCGTCACAGTGACGCTTCGCGAACTGATTGACGGCTATCCAAATATCGACGCGCTCGCCAAGCATATCGAGGCCAATGGCAACATTGCGGGCACCGCTCCGCCCGACAAGACCAAAGTCGGCTGGATGGCCGAGATCGATCGCCCCGAAGCCGAACCAGCTGCAAAGGCTACGGAAAGCTCCGCCCCGGTGACCAAGATCACCCGGGAAACGGACGAGCTGCGCCCCGAGCAGCAAGATCATATTGACCGGATTACGGGGCGCTTTAATGAAAAGACGCCTAAATCCAAAGCCTTGACGCAAGAGTATCGACCCTATCACGCCGATCCACGCACCGCGTCTGGCTTCAACCGGCTTTGGAAGGAGGCAGTCTATCAGATCGTGTCCGACCGTTCTAAGGGAAGTCGCATTCTGGATGTGGACGGTAATGAATATGTTGATCTGCTGAATGGTTTCGGCCCGGGTTTCCTTGGTCATACGAACAGAATTGTCACCGATGCCATCGCCGAACGTATGGCACGCGGTTATGAGGTTGGCCCTCAGCACATCGAGGCAATGGAAGCGGCGAAGCTCTTTTGCGAGGTCACAGGGAACCAACGCGCCAGCTTCGTGTGCACCGGTTCTGAAGCAGTCTATGCCGCGATGCGGCTTGCCCGCACAGTTACCAACCGCGACACGATCGTTATGTTTCAACGAGACTATCACGGTAACTTCGACGAAGTACTGGTGCGCGGCATAGATGGAGCCAATGGGCCACGCACCTTGCCTCTCACACCAGGGATCCCGCGCGACTCCGTCAAGAACGTCGTCGTCTTGCCCTATGGCACAGCGCAATCGCTCGATTGGATCCGTAAAAACGCTGACACGCTGGCCGCCGTGGTGGTCGAGCCTGTACAGTCACGACGTCCTGAATTCCGGCCCGTTGATTTTGTGCGCGATCTTCGCCGCATCACAGAGCAATCGGGTGCGCTGTTGGTGTTTGACGAGGTGGTGACCGGCTTCCGTTTCGGACCGCGTGGCGCACAGGCTTATTATGGGGTCGATGCAGACCTTGTCACATATGGCAAGATCGTCGGTGGCGAGCTTCCAGTAGGCGTGGTCGCAGGCAAGGCGCGCTATATGGACACGTTTGATGGCGGTCAGTGGGAATATGGTGATGCGAGCTTCCCCGAAGCTCCGGTAACGTTCTTTGCCGGTACTTTCGTACGCCATCCCTTGGCCATGGCCGCAGTGCGCGCGATGCTGCTCCACCTCAAGGCGCAGCCTCAGCTGTTTTGGCACGCAATCAATGCCACTGGCGACCGGTTAGCGGGAACGTTGGACCGCTGGTTCGAAGAGAATGACATGCCGTTCGAGATGCCGAACTGTGGCTCGCTTATGTATCTGCGCATCGCTGAAGATCAGAAATTTGGCGGGCTTTTGGGCGTGCACCTGCGCAGCCGCGGCGTTTTCATCCTGGAGGGTTTTCCAAGCTACACGACGGCAGCACATGATGAAGAGGACATCACCTTCGCAATCGACGCTTTCAAGGATGCGGCCCTTGAGATGCGCGCCGACGGGATGCTCACAGGGCGCGACGCCGTCCCTTATAACGGACCCAATGTGACCGCGGCGCCACCTCGGCTCAGCCTGCCGGGTGGCGCGGAAAAAATCGATGCGGCAATGGCGGAGCCGATCCAGCCGCTCCGTGTGCCCACGACGGCGGCACAACAGGAAATCCGGACGGCGCTTCTGTTCAATCCTGACCTCAACCCGGCCTATAACGAAAGTGTCCGTCTCGACCTACGCGGCCCGCTCAACGCTGAAAAGCTGACAGATGCGATGCGTTCCGTGATCGCGCGTCACGATGCATTGCGCTCGACTTTCACCGCCGACGGCACCGGGATGATCATCCATCCTGAACTTGATGTTGACCTACCTCTGACCGATCTTTCCGGCGCCGCGACCCCGGATCAGGACTTGCAGCAAATCCTGCGCCGTGAGGTCGAGCTGGAGTTCGATTTGGCCAACGGGCCTTTAGTGCGGACCCAATTGGTCCGGTTGGCGGCCGAAGACCATGTCTTGGTCATTACAGCACATCACATCGTCTGTGATGGCTGGTCCATTGATGTCATCAGTCGGGATCTGGGCATAGTCTACAGCGCCCTGATTGCCGGGGAGCTTCCGAAGCTTGATCCGGTTCAGAGCATTATCGACTATACAACCGTCGAAGCCGCCTGGAAATCAACCGATGAGGCCGAGAAAACACGCCGCTTCTGGCTCGAGAAATATAGCGGCGATCTTCCCGAAATTGATATGCCCACCGATCATCCGCGCAGCACCACACGCGCGATCGCGGGAGCGAGACTCGATCTTGCGTTGTCCGAAGACTTGACCGACAGGCTGCGCGCCTTGGCCCGGCGAGAAAACATTACTTTCGTGACGCTCCTTTTTGCGGCCTGGTCATTGCAAATGGCGCGACTCGCGCGGACCGAGGATATGATCGTAGGCCTTCCGACAGCCGGACAGTCGGCCTATGGCATGACGGGGGCGGTCGGCCATTGTGTGCATTTCCTCCCAATCCGCACCGCCATACCGTCCGGATCAGGCCTCCGCGACTATCTGCAAGCGACCCGGCAAACACTTCTCGACGCTTTTGACCACCAGAACTACACGCTCGGGGAGCTTGTTCGCGGCCTTAACGTCCGGCGTGAAGAAGGCCGTCCGACACTTGTGCCACTGGTCTTTAATTTCGACATGGGAATTGATCTGTCGAAGATGAATTTTGGTTCGACCGCGGCGACACTCGCAACAAATCCACGCGCCTATGAAACCTTCGAGATCTTTGTCAATCTTACGGATCGTGGCGACGATATCCTGACAGAGTGGAGCTATAATGCTGATCTCTTCGACCGTGACACAATTGCCCGACATGCCGAAGGTTTCTCTGCGTTGCTGGAAACCATCGCAACGGCCGCTCCCGATCAGCCCCTAAAAGAGCTTTCGACCCTGAGCCAGAGGGATCGTCAAAAGTTGCTGACGGAGTGGCAGGGGGCACGTGTCGCTAATCCCGAAAACAAAACGCTGGTCGATTTCTTCGCAGACCAAGTCAACCGCGATCCGTCTGCAATTGCCGTGATCGATGGCAATGCGCGGGTCAGCTATGGTGCGCTTGACCACCGCGCAAACAGTATCGCGGCCGCGCTTCTTGCAGAAGAAATCAGTTCTGGCGACCGGGTTGGACTTTGCCTCGACCGGTCCGCCGATTTTCTGGCGGCGATGCTTGCGTCGCTCAAGTTGGGCGCGATGTTCGTTCCGCTCGATCCTGGTTTGCCGAAAGCGCGGATCGACGACCTCGTTGAGGACAGCGGCGCACGGGTGGTCCTTACAACCCGTCCACATGCAGATCGTTTCGGATTTACCAATGCGATGCTTGTCGAGACGATCGATAAAGCTTCCACCGAATTGCCAAAGCTTCCGGTACCGGGTCCCGATAGCGGTGCTTATGTCGTCTACACGTCGGGTTCAACCGGAAGGCCTAAGGGCGTCGTCGGCACGCATCGTGCGACGCTCAACCGGTTTGCCTGGATGTGGCGTGAATACCCGTTCCAACCAGGTGAGGTCGCCTGTCAAAAAACGGCAATATCCTTCGTCGATTCCGTCTGGGAAACACTTGGTCCGCTTTTGGCCGGTGTCCCACAGGTCATTATTCCAAAAGACGTGGTCACAGAACCGCGCAGGCTTGTGGCCATGCTTGGCGAACATAGCGTGACGCGGCTTTTGGTTGTGCCATCGCTTCTGCGCCTTTTGCTCGATAGTGGCATTTCACTTACGGAGACGGCACCGTCACTTCGACTGCTCTTCACCTCTGGTGAAAAACTGTCGGGCGACCTCGCGCGTCGCTTCCTTGAAACCGCATCCAGCGTGACACTTGTAAACCTTTACGGCTCGTCGGAAGTGGCTGCCGATGTCACCGCGCATGAGATTAGCGAAGCTGATATGTCGGGTAATACTATTCCGATCGGCCGTCCAATAGACAACGCCCGGCTTTACGTGCTGGACGATGCTAGATCCCTCTCCCCTATCGGAGCGACTGGCGAACTCTATGTGGGCGGGCCCGTTCTGTCGGCAGGTTATCTGGGACGCGATGACCTGACGAAAGAACGTTTTCTTCCAGACCCTTTCTTGCCCGGCGACCGGATGTTCAGAACCGGAGACCTGGTGCGATGGCAGCCCGATGGCAGTCTCATCTATGAAGGTCGTGCAGATTATCAGGTGAAGCTGCGTGGCTTCCGGATTGAACTCTTTGAGATCGAAGCCAACTTCGCTGAACAAGACGATGTCGCAGAGGCGGCCGTCACTTTGATGGGCGAGGGCGCAGAGGCCATGCTTGCCGCCTTTGTCGTACCCGCGCGCGGCGTACAGGATCGCCCCGATCCCCGTCGTCTGCGGGATGCTCTGAAGGAGCGCCTGCCGGACTACATGGTCCCAGGGCATATTCAGATTGTCGATGCGCTGCCACTCAACAATTCAGGAAAGATCGACCGACGTTCTCTTCCGTCGCTTTATAATGTCGAAACCAGGCAAAACACCGCTTCGGGTGGTGAGCCCGAAACGCCCGAGGAACACGAGATTCTGGCGCTTTGGCAGGAGCTGTTTAAGGATCGCGTAATTGGGGTCGAAGACAATTTCTTCGAGATCGGAGGGCATTCCCTTCTTGCAGTGACTCTGTTTGACAGAATTAACACGCAAATGGGCCATGATTTGCCGATCGCCACCTTGCTTCGCTATCAAACGCCTCGGGCATTGGCCGGCCGCTTGGCGTCTGGCGATATGCGCGGTTCGTCTGCTACCGATAAGCAGACCTCATCGTTGCTCGGCGATCATGCGGATTGGGACACATCGACCATTATTAACGCAGGCCCGGACATTGATCCGAAGACTCCGATTTTCGTTGTTGGCGGTGTCGGCGGAAACGTGAATAACCTGTTCGAGCTCGGTCAAAATCTGGGGCGAACGCGGCCTGTGATCGGATTTCAGACACGCGGCATTATGGGGCACAAGCCACGCAGCTCAATCGAGGAAATGGCAGCAGAGAACGTCTCATATTTGCGGCAACACCAGAACAAAGGTCCGTATATTCTGGCTGGTTATTCCGGTGGTGCCTATACCGCGCTTGAAATGATCCGCCAACTCGAGGCGCAGGGCGAGACTGTGGGCCACCTTCTCGTCATTGACATGTACGCACCAAATTTCCGGGAGCGCGTCGTTCAAAGCTATCGACCCACTCTAAGGGAAAAGCTGAATGATGAAATGGCATTGTTGGGCGGCCATGGCGTGGGTGTTCTTGCACGCCGTATCAAAGTGAAGTTGCAGTCTAGCATCGTCTCGCTGCTGGGGTCCTTGGTCGGGAAGCCCAGTGTGACAAATGTTCGGCTCAACGTCATGTCGGATGCATGGCTGACGGCCGCATCAAAGTATTCAGGTGGAGAAATCAAAGCACCCATCACGCTTTTCTCGACAAAACCGAAAACGCCATCACGGCTGGATATTGCGTCTCTCGCGCTTGATCCAACATTCGGCTGGAGCGAACTGACGGGCGACGGATTTTTCACAGAAGTGAAAGTAGACGGCGATCACCTCAACATGCTGACCGGTGAACGCGTTGAAAAATTGGCTGAGGACATAGAACGGGTGCTTAACCGTGAGGGGGCTGCGCATTGAGAGCAGTTAAATCACTGGTCAAGTTCTTGATTGGTCGGGCCGTTGCCTTGACACATCCAAAGCTCGCCAAGGAAGTCCTTGCCGGCGACATGCTCGGCCCACAAGCAAAACTAAAACGATTGATCTCCGGCGCCGAATTCATCCGGCTTAACAAGAGAGGCGAGGGTGTGAAGGTTCAGCAGGCACTTAGCCGGCGTTGGACCTCTGAAAACCTGTCTGTGGGATATTATGATAAGTTCTCCGACCGGTTCGACCAGATGTTCAGTGGTTCGCCACGGTACACGACTCACGGCGAAATAGCCTTCGATTTTGGGCTTGAAAGCGCCCG
>JAPORH010000217.1 GCA_026710325.1 Litoreibacter sp. | reverse complement strand
AAGCTTCAATTCGAATCCTTTTCGCTCCTCGTTTCAAGTAGCGTCGTGTACTATGGCGCGAGGCACAAATTGTCATCGGCGCGCGCCCGATCCAGGAGATCGACGACTTCTCACCGCTGAAAAAGGCGTTGCAAAAATGGGGCTCCTGGGTGGTGCGTCTTGCCAGCAAGACCGATATTCCGGATGCGCCAAGCGGCTTCCGTGCCTATTCGCGCGATGCGGCCGCGCGGCTTTGCGTGATCAACACCTATACCTACACGATCGAGACGATCATTCAGGCCGGCCGCAAGCATATCCCGATGGTCTCTGTCCCGGTCCGGGTAAACCGCGTGACGCGTCCGTCGCGCCTGTTCAAGTCGATGCGCGAGTATCTGGCCCGGACGGGTCGCACGATTCTGCGGGTCTTCGTTATCTACGCACCGCTTAACTTTTTCATGTCACTTTGCGCGCTCTTCGCGTTGCCGGGCCTCGCCGGGATCGGGCGGTTCTTGTACTTCTACGCCACTGACGGTGGGGCAGGGCATATCCAGTCCTTGGTGCTGTCTGGTATGCTTTTGGCAATGGCGACTATGATGTTTGCCGTCGGCATTCTAGCGGACCTGATCGCGACGAACCGCAGCCTGCTCGAAGATATCAGAGCGCGTGAACTTTTGCGTTCGACCCGCAAGCCAGCCACGGTGGAGCCGATCAAGCGATCCAAGGTCGCCTGATATGCTAAACCCAGCCTTTGGGGAGGCTGCTGGCCGAGACAACTCCGCCGAGCAAGCATCAACGCTCGAACGCGGCGCAATCGCCATTTGCTTCTTGGCCATGGCCGTTCTCGCCTACACTCGCAATGTCAATTGGGACGAGTTTCACTATCTCAGCTTCGTTCATTTGTGGCTGGACGGGGAACTCGACCGACCGATGCAGATGGGCCATGTCCACGCCTTTGGTTGGTTGGACCTGCTCCCGGGCTCTGAGATGACGCAAATCTTTGCCGCGCGGCTGGTGATGCTGGGGTGCGTGGCCGTCACGGCGCTGTCCATCCACCGGATCGCCGCACATTTCACCACCGCGCGCTTCGCGACATTGGCAGTGCTCGCCTATCTTTGCTCTGGCTTCGTGCTCGCCCATGGCGGCAGCTTTCGCGCCGACCCAATCGCGGCGGCGCTGCTGACCAGTGCTTTGGCCGTTGCGATGACAAGTCGCCTCGCAGTTTGGCACCTGTTTGTCATCGGGCTGCTGGTCGCTTTGGCGCATATGGTGACGATCAAGTCAGCGCTCTACCTTCCTTGCTTTCTTGGCGTCTTGGTCTGGCGCCTGGCCGAACGCGGCGCGGTTTTAAGGCTGTGTTTCGCGGCGCTTTTGGCTGGTGGGCTGTTTGCGGTGCTCTATGCCTTACATGTGTCGAGCCTCGTCGTGGCTGAAGGGAAGGACACAGTGTCGACGGCCTCGGGCGCGGTGCGGAAAACGCTGTTATCCCATGAGCTTTTCCCCCGTTCAGACACGATCTTGAGTTGGGCCCTATTCAGCTTGCCACAGATTGCCCTGGCGCTTCTCGCCTTCAAAGCGGCGGGCCGGTCACGCCTTTTCATTGTCCTGCTTCTGTTCATCGTCCCGCTGATGAGCGTCGTGATCTATCGCAATGCTTTTGTCTATTTCTTCCCCTTCGCTGTACCCTTGCTGATGGTGGCAGCAGCCATAGGGGCGCACAGGTTCTTGTCTCAAGTCACTCTCGAGCGCGCCGTGTTGCTGATGCTGGCCGGCGCGGCATTGCAAGTTGCTTTGATTTTGCCGGAAAACGCCCGAACACAGCGCGACACGATCGCCGAGGTGCACCGGTTGTTCGACGCGCCTGTGTCCTACATTGACGGCTACGGCATGGTGTCGAGCTTCGACAATACCAGCTTCTTCACCTCCTCCTGGGGGGTCGCGGGCTACCGGGCGCGCGGAGCGGCAGTCTTCCCCGACATCATCGCGACAAAACGACCACCGCTTCTCATCGCGCACAGGCGACCACTTGGCGCTGCGATGTGGGAGGATTTCGCGAGAAATTCCGATCTCGATCTGCTTCCTGAAGACCGTGCGGCCTTGCGCGCGTCCTATGTACATTATTCTGGCAGCCTTTGGCTCGCTGGTGCGCATGCGGAATTGGGGCCCGAGCCACAAGTTTTGACCCTGCCATTTCCCGGCCGCTACAGGATTGAAGCGACCGGACCAGTTGTGATCAATTCTGTGGCTTACAAGCCTGGTGATAGTCTGGATGTTCAGGACCTCGAGTTAGACGTCACGGGGGACGTTGGAACCAAGCTTCGGCTCATTTGGGATACGGGCGTGCCGCCGATTGAGCGTGGCGCACTTGGCAATGACGTCTTCGCCGGGTTCACGCGATTGGTTTTGTTTGACTAGCCGAATGGTTTGTTGAGCGCAGGTTGCACTGTGCCTGTGCAATCGCCGAAGCCGATCTGGTAGCCATCGCCCTGAGCCGCCCCGCTCAGCGTGACTGTGTCGCAGTCTTCAAGGAAATTGCGCTTCTCACCCGTCTCCAGCGCAATCGGGTCTGTGCCACCCCAGCTCAGTTCCAGCAACGCGCCGCGGTTTTCGCGATTTGGCCCTGAGATCGTGCCAGACCCCAGCAGATCGCCTGCGCGCATTGGGCAGCCCGAGCTTGTGTGATGTGCAAGCTGTTGTGCCGCGGAATAGTAGAGCGTTTTGGCATTTGTCCGCGTGATCGTCGTTGCGGCTTTACCCTGCGGTGCCAAGGTGACCTCAAGCGCGATGTCGTAGAGCATAGGGCCCGCATCTTTCAGGTGACCCAGTAGTGCGACCTCTCGCGCGGGCGCGTCGCGCCGGAAGGGCTCCAGCGCAGCGCCAGTCACGATCCAAGGGCTGATCGTCGTGGCGGTGGCTTTGGCCTGGAACGGCCCAAGCGGCTGATATTCCCACGCCTGAATGTCGCGTGCAGACCAGTCGTTGAGCAGCACATAGCCAAATATGTTGTCATAGGCTTCCGCAACACTCAGCGGGCCATTGCTGGAGGTGCCAACGATGGCGCCCAGTTCCAGCTCAAAGTCGAACCGCTCAGATGGAGCGAAGCGTGATCTGTCCTCGTCAGGCCCCTTGAGCTGACCCCAAGGCCTGCGAATATCCGTCCCGGAGACCACCACCGAGGAGGCGCGACCGTTATAGCCAATAGGCATATGCAGCCAGTTGGGCGGCAGCGCGTTTTCGGGCCCGCGAAACATGGTACCGACATTTGTAGCGTGATCGCGACTTGCATAAAAATCGGTGAACTCGGAGACGCGGAAGGGCATATGCAGCGTCGCCTCCGACAGTTTCACCGAGTGGGTGATGATCAAGTCCTGGGTTGCGTCATCGGCCCCTTCGGCGAGCAGTGCTGATAGTGCGGAACGGTATCTGGCCCATGCCGCTTGGCCCAACTCCATGAAGTCGTTCCAGTAAGGTGCGTCAAGGACATCGGCCAAGGGATCAGCACGCAATGCCCCTGCGGCCTCCAGCCCGGTTGCATCCACGACCCGGTCACCAATCGCCACGCCGCAGCGCAAGTCGCCATCGCCAACCGAGAAGACCCCATAAGGAAGATTGTTTAATGGGAAGGGCGTCGTAGGGCTGTTGGCGCTGTCGAGCCAGCTTCTTTTCAAACCCATCACTTCGGCCCCGGCGTGCCATCGAACTTCTTTTCTATATCGATCCAGCAATCGATATAGTCTTCCTGCAAGGGCGCCTCCTTCCCCGCAAACTCGGTCAACTGCTGCGGGAAGCGGGTTTCAAACATGAAGGACATAGTACGATCCAGCTTGTCCGGGCCGAGATTGGCGTTGGAGGCCTTCTCAAAAGCGTTTTTATCCGGCCCATGCGGCAGCATCATATTGTGTAGGCTGACACCGCCCGGAACGAACCCCTTCGGCTTAGCATCATACTGCCCGTAGATGTTGCCCATCAGCTCCGACATGATGTTTTTGTGGTACCAAGGGGGGCGGAAGGTGTTCTCTGCCACCATCCAGCGTTCCCGGAACAACACAAAGTCGATATTTGCTGTGCCCGGTTGGCCTGAGGGTGCGGTAAGGACAGTAAAGATAGACGGGTCGGGGTGATCAAATAGCACCGCGCCAACAGGGCAATAGTTCCGGAGATCAAATTTGTAGGGCGCGTAATTGCCATGCCATGCGACAACGTCGAGCGGGCTATGCCCGATATGGGTCTGGTGGAACTGGCCGCACCATTTGATCGTGACGGTTGAAGGGGTTTCCCGATCCTCGAACGCCGCAACCGGGGCTTTGAAGTCGCGCGGATTGGCCATGCAATTTGCGCCGATGGGACCACGATGCGGGAGCTCGAATTTTTGACCGTAGTTTTCGCACACAAAGCCGCGGCACGGCCCTTCCAAAACTTCGACGCTGTAAACGAGCCCACGTGGCAGGAGCGCGACTTCCTTTGGCTCAAGATCGATTACCCCGAGCTCTGTACAAAATCGTAGCCGCCCCTCCTGCGGGACGACCAGAAGTTCGCTGTCGGCAGAGAAGAAATAGCTATCCACCATGCTTTCGGTCACCAGATAGACATGACTGGCCATGCCTGTTTGCGTATGCACATCGCCTGCGGTCGTCATGGTCCGCATTCCAGTGATCCATGTCAGCGGGGCGTCTGAATGCGGTACCGGGTCCCAGCGATATTGCCCAAGGGATGTGACCTCCGGCAGGATATGCGGCGCGGATTTCCAGTAGGGGACGTCGATCTTTTCGTAGCGGTGCGAGTGCTTCACCGATGGCCGAATACGGTAGCACCACGTCCGCTCTGGCCGCACATCCGTAAAGGCGGTCCCGGACAGCTGCTCACCGTAGAGGCCGTAATTGCATTTTTGCGGGGAGTTCATGCCCTGCGGCAGCGCACCTGGGAGCGCCTCCGTCTCGAAATCATTGCCGAAGCCGGGCATGTAGCCCTCATGCGAGCCGGGGAGAGACGGCGCTTGGGTGAGATCTGTTGAAGTGGTCATGACGCGCTCCTTGCAGAGAATTTCCCTTGGGCTTAATGGTTGCATTTGTAACTAACGAGGATGGTCGCATCAAGTGTCTGAGGATTTGTCACTGTTTTTACCGTACTTGCTGCACCGTGCAGCGGAGCAAACGGGCGCGGCCTTTGAACGACGCTACAGAGACCGTTATGGCATGCTGCGTACTGAATGGCGGGTCCTCTTTCACGTGGGGCAAATGCCCGGGCTGACCGCGAAACTGATTTGCGCGAAAGCCGGTTTGCACAAGACGAAGGTTAGTCGCGCCATTCGGGCCCTGGAGAAGAAGCGTTTTTTGAAACGCGAAACTGTAGAAGAAGACCGACGATCCGAAACGTTGCATTTGACGCGGGCGGGGCAGGCGGCGCTCAAAGACCTGGGTCAGGAAGCCATCGCCTTCGACGCGGCTTTTGAGGCGCAGCTTGGCACAGAAGAGCTCGCAACGCTGAAGAAAACACTTTTGCGACTTGTAGAAGAGGGGTGATACCCTGCTGCACGCGCTTGAAGTCCGGCGCAAACTCCCGCACTCTGCCGCGGCTGTCATTGAGAGATAGGGCGCGGAAATGGGTCGGATTTGGGGGATTGCGGGACTGGGCGCGCTTTGCGCAGCTGCGGTTGCCGCTTTTTTCCTTTTTTCGGCGCAAGATGACGTCGAGAACGGCGCTTTCACCGCCCCGGGGATAGAACCATTGACGTTTCAGGGCGCCCGGCAGGAGTTCTGGCGTCTCACGCCTGCTTTGCTTCTGGTCGTCTATGAAGCTTTCGGCGAGACCCAGGAAGACGCAATCTATGACACATTGGCCAGCGTGACCCATGGGGAGGCGTTGGAATACCTTTACCTCGAAAGGGTTGGCGCGATGGCAGGCGGCGGCCTGGAGGAGGCAGACCAGACCATCCACGAAATCAAGCTTCTCAACACCAGCGTAGCGCAACAGGATGCAGCGCTGAAAATCGAGGCGTCTTGGCAGGTGATTGGCACAGTTGGCCACGCGGAACACATGCATGTGCGCGGCAACACGTATAGTGCCGATCTGACAGTGGCTCCGGTGGAAGGGGCCTGGCGGATCACCGATTTCGAGCTGCTTGATGTCAACCGTGACGCGGCCGGTGAAACCTTTCTTGCGCCGCAGACCAATTGATGGCCAGGACATGATCCGGATTGAAGGGCTTTCATTTGGCTATAGGGCAGGCGGGTTTCGTCTACGCGTACCTGAGTTTGAGCTGGGGCAGGGCGAGCGCCTCGCCATCGTGGGGCCCTCTGGTAGCGGTAAGACGACGCTTCTTAACTTGGTCGCAGGTATCCTTTCCCCTGAGAACGGTCAGATCGATGTGGCGGGCACCGAGGTGACACGCCTGTCAGAGGCCGAACGCAGGCGCTTTCGTGCGACCCAAATTGGTTTTGTGTTTCAGGACTTTGCGCTGCTCGACTATCTGCCCGCGCGCCAGAACATTCTTTATCCTTACCGGATAAATCCCGCTTTGAAATTGGATGCAGAGGCACGTGCGCGGGTCGAGGCGCTGGCCTCAGCCTGTGGCATTGGCGGTAAGCTAGACCGGCATCCAACCGACCTGAGCCAAGGGGAACAGCAACGCGTCGCCATTTGCCGTGCACTTGTGACTCGGCCCAAGCTCATTTTGTCGGATGAGGCGACGGGCAATCTCGACCCTGACAGCAAAGCGCGCATCCTCGATCTTCTGTTCGAGCAAGCGGCAGAAGCCGGGGCCTCAGTGTTGGCCGTGACACATGATCATGAGCTTCTGCCACGCTTCGAACGTGTGCTCGATTTTGCGCAGTTCCGGGAAAGGGCAGAGGCATGAACGCGCTCTACCTCGCCTTTGCATACTTACGGTATCATCGGGCGCGCAGCCTCGTCCTTATTCTGGTCGCAGCGCTTATCATCTTCGTGCCGATCGCCACGCAAACCTTGCTATCGACAAGCGAGCGGGCGCTTGTTGCGCGGGGGGAGGCCACGCCGCTGCTTTTGGGCAGCCGTGGCTCGCAGCTCGATCTGACCATGGCGGCGCTGTATTTTTCCGAAGAGCGCCCGGCACCCGTGCCGATGCGGGAGGTGGAGGCGATTTGGGACAGCGGGCTTGGCGTCCCGATCCCAGTCCATACCGCGTTTTCGTCCAACGGCTTTCGGATTGTCGGCACCACGCTCGACTATTTCGATTTCCGCGCGCTCGCTTTGAACGATGGCCGTGGCCTATCCTTGCTAGGCGACGCCGTCATTGGCGCAGATGTGGCGGAGGTGCTTGGCAAGGGTGTTGGCGACGCGCTCGTCTCCTCCCCCGAGAACTTGTTCGACCTCGATGGCGTGTACCCGCTGGAAATGCCGATCGTTGGCGTGCTCGCACCGACCAACTCCCCCGATGACGCAGCGATTTTCATCGATATCAAAACGGCTTGGGTCATTCAGGGGATCGGCCATGGGCATGAGGATGTGGTCACAGCGGAGCAGATCGCGGCAGGCACGGCGGCCCTCGCAGAGGCGGCGGTCGTGCAATATCAGCGGATCACCGAAGACAATATTGACAGCTTCCATTTTCATGGCAGCCAGGATAATTTTCCAACATCCGCCGTGATCGTCGTGCCCAATGACACACGTTCTGCCACGATCCTCAAAGGTCGGTATTTGGACGCAGACGGGCCGACCCAGCTGATCGAGCCTGCGGGCGTCATTCAGGGCCTTGTTGACCGCATTTTCCGCATCAAGTCGCTGCTGGATGTGGTCACCGCCATCATCGCCATTGCAGCTGTTGCCGCCATCGGGCTGGCGCTTTTCCTCAGCTACAGGCTGCGCGCCCGCGAAATTGTGACTGCGGTAAAGCTCGGCGCGCGACGCGGCATGGTGCTTCGCCTCTTGTCAGCAGAGACGGTGACATTACTGTTAACCTCAGCCGCTATTGCTGCAGTCGGGGCGACGATTGTGTCCCGAAACGCAGAAGCTTGGGTGGGCTGGTTACTCGCCCTCGGAAACTAGAAGAAAGCCTTTGGGAGAAAACATGAAAAACTATCTGCTCACCGCCTCACTCGCCGCTTTCATCGCCGCAACACCTGCGTGGTCGCACTACGGGATGATCATTCCGAGCGACCCGATGATCAGCCAGGAAGATGGGCGCAGCGTCGGTTTGACGATGTCTTTCTCTCACCCGTTCGAGCTGGATGGTATGATGCTGGACTCGCCGGTGGCTTTTTCGGTCACGCATGAAGGCAGCACCACCGATCTGCTGAGTAGCCTGCAAGACGCGACCGTCATGGAGGAGCAGGGCTACACGCTCAACTACCCGCTGGAGCGCCCCGGCACCTATATTTTCTCGATGGAGCCGCAGCCCTATTGGGAGCCCGCCGAGGACGCGTTCATCATCCATTACACCAAAACCTATGTGACCGCTTACGGCGATGACGAAGGCTGGGACACGGAATTGGGCCTCAAGACCGAGGTCGTGCCGCTGACCAAACCCTTTGGTCTGTGGGAGCACAACGTGTTCCAGGGCATTATCAAGCTTGACGGCGAACCGGTGCCTTACGCCGAGGTGGAGGTCGAGTTCTTCAATGAGGGCCTGGCCGCGACCGCCCCGGATGAGCTGATGATCACCCAAACCGTCAAGGCCGATGCTGACGGCGTGTTCACCTACGCTCCGCCTGCCGCCGGCTGGTGGGGCTTCGCTGCGCTGAACACGGCTGACTACACGATCACCGAAGAAGGCTCCGGCGAGGAAAAAGCTGTTGAGCTTGGCGCTGTGATCTGGGTCCATTTCGAAGAATGGACCGGCAAGTGATCCGGGTACTCGCACTTGCAAGTCTCGTGACTACCGCCCCTTTTGGGGCGGCGGCACATCAACTGATCGTCTTTGCCTCGGTCGATTGCGAGGGAGTTACGGTTGAGGCAAAATTCTCCAACGGGCGTGTGGTGCAGAAAGGCGAAGTCAGGGTCTTCGACGGCAACAATGCTTTGCAGAGCACGCTTGAATTACAAAGCGACGGGACTGCGAATGTCCCACTTGATACGGTCGATCATTCCGGTGGTCTAGTTATTGAAGTCGATACTGGTGGACATGACAATTACTGGATCGTCACGCCGGAAGATATCGCCCGGAAATGCGGAAGCTAAGCATGTTTCGGAGAGCGTTCCTAATCGGAGTGACGTCGGTCGCGATGCTCGCGACGTGGCCGACATGGGCGCAAGACCGCCCACGCGTGGTCGCGGTCAATTACGCACTTCAGTATTTTGCGGAACGCCTGCTGGGCGACGCGGCGGATGTCGTTTTCCCGGTGCCTGACGGTGTTGATCCGTCGTTTTGGCGCCCGACGATTGCCGATATAAGTATGATCCAATCGGCCGATCTGATCCTTTTGAATGGCGCCGGGTTTGCGACCTGGGTGGACCGGGTGTCGCTTCCAAGATCCAAGGTGGTCAACACGTCCGCTTCCATCGAAGACAAGTACATCGTTACCGAGAGCATTACCCATAGCCATGGTGATGGCGGCGAGCATTCACATGACGGGCTTGCGTCGTATCTTTGGCTCGATCCCTTGCTAGCAATCGCACAGGCAGAAGCAATTTCAAGTTCCATAAAGCGCCGTGGGTTGGCTCCTGCGGTGGAGATTGACGAGCGTTTTCAAGCTCTGAAGGCCGATTTGGAGGCGCTCGATAATCGTGCGCGCGAAAGCCTGTCAGACAAGCCTGTTTCGGTCATTGTCACCCATCCGCGCTACCAGTATTTTGCCCGCCGCTACGGAATAACGGTCAAGTCGCTGGAGTGGGAGGCCGGGACCGCGCCGACACCTGAAGAAGGCAAAGAGCTTGTCGCCCTGTCAGAAGCGAGCGGTGCAAAAATCTTGGTATGGGAGGCGGCGCCGCCACAAGCTGCCTTGGACCTCGCAGAGTCTTTCCGTTTGAAAAGCGCGGTTTTCCCACCTTTGGCGCGACGCCCGGAAAGCGGCGACTTTTTAGAAAGCTACAATGCGTTCTTAGATGATTTTGTCGCTGCACAGTCCGGTAACTGACCTTACGGTCAAGGCGATTCGACGAGACCAAAATGTTTTTCGATGGTTTGCCCGGGTGGCATCTCAAATTTTACACTCTTCGTTGGATATGTAAGTCAGCTTGACGTATCTCACAAAAAAGTGACCGAAAACAACGAAATCCGTTTTGGGGGCGCGCAGGCCGCTTTCAATTGGGGTCAAGGCCTGGACGCCAAAAAAACTGCCCGACTGCGACAATTAATCCAAATGAAAGGATGTGCGTGAAGTCTTGCCTCACACATTCAAGCAAGGACATCACGTATGGCTTCCAAACTCTCTTTATTGATAGCTGGCGCGGTCGCGCTCTTCCCCGGTTTCAGTTTCGCCAATGGCGGTGTGAGCGACACGCAGGTGACATTTGCCCAGGTCGCGGCGCTTGAAGGGCCGGCTTCGGCCCTTGGCACAGGGATGCGGCTCGGACTGAACGCGGCCTTTGAGGAGGCAAATGCAGCCGGTGGCGTACACGGGCGCATGATCCAAATGGACAGTATGGATGACGGCTATGAGCCAGACCGCTCCATCCAGCACGTGCAATCCGTTTTGGCCGGTAACGCACATATTGGTTTGATTGGCGCGGTCGGAACGCCGACCAGCGCGGCAACGCAACCGCTTGCAACCGAAGCAAACATGCCCTTTATCGGCCCGTTCACGGGTGCCGGCTTTTTGCGTGATCCGAGCCTGACAAATGTCATGAACGTACGTGCCACTTACGCTGCCGAGACCGAAGCTTGGATCAAGCACCTGGTTGACGAGCAAGGCATGAAGTCCATCGCAATTCTCTATCAAGATGACGGTTTTGGCCGCGTCGGTCTGGCTGGCGTCACCAAGGCATTGGAGAAACGTGGAATGTCATTGGCGGCTGAAGGTACCTATACGCGCAACACCACGGCGGTCAAAGGTGCTCTGCTTGCAATCCGAAAGGCCCAGCCCGATGCAGTCGTCATGGTTGGTGCCTACAAACCGGTAGCCGAATTCATCAAGACTGCGAAAAAGCTGAAGTTCAATCCAACCTTCGTAAACATCTCCTTCGTTGGGTCGGTAGCTTTGGCCAATGAGTTGGGTGATGCGGGTGAGGGGGTCATTATTAGCCAGGTGGTGCCGTTCCCATGGGATGACAGTGTCCCTGTCGTTGCGCGCTATCAAACGGCGCTTGCTGCGGTTGATGCCTCCGCCGCGCCCGATTTCGTTTCCCTCGAAGGGTATATTACCGGGCGCCTTGCTATCGAAGTGTTGCGCGCTGCGGGTAAAGAGCTGACGCGCGAGAGCTTTCTAACTGCGGTCGCAAACATGGGATCGGTCGATCTAGGTGGTGTCAACATGACATTCGGGCCGGGCGACAATCAGGGCATGGACAGCGTTTTCCTGACCCGCATTACCGCGTCGGGTTCATTTGAACCGGTTGTAACTGGCGGGTCTTCCTAAACTGCGTTTGAGTCAACTGCGGTCGCGTGTTTTGCGCGGCCGCATTTAACAAGAGAATTCGAGTGACATGCCAAACAGTTCCGCACCGCGTCGTTTCCCGTATAATCCGTTCGCCAGCCTCAGCAGCAAACTTGCAGCAATTGCATTCGCCTTGGGGGCGATCGCAGCGGCCATAGGGTTTATGTCATTCTCGCTCTTTGGCCGTATCTCGGAAGACATGGATGTTCTGGCAAATGAGAAAGTACCAGAAACTCAGATCAGCCTCCGACTTTCCGACGCAGTTAACGCGGTGAAGTCCAATGTGCTTGAAATTATAACTGCAGCGACGCCGCAAGACTTGCGCACTCATTCGTCAAAGGTAGGACCAAATATTGATGCGATGCTTTCTGCCGCGGAGGAGCTATCTGCTGAGACGCGAAACACTGTCGCCGCTCGCGCTGCGAACATGAAGACCACGATAGAGCAGCTTTCAGAAACACGTTTGGAAGAATTCACACGCACAGCTGAACTTGAGGCGCAAAGCGAAGCGGCACAAGAGTTAAGCGTCGCTCTACAAAATCTGGTGGCTGGCAGTGCGGATGATGCCAATTTTAACATTTTCATTGGCGCCGAAGAGGCCGCAGACAATATCGAAGCTACGTTGCACGAGCTCACCAATACGAAGTTTGATATTTTGCAAAAGCTGCTTGAAACCCGAGCCGAAATTAATCTTCTTTCCGGTTTGGCTTTGGCAAGTAGTGACTTTAGGGACAGCGCAACCACATCTATCTTTGTGGACCTCGCGCGCTCTGGGGCCGCGCGCGCGCAGCGTGCTGTAGAGGTGCTAAGCCAGCAGGATCAGGTCGAAGTTGATCTGCCTCTCATTGGTGGGGCAATTGAGGAATTTGTTGATGCAGTTACGAGCCCCGTTCGCCTGAGCACAACAACACAACAGACCCTGCTTTCGACGCGCCAAGCTGCTGATGCCGCTATCGGTAGCGCTTTGGATGAGATGCTTTTTAACGTTTTGATAGCTGTTGAAGATGCGAACGAAGCAAATCGCACGACCGTCGACGGGCTGATGCAAAATGATGTGGCCGCGATCATGACCCTTTTGGATCTTAACAACGCGATTAGTGCTTTCCAGGTTTCTGCGATTGGGGTGCTTTCGGCCCCGAGCGTAGAGGTCGTAGAGGCAAGATACGAAGTTCTCAAGGAGGCGATTGCGAAGCTCGCATCGTTCGAACTGCTTCTGATCGACGAGAATAGCAGTATCCTGGCCGGTTTGGAGGGGCTTGCGGATCCTGAGACCGGGATTGCGGCGAACCGAAACGCAGTTCTGATCTCCACCAGCAGAGCGTCTCAGTTGGCGTTGAATGCGACTACCGACTTTGTACCGATTATTGATCTAGTACTCGGTCTGGTTTCAGAACGTCAGCAGGACATCTCGAGCACCGCTTTTGATATTGCAGAAACGCTTGGACGATCAAAAGATCAACTGACCCTCTTGCTGGGGGTTGCGGCAGCCATTTTTGTGTCTTCTTTGGCGCTCACGGCAGTCTTTGTGACATTTCCGCTGAAAAAACTCTCCACGGCAACCGAGCGGCTTGCCTCTGGCGACATGACTCCGATCGACGGCTTTTCACAAAGCAGTACTGAGATAGTACGTATCGCAAAAGCCTTGTCCATTTTCAGACAGAACCTTGTTGAAAAGGACGGTCTCGAAGAAAAGGCACGCAAGGAACGCGAAGCAACAGAAGCGGAGCAGCAATATGTGGTGAGCGAGCTTGGAAACGCGCTAGTTGCTCTTTCTCACGGCGACTTAACGACACGGCTTGGCTCCGGCTTCCAGGTGGTGTCGCGAATTTGGTGGAAATTTGAAGTTGGCGTAATCTCCGGGTGAACAAAAACACCCAAACCTGGCGGTAGAAGCCGCCATAGGAGATCACACCATGACAAAGACTACAGCAACATCTGCCGTTTCGCTCCTCTCGCATGAGGAGGGCTACGATCCGATTGAGGATCGTCTTCGCGCGAACATCCGCGCCACGATCGAAGCGGTTTTTGAAGAAGAGCTTGAGGGTGTTCTCGGCCGCTGTCGCTACGGACG
>JAPORH010000229.1 GCA_026710325.1 Litoreibacter sp. | reverse complement strand
CGGGCGCTTTCAAGCCCAAAATCGAAGGCTATTTCGCCGTGAGTCGTGTACCGTGGCGTCCGACAGAACTTCTGCGAGAGGCAGATTGAACAACTGCGTCTCGATTGACGCGATCTCTTGCGATTTTTCATCCGAAACCACTGCTGCCCCCCTTTTTGATATGACCAAATTAGTCGCAAACATGCAAATTATTACGTTTCTTGTCAATCGGGTCTGAGTTTGCCTATTTTGGTCATATCAAAGCAAGAAGGCTCCCTTCAGATCAATGGAAATCTCGCCGGACGTCCCAACCCCGAACCACCGCGCCGCAGACGTTGTGGTACGGACGGTCGAAGCCGATATTCGCAGCGGACGCCTGACGGATGGTGCAACACTCCCGTCAGAACGCGACCTGGTCGCTAATTTCGGCGTAAGTCGGACTGTTATTCGCGAAGCCATGCGCATCTTGTCCGCGCGAGGCCTGGTAGAAACGAGACCACGGCACCGACCGGTTGTGCGCCAGCCCAATGCCGATGCCGCGTTCGGAGCTTTGGAGGCAATCGTTCCCCAGTTGCTCACTCAACCGGGCGGCATTCGGAACCTGTTCGATACGCGCATCCTGATAGAGGCCGGGCTCGTCCGATCCGCAGCGCTCAATGCATCCAAAGAGGGGATCGCGGCACTGCAATCTGCGCTTGATGAAAACGAAGCAACGATCCCAAACAGTGACGAGTTTTACCGTACCGATGTTGCCTTTCACCGCGTGCTATACGAACTCTCCGGCAACCCCATGCTGCCGGCGCTGCACAAAGCATATACGGTATGGCTTGCGCCACAGTGGTCACAAATGCCCAGATTGAGCGAGAGAAACAAAATGAACTACAGCGCGCATGTTCAGATTTTCGACGGAATTCTCAGACGTGATCCTGATGCGGCAGAACAGGCCTTGCGCACGCATCTTGAAACCGCGTGGGAGCATGTCAGCAGAACATTTGACGGCCTTTGAGAAGCTGAAATCCCTAGAAAATATGATGCTCTGTGGGGTTCGTTTTTCGCAAAGCAGGGTCCGCCGCGTCCAGCAAGACCGGGCGGCTCGCGCGAAACAGAATTTTCTTGAAGCTGGCTTCGCCACTCACGATGGAAGTGCTATCGCCATAATTTTGGTCAGTGAGCGCGTATGATTTTTACTTTGTGACTTACAGCCTCCAGTTCGGACATATAGGTCACAGGAAAATGTCTAGTGCTCAGCCCATATCAGATGCCTGTTTCCGCGAGGTGATCCATGCCCAGCTTTGGATGCAGGTAATGGTGGCCAACAGATCACACACGCGGAACCCCGCGCGGCTTGACTGGCAGCCTGACCTCGAAGTGCATCGCAACGAACGCTTTCTTGGGTCTGGACGGGATCTTGACCGCGATCTTTACACCTACCCTGAAGAGTGCGCCGGTGAGCGTCGTCTTGAAGATTGGTTGCATAAACGCGGCATTGTGCATTCCCCGCTCGAACCGAACGACATGAGCCAGTATTTCGGCACTATAAATGGCTCGGAACCAGTGCTTCGCGCGTCCTTGGCCGAGCTTGAGATCGACGAAGACTGGATCGGCGAAACCGCGCTGCGCAGAGTTCTCTGTATCGGCGTTCGCTTTTCGTGTGCACCAGGCAGTGAGCACTACCTGTGCCGATTGCCAGTCGGATGGGGCACGCACCATGTGCCATCGCATTTTGCGGCATTGATCGACGCCCTGACTCAGGATGGGTTTTGCGAACGACTGGGCGCAGGCCAGTTTTCGTGGACAGACAAGAGCGCTGAGATCGGTGTCAAAACGCTTCCACAGATCTGGAACAACGCAGAGGCTATCTGGGAACTTCGGAAATCGGAGTTGCACTGGATCTGGAACAAAATGCCACTTTCGATCAAAAGCAAGTATCTGCGAAAAAGCGGCCCGCTTGACCTATTGGCTTTGGACAGGGACCTGACCGCCTTTTTCGACCCCGCCACTCTAGGCTGGAGCTCACCGCCCAGAGGTGCACGTCCCCGCTGCACGGCCATGCGTCACCTTGCTGACGAACTGGGGCGCTTTGATCAGGAGGTTCGCTTGCCAGGACGCGAACGGAACTAAAATGTGTGTCGAAGCAGCTTCGGCTTCCGACTGATGGCGGTACAGGATCAGCCATTCGAAAATCCCGCGGCATGTGATGTTGGTAGGAAATCGATCTGGTGCATCCGAAAGTGAACAATGCAAAAAATAAAGAAAAAAGACTTTTCCAAAACTACAGCGATGTACTGGTTCTGTTGTCGCCGCCTCGGAAGGCGGCGGGGCTTGTCCCAATACGTTTCTGGAATGCGGCATAGAAAGCGGCTTGTGATCTGAAACCACTGTCCAACGCAACTGTTGCGATCTTCTGCTCTGTTTCGAGCAACAGCATTTTGGCGTGTGAAAGTCTGAGATCGATAATGTGGCTTTTAATGGATTTGCCCATCAATCGTTTGAAAAATGAGATTGCGTAGTTTGGTGAGAGGTTTCCAACTCTCGCGACATCCTCTACCGTAATCGGATCGGCGAAATTGTTCGCGATGAAACGCAACATGCGCTCAAACTGAAACACCGCGGCGCCTCCCATCTTGTTGGCAGACCCGGTGTTCGAGGGCTCAAACAGCCTTTCGTACCCTTCCTCGCAAAGCCGGATCAGGCGCCCCTCGATCTCACGCGAATGGGCGCGGTGCCACTGGGCGGCGGCCTTTTTGCGTTCGCTTGCCCATCTTCGCGTCATCGCTTCATCATAGTCGTTTGCGTCTTGCGCCGCGACGACTGCGCCGCCCAGCAGGAGTTCGAGGAACCCTGTTGGCAGAGACCACTTCACAAACTCCGATAATGAGACATAGGCGTTCGTGATAGTGCCCCGCCCATCAATATCGTTCACGCGGTGCGGGTGCGCCGCCCAGAACAAAACCAAGCGATTGCGTGGCAGTGTGACCTCGCCGCCTGGGAACGCATAGGTCATGGCGCAGTCGCGCAGGTAGTTCAGCTCAATTGACGGATGAAAATGATAAGGTGTTCGATCCAGGTTCGGTCGGTGATGCTCCAGAATGATCGCATTCTCTACAGGGATTGCGAAGGTGTTCGCGTATTCTGCAAAATTCTCTTCTTCAGGTTTTTGCATCTGATCTGCGCTTCACATCGCCAAAATGAATTTAGGTGATTTACGGATATCTTGCGTAATTTTCAAGAAGCGCCCACACATCGCCATCCCTAACTTGGTCCAACGAATTGGAGACCGGGGGGAAACATGCGCTTTCCAAAAATCGCATTCATTGGTGCGGGATCAACTATCTTTATGCGATCCCTCATTGGTGACGTATTACAGATGGAAGGTCTGCAAGGCGCCCATGTTGCGCTGATGGACATCGACCGAGTTCGGCTCGAGCAATCTGCAGCGGTCGCGGCCCGGATGCTGGAAAGCCTGAAGGTCCCCGCCACCTTTGCCACGCATATGAACCAACGTGAGGCATTGGACGGCGCAGATTTTGTGATTACGTCGTTCCAAGTGGGTGGGTACGAGCCTTGCACCGTCACAGATTTCGAGGTGCCCAAACAGTTTGGCCTGCGTCAAACGATCGGTGACACGGTTGGAATTGGTGGCATCATGCGTGCGCTACGGACCGTGCCAGACCTGTGGTCTGTCTGTGACGACATGCGCGCGGTTTGCCCGGACGCGACGCTGCTGCAATACGTGAACCCGATGGCGATGAACATCTGGGCGATCACCGAACGATACCCAGACATTAAGGTCGTGGGACTGTGCCATTCGATCCAGCACACATTGGAGGCGCTGTCGATCGACCTCGGGGTGCCCGAAGACAAGATCCGCTACAAGATCGCGGGCATCAACCATATTGCCTTCTTTCTTCAGCTTGACGAGATCCTTGAGGATGGCGGCTACCGTGATTTGTATCCGGCGTTGCAGCGCGGATATGCGGAAGGGCGCTTTCCGACAGAGGCCAGCATGGAGAACCCGCGCTGCCGGAACATTGTGCGCTATGAGATGCTCAAGCGTGTTGGGTACTTCGTCACCGAGAGTTCCGAACACTTCGCCGAGTACGTGCCTTGGTTCATCAAGGCGGGCCGCGAGGATCTGATTGAGAAATTCAAGATCCCCCTCGACGAGTACCCGGCCCGTTGCATCAACCACAAAAAGATGTGGCAGGACGAGAAAGAGGCGCTGGCCAGCTCGATGGTGTTCGAGGTCAAGCAGAGCGTCGAGTACGCATCGCATATCATGAATGCGATTTGGACGGGTAAGCCAGCCGTGATTTGCGGCAACGTTGCCAACGACGGGTTGATCGACAATCTGCCCAAAGGCTGCGCGGTTGAAGTGCCATGCCTCGTTGATCGCAACGGCATCCAGCCCACCGCCGTCGGCCAAATTCCCGCGCATCTGGCGGCGATCATGCAGTCGAACGTCTCCATGCAGGGCTTGGTTGTAGAGGCACTGCTGACCGAGAACCGGGACCGCATTTACCACGCAGCAATGATGGACCTCCATACGGGAGCGGAACTGGACCTTGAACAGATCTGGCAACTGGTCGACGCGCTCTTGGCAGAGCACCGCGATTGGCTGCCCGGCTGGACCCAAGGAACGTACAAGTGGGCGGCTGAATAACGCAGGCGTCCGACCCAACATAACGTAACAAACTCAACCATATAGGGAGGAAAAAATGAGTTTGAAATCACATCTGAAACGGACGGCCATTGCAGGGCTTGTCGTCGCGGTTACCGCGCCGGCAGTTGTTGCGGAAGACGTACTCTTTTGGTCGCGTCAGGGCGGTCAGGTCGAAGAGGTCCAAAAGATCCGCGACAGTGTCTTGCCAAATGATGCGGTGGAGATTGAATTTATCTCTCCGGACGTTGGCCCCTGGTTCACACGTCTTGAGGCGGAGTTGGAGACAGGCGAAGGCACCATCGGCGTCCTCGGCGCATTGCATGGCGATCTGTCCAGCCTTGATACGGCAGGCCTTGTTGATCTGAGCGATCTCGACCTTGGCGATGTCACACCCGCCCCAGCCTTTATGGAGCTTGGCAAGTTGGGCACGGATCAGCAGCTGTATCTGCCTTGGATGCAAGCCACCTACGTGATGGCTGCCAACAAAGACGCACTGCAATATCTGCCTGAGGGTGCCGACGTCATGTCGCTGTCCTATGCCCAGCTGATCGACTGGGCCAAAAACATGCAGGCCGTCGACGGCACGCCACGCTTTGGTTTCCCAGCCGGTCCAAACGGGCTGAAGCACCGCTTCTTCCAAGGCTACCTGTACCCGTCCTTCACCGACTCGATGGTGACGGAATTCCGGTCAGATGCCGCTGTCGCAGCCGGGGAGACCTTCAAAGAGCTTTGGGAATACACCAATCCGGCCTCCACCAGCTATGACTTCATGCAAGATCCGCTGCTGGCCGGTGACGTTTGGGTGGCCTTTGACCACACGGCACGTATCGGTGACGCACTGAACGACGAGTCTGGCAACTTCATTGCCTTCCCGGCCCCTGCAGGTCCGACGGGTCGTGGTTTCATGCCGGTTCTGGCTGGCCTCGCCATCCCAACCAGCGCGCCTGATATGGACGCCGCCAAGGCTGCGATCACGCACATGATGCAGCGCGACACGCAACTGAACGTGCTGGCCGCAGTAAACTTCTTCCCGACGGTTGACGCCGAAGTGGGCGAAGGCTCCAGCATGGCGGCATAGCTGTCTGGTGCAGCAATCAGCGCGATGGCGAACGCGCCCGACGCCAATCCCGGTCTGCTGCCCGTCGGCCTCGGCGATTTGGGCGGACAGTTCAACGCGGTCTATGTCGACACGTTCGAGCGGATTATACTGGCCGGTCAGCCGATCAAGGACGTTCTTGATGATCAGGCAGAGACCCTGCGAGAGATAATGGTCGAAGCAGGCGCACCCTGCTGGGCACCTGACGCGGCATCCGATGGCCCGTGCCCGGTCAACTAAGCCATTGAACTGATCCCAAACACCAAAGAGGTTCGCCTTGTATCGGGCGAGCCTCAGCCAAAAAGGGGGAAACAGATGAACACACGCTTCTTGCCGTACTGGCTGCTGGCCCCTTCGGTCATCTTTCTTTGCATTTTCTTCCTTTATCCCTTTGTCGCGGTCGCCGTGCAGTCTTTTTCGAAGGACGGAGCCTGGACGCTTGAACATTACGACGACATGGTTGGCCACTGGAAATTCGGCTCGACATTCTGGACCACTGTATTGCTGGCCGCTGCCATTGTGCCCTTCCAGCTTCTTATGGCGCTCTCCATGGCGAAGCTCGTTTCAGGCCTGACCACGGGGCGGGATACCATCCTCTACATTTTTGCGATCCCTTTGGGGATCTCGGATTTGGCGGTTGGGATCATCTGGCTTGCGATTTTTGAACAAAGCGGGTTCCTGAATTCCATGATGATGTCGCTGGGCATCATCGACCAACCCATCATCTTGTTAGGTCACCAGAACAAATGGGTCATTTTCATCGCGATCCTGCTTGCCGAGTTATGGCGCGCCACCGCGATCATGATGGTCATCATCGTCGCCGGGATGGGGCTGATCCCCAAAGAATACGATGAAGCCGGCGAGGTTTTTGGCGCCAATGCGTGGCAACGGTTTTGTCGCATCTCGCTGCCTCTTTTGCGCCCAAGCTTGCAAACCGCGCTGATCCTGCGTGTGATCGCCGCCTTTGAGGTTTTTGCCGTGGTCCTTGTCCTTGCAGGGTCTAACGTGACGGTTCTTATGAGCGAGGTGCAACGTTGGGCGTTTGATCTGCGCGAGCCTGGCGTTGCCGCCGCCATAGCCATGATCATCCTCGTGATCTCGATCGCCGCAACTCTTGTCATCATGCGCGTATTGCGCGTCCCGAAAGAGGCCCAGATATGACTGCTGCTGCCACCGATGTCGCACCTAAACCGACGGGACGCATCAAGAAACAAGGTCGCCTGTTGGTCCGCGCCTCGGTCATCCTGCTCTGTGCCTGGATCCTTGTGCCGCTGTACCTCTTGCTGGTGAATACAGTCTCAGGGGAAGACACGATTTACGACTTCCCGAAATCGATCGTCCCGCCGATGAATTTCGAAAGCCTGATGTTCTTCCTGCGCTTCGACGGGGTGCTGGCGTCGATGCTGAACTCTGCCATTGTTGCAAGCTTCACGATGGTCATGGCCATCGCCCTTTGAGCGCCCGGGGGATACGCGCTATCGCGCTTCCATTTCCGAGGAAAAGAAACCTACCGGGTTTTGGTTGTCATGACCCGCGCTTTTCCTCTTCCTCTTTTGGCCCTGCCGCTGACGGTTGTTTTCATTCGCATCGGCCTGGATGACACGCTGATCGGGCTAGCTTTGGTCCACACCATGCTTGCCTTGCCCTTCGCGGTGCTAATCACCTATTCGCTGTTTTCTGGCGTCCCGGTTGAGTTGGAAGAAGCCGCCTGGACCCTTGGCTGCACCCGCTTTCAGGCGTTTCGCAAGGTGATCCTGCCGCTCATTCTGCCGGGGATCACTGCCTCGGCGATCTTTGCTTTCGTGATCTCCTGGAACGAGGTGTTTGCGGCCTCGATCCTGACGATCACCAACCAAACCCTGCCAGCCTTCCTTCTCACCGGGCTGGAACAGTCCCCCCTTCACCTGAAATTCGCGGGCGGCTTCGTGCTTGTCGTGCCCGCGCTGTTCTTCATCTTCGCCGTTCGCAAATACCTCTTTGCGATGTGGGGCATCGCTAATCGCTAGGGAGGCATCATTGGCACTTATCGAAATCAAAAACGTCGCCAAGACCTTTGGCAACTTCACTGCGCTGCACTCGATTGACCTCTCAATCTCGGACCAAGAATTCATGGTTCTGCTCGGCGCGTCCGGCTGCGGCAAAACCACCCTGCTACGTATTATTGCCGGGTTGGAGACGCCATCGCAGGGTGAGGTCTGGATCGGCGGGAAACGCGTGGACCAGCTTCCGCCGAAGGACCGTGGCATCGCTATGGTCTTCCAGAACTATGCAGTGTTCCCGCATCTGACCGTGTTCGAGAATATCGCCTTCGGGCTGCGGATGGCCAAGGTGCCCGATGCGGATGTGAAACGCCGGGTCGAGCGCAATGCGGAACTGATGCATATCGAACAATTGCTCGGCCGCTATTCCGGTCAGTTGTCGGGCGGCCAACGCCAACGTGTGGCTGTCGCCCGCGCACTCGCGATGGAACCCGATGTGATCCTGATGGACGAACCGTTGTCCAATCTCGATGCGCTTTTGCGGATGGAAATGCGGGCGGAACTGAAAGGGGTTCTGGCCGAAAGCAACACAACCACGATCTATGTGACCCACGACCAGGTCGAGGCTATGTCGATGGCCGACCGTATCTCGGTAATGAACGGCGGCAAAATCGTTCAAGCCGCGACCCCGATCGAGGTCTACAGGAATCCGGCGGCGCGCTTTGTGGGTTCATTTATCGGCAATCCACCGATGAATTTCCTCCCGGCCTCCAAAAGCGCCGCCGGACATCGTCGGGTGGCAGATGTCGACTTCCCGGCACCCGCCAGCGACCGCGACGTGATCGAATTCGCAATCCGGCCCGAAGATGTGACACCAGGCAAAACGGGGCTTCCTGCCAAAGTTCGCGTGATCGAACCGCTTGGACCACATCTACTGCTCACCTGCGACATGGATGGGCATGCCTTCAGAGCTGTTGTCGAAAGCGACCTGACCGTCGCGACCGGAGACACGCTTTATCTAATACCGCAGCAAGATCGGATCCGCTGGTTCGAACCGGAGACAAATTTGGCTATCGGAGGCTAACCTTTTGAACCGGAACGCACTCGACCAAACCGCGCGGTCAATCCTTCAGAAGAATGACCGTGGCGGATATACAGTACCAACAGATCGCCTCTATCCCTATCAGTGGAATTGGGACTCGGCCTTTGTCTCACTTGGTTTTGCCGGCGATGATCGGGCCCGGGCCTGGCAGGAGCTTTTCCTGCTCGTTGAAGGCCAATGGGACGATGGGATGATCCCGCACATTATCTTCCGTCAGGACGACCCAGATTATTTTCCCGGACCATCAGTGTGGAACACGCCGGCTGGCAAATACCCAACCGGTGGAATCTCTCAGCCACCCGTCCTGACCTCCGTCGTAACGGATCTCGTCGACAGCGGCGATGAGACAGACCTTGCCTACGCCAAAAAGCTTTTCGATCAGCTTTATCGCTGGCATACCTGGTGGCACCACGCGCGGACACCCGAGGGCAGCAGCCTGATTGCAACCGTGCATCCTTGGGAAACGGGGCGGGACAACTGCCCGGACTGGGACCTGGGCCTCGACCGCATGACCGCATCAACGGATCTGCCGCCCTACACGCGTCGAGACACATCGCATGTCGACCCGTCGATGCGCCCCAGCGATGCGCAATACGACAAGTACCTGACTATCGTGATGGCAGGACGGGCCGTTGATTGGGACCAAAAACGACTGACAAACGAAGGCCCGTTTGCCATGTACTGCCCGGGTTTGATCTTTATCCTGCACCGGGCCGACAAAGACCTCAAACGCCTGGCACACCGCATCGGCAAAACAGCCGAGGCAGACCAACTCGCCGCTTGGATTGCCGCAACCGAAGCCGATCTTGATCGCATCTGGAATCCTGATTTTAAAGCCTTCTGCGCTCGCGATGTCCGTTCTGGTGCGTTCGCGGATGGGTTCTCCAACGCCTCCCCACTGTGTTTCTACGCGCATGCGGGGACGCAAGACCAATTGCTCGCAACGCTCGACCACGTCCACCGCATCTCGCACAAGGTTGGCCACCTCATGCCAAGCTGGGACCCAGACCATCCAGCCTTTGAAAGCAAACGCTATTGGTGCGGCCCGCTCTGGCCGCAGATGAATTTCTTATTGTGGAAAGGGCTTGTTGAGCACCACCAAACCTACCTGGCGCACCGTACCCAAAACGACCTCGCGCGTGCCATTGAAGCATCCGGGTTTTGGGAATGTTTCGACCCCACCGACGGATCAGGTTGCGTAGGCACTGACTTTTCCTGGACCGCTGCGCTTTGGCTGGCCTGGCTGTCGCCATCAAGGAAAAAGGCAGCCGCCTGATGCACCACGTTCCCGATAGCCCCGACCAAACGCCAACTTGGATCGCCGTGGATTGGGGCACATCCAACTTTCGCGCTTGGGGGTTTGACGACAGCGACCGGCTGCTGTGCGAAACGCGTTCTGATCAGGGCATGTCAAAACTGCAGCCGCAAGACTTCGAGGGTGCGCTGTTACGCGCGATCGACAGCTGGCTGCCCAAGAGTGGCCATGTGGCAATCTATGCCTGCGGCATGTTGGGAGCCCGACAGGGTTGGATCGAGGCACCCTATGCCAAGGTTCCATGCCGCCCGACAACGGACCTAATTGAGGCACCTACAGAAGACAAACGCATCCGGGTGTTCGTTTTGGCGGGTCTGAGTCAATCCGCGCCCAATGACGTGATGCGCGGGGAGGAACCCAGGTGGCGGGCCTTGTGAGCAATCGCAAAAACTGGAACGGGACCTTATGCTTGCCCGGAACGCATTCCAAATGGGTTCAGGTGGCAGACAATCAGGTCACCGCGTTCCAAACCTACATGACCGGCGAGCTATTCGCTGTCTGCAAAAGGGCAACTGTCTTGCAGCACTCAGTCAGGACGGATGCCTTCTCAATCGATGTGTTCGAAGAGACGGTTAAGAATATACTGCAACATCCAGAACACGCCGCTGCACAGGTCTTCACGGTCCGCGCAAAAGACCTGCTTGCGCCAACAGTCCCGGCCGATGCCGGCTCTCGCCTATCGGGGATCCTTATTGCAATGGAACTAGCGTCCATTCGCGCAAAGTGGACCTTCGACACAGTGACCCTCGTCGGTGACCCGGCCTTGTGCCAGCGGTACAGGCAGGCCTTACGCCTGACCGGAGTGAGTACAGAGACAGCCGATGCGAAGGCCCTGACGATCGCAGGACTGACGGCTGCAAGACATTCTCATGTCATCGCCTGAGCTTATCATGAAGAAGAAACGCGATGGCGCGTAAGGCCGTGACCATAGCCGTGTTGGCCGAACATCTGGGGATGGCTAAGGGAACCGTCAGCCGCGCGCTCAACGACTATTCAGACATTAGCAAAGCAACAAAGGACAAGCTCGCCCGTGCGGCGATTGAAATGGGCTACACACCAAATCGGACGGCGCAGAACCTCGCGCGCGGTGTGCAGGCTCCAAAACTCCACCTGGTCAGACCGACACCCAAACTCGCTGCAATACGGGGTTTTTACGTGGATGGCTTGGGGCTGGATGTGCTTTTCGAGGGAACACATGACAGCGATGACGAGGGGTTTGTCGTCGGCGCGCCGCAATGCCTTTATGGGATTGAGTTCAAGAAATCTTCCCGTCTTTCGAATGAATGGACACAACGCGAGGTTTTCGCGCTGAACTTTTGCTATGCGGATTTTCACAAATGGGAAGAGGCAGTCATCCGGATGAAGACCGCCGCCTTCGTTCAAGTTGCTTGCCCAGAGCCAAGCCCTGTTATGTCGAGCCATACTTTCGAAGACCCAGACGGCTATCACATTTCAGTTCAACATACCGCGCGTGAGTAGGTCGGTCTTTGACTGCCAAATCCTTAAGTCTGCATCCTGATGAAGCCCACCGAAGATCTGGAAAATTTCTGACACCTTGGACGGTCTCACCAACACATGCTCAGCGTTCCACGAACGGCCACGCTCTACTGGATTTGGTCATCCCAGCATCTCGGCGACGTGCTTTGTTTCAGTGCGTTGCTGTGCTTTTTCGGGGATTTCGAGAATGAGTGCTTTTCCCGTGCTGACATCAACGTCGCTCAATCGAACAAGGCTGCCAGACGCGACGAAGTCCTCGACGAGACAGGTGTGGCCCATAATTGCACCCGCTCCGGCTTTCGCTTCTTCGACGGCGAGGCTGTAGAGAGAAAATTTCGGTCCAGCTTGTGTGTCTGCAAGCGCGACACCTGCAGCTTCGGACCAAAGCGTCCAATCGTTTGCCCAGGTTTGGTCGTGCAGCAATGCGATGCCGTCAAAACCATCCTTCTCAAAACGCTCCCTCAAAACGGGCGCGCAAACCGGCGTGATCTCATCTTTCCGCAAACAAATTTGCTCCGAGCCTTCTTCAAGTGGGCCGAAGAAAATGGCCAGATCGAAAAGTTCTCGCGACAGGCTCGGGGGCGTCTCCATCGCTGTCACTGAGAAATTGATTTCGGGGAAGGCGGCCCTGATCCGGGCCAAGTGTTTTGGCAGCCAAAGCTGGGCAATCGATGGCAAGGTAGCGATTTGGAAATCCGGATTAGGGCTGAGATTGCGCAAGGCGCGCGCCGCAACAGCCAACCCATCAAAAGCCGCAACGAAATCGCCCACAAGGGCGCGCCCTGATTGTGTGAGTTGGACGCCCTGGGCGTTTCGCTGAAACAAAGGGGTTCCCGCCCAAGCTTCTAGCGCTTTGATATGCTGGGAGATCGCGCCGGGCGTGACGTTCAGCTCTTCGGCTGCGGCAACGAAACTCTCGTGCCGGGCCGCAGCGTCAAAGGCCCGCATGGCGTTGAGCGGGGGGCCTTTGGGGCGTCTGGGGGTAACACTCATTCTTAGCCTTAGTTTTTCTACGGCAAGATTTAGCAAATCTGGTTTGTGTTGTCACTGCGGCTGGCCCAAATTTGGCCAACCAAAGGAGATGGCACCATGACACTTGCACATCGGGACTGGGTCCCTGCCGACAGCGAAGCCCTTGTTCAATTGATCGCAAAGAGCACAGCGACCCAGTCGTCCGAACACATTATGGGGCGATTGACCGATCTGGCCGAGAAGAACCGGCTGATCCATGAAGAAGAGTGTTTCAACCTCAATCCCGCGACAAATGTCATGAACCCGAAGGCCGAGGCATTTCTGGCCGCCGGGATCGGCTCGCGTCCATCCCTGGGCTATCCGGGTAACAAGTACGAGATGGGACTTGAGGCCATTGAAGAGATCGAGGTGATTGCCGCCGAGCTTTGCGCCGAGGTCTTTGATGCAAGGTTTGCCGAAATCCGCGTGCCATCTGGGGCTATAGCAAACCTTTACGGCTTCATGGCGACCTGCAAACCGGGCGATACAATCATCGTACCACCAGCCACGATAGGCGGGCATGTGACGCACCATATGGCCGGATGCGCCGGTCTATTTGGGTTGCGTATCTTGCACGCGCCCGTCAACGCCGATCACTACACGATTGATCTTGACCAACTGCGCGACCTTGTGCGCGCCGAGCGCCCGAAGCTGATCACCGTTGGGTGCAGCCTGAACCTATTTGAGCACCCGGTCGTTGAAATCCGGGCAATTGCAGATGAGGTTGATGCGAAAGTCATGTTCGACGCAGCCCACCAATGCGGGATCATCGCAGGCCGCGCATGGTCCAACCCGCTGGCCGAAGGCGCGCATTTCATGACAATGAGCACCTACAAAAGCCTAGGAGGTGCCGCTGGCGGCGTGATCGTTACGAACGACGCCGAGATGGCCAAGTCGCTGGATACCATCGCCTTTCCGGGCATGACCGCGAACTTCGACGCAGCAAAAGCGGCGGCTTTGGCCGTGACTATGCTGGACTGGAGAGATCATGGCGAGGCTTACGCTGCCGAGATGATCACGATGGCGCAGGCCTTGGCCGGTGCTTTGGATGCCAAGGGTGTGCCGGTCTTTTCTGGTGCCGAAGGTTTCACCAAGTCTCACCAATTTGCGGTCATCGCCAAGCCCTATGGTGGTGGTCAGGTGGCCGCAAAACAGCTGCGCAAGAACGGCTTCCTGTCTTGCGGCATCGGACTTCCGATTGACCGGGTAAAGGGTGACACGAACGGCCTGCGCATGGGGACCCCGGAACTGGTTCGGTGGGGTATGACCGCCGCTGATGCAGATCAGATGGCCGAGTTTATCAAACGAGGCATAGTACACGACGCTACTTGAAACGAGGAGCGAAAAGGATTCGAATTGAAGCTT
>JAPORH010000129.1 GCA_026710325.1 Litoreibacter sp. | reverse complement strand
GGGAGTTGGGCACGATGACCCGGCTGAGGATTTGCCACTTGGATGCCCCAAGCGAGTAGGCCGCGTGCACCTTGGAAATGGCCACGCCTGACACGCCAGAGCGCGCCGCGATGATCATGATCCACAAAGCAGCCAGGAACAGCAGGATCACCTTGGAGACCTCGCCGATCCCGAACCAAATGATCATCAGCGGGATCAGGGCCAAAGGCGGCACGGGGCGCATGAACTCGACAATCGGGTCAAACCAGCCGCGTGACCAGTTGGTCAGGCCCATGGCATAGCCGATCGGGATGCCAACAATAGAACCGATCAGGAAGCCCAGCAGAACCCGTTGCAGCGAGTACCAAGTATGCTCCCAAAGGGTGAAACCTTGGTAGCCCTCCTGGTTCAAGCGAACGAACCGCTCCAACACCACTTCCGGGGCAGGCAGATAAAGACGCGCCATGCGCAACCCGGTCTTGGGCTCAAAGGTCGGGGTCCCTTTATCGGTTAACCCAATCGTGCCCTCGGGGATTTCGATCTTCTCTCCTGGTGCAATCGGCTGGCCATTGATCGCGGTGACAGTCGAGCCATCAGCTTTCTTGACCTCGTCATTGTTCCAGACTGGGATCACCTTGAAGCCGTACCGCGCCACGGTCAGGCTGTCGTTCTTGGCAAACCCGTCACCCGGTTCCACCTCGGCAGGGGCAGGCTCGCGCCCCGGATTGCCCTCGGCATCCACGGTTTGCTGAATGTCTTCACGGTAGACCCGCATCGTCACCTCAGCATCGTCCGACGTGCCGTCTTCAAGCGTGACGGTGTAAGTGAAGGTCACATCACCCGAAAACGGCCCCGGCAGCTTCGGCAAGGGGATGGAGGAGTTCGTGAACGCCACCCAAAGCATGAACACGGTCACAATCGACAAGACGCTCGCGATCCGGTTGGCCACCACGGCGCTTTCGTCGCCGAAGGTCACCGTCTTAAGTTTGTTGAACCCTTCGCGTTGGAAAAAGCTTTTGAGCAGGCGCGACAGGATCAGGTAGCTGCCAAAGAAGGCTGCCAGATACAGGAATAGAACAAGCAAACCGGTCATGCGTTTTCCTCCGTGCGGCCCATGATCTCTTCTTCCATGTTCCAGATCATCGACAGGATTTCTTCGCGCGTGCCGTTGTAGTCTTGGTGTTTCTTGACCTCATGCAGATCGTTGCCGACGCCCAAATCAGCGAAGGGCAAGCGGTACTCCTTGTGCACGCGGCCGGGGCGTGGGGCCATGACCAACAGGCGCTCACCCAGAAGCAAAGCCTCCTCGACGGAGTGGGTGATCAGAATGATCGTCTTGCCGGTATCCTTCCACAGATCCAGAACCAGCGATTGCATCTTCTCCCGCGTTAGCGCGTCCAGCGCGCCAAGCGGCTCATCCATCAAGATCACGTCCGGGTCATTGGCCAAGCAACGCGCCAGCGCGACGCGCTGCTGCATGCCCCCAGACAGCTCGTAGACGGCTTTTTCTTTGAAATCAGACAACCCGACAACGTCGAGCAGATGCTCCACATTCTCCGCGCTTTCCTTGCGGCTCATGCCCTTCATATCAGGGCCAAAGCTCACATTGTCGCGGACATTCATCCACTCAAACAATGCGCCTTGTTGGAACACCATGCCGCGCTCCGGGCTCGGGCCCGTCACCACATGATCGTTCAGCGTAATTGTTCCCTCTGTCGGGGCCAAAAAGCCTGCAACGATATTCAGCAATGTCGTCTTGCCGCAGCCCGAGGGGCCAAGCACGCTCATCAATTCGCCGGATTTGATGTCCAGCGACACGTTTTTCAACGCCTGCACATGACCGCCATTGGGCAGGTCAAAGCGCATGGAAATGTCATCTATTAGAAGGCCTTCCACGGATCGTCCCCTCTCGGTTTTACCGTCGCATCAGTGGTGAAAAAAGGAAGGGCGGGCCCGCGTCTCGCGCGCGCCCGCCCTCCCCTGTTCGTCAAACGCTTACTGAGCCAGAGGACCAGTGTTTACGTTGTCAGCGTAAGAGGCTTTCGCCGCATCGATGGAGTTCGCAGAGACGAAGACATCAGCCACGCCTTTCATGAAGTCCTGTGCGCCGCCGCCAAGCCATTTGCCAGACAGCTGGTCCTCAACCGTTGGGAACACAAAGGTCGAGATGGTCGACATTGTGTCTTCCTCGGACATACCAGCGTCTTTTGCGATCACTGGCAGCATTTTGGCGTGGTTGGCTTCATCAGCCCACATCGCGTTTGCTTCAGCGGTCACGTCCAGGAACTTGGCAACCATGTCGGCGTTTTCAGCAAGGAAGGACGAAGGACCGGTGGTCACGTCGAAGACCAGGATGCCCAGCTCTTCCTTCTCAGCGCCGGTCAACAGAACGTTGCCGGACTCTTTCATGCGACGCAGCGCGCCACCCCAGCCACATGCCATGTCGACGGAACCTTGTGCCAAGGCAGCTTGGCCTTCAGCAGGTGCCATGTCGACGATGGTCAGGCTGTCCAGAGCCACACCGAAGTGGTCCATTTGCTTCAGGAAGCCATAGTGAGCCGCGGTACCGAGTGGAACAGCAACTTTTTTGCCGGCCAGCTCACCTGCGGAGGTCTTGTCGATCTCGTGCACGGCGGCGACGACGCAGTTGTCATTCTCGGAATAGGACACAGCCACGTCAACGATCTGCAGGTCCTGACCAGCGGAGGTCGCAACCACGAAAGGTGGCACACCTTGGCTGACGGACAGCTGCACGTCGCCAGACGCCATTGCAGCGGACATCGCGGTGCCGGTGTCGAACGCAACCCAGTTCACAGTCGTGCCGAGCGCCTCGTCATACATTCCGTTCACTTTTGCGAACTGGAACGGCATTGGCCACTCAAGGAAGTAGCCTACGGTGATGCCGTGGCCGTCAGCGGAAGCCGCCTGCGCGCCAGCCAGCATTGCAACGCCAGCAACAGCACCCATAAGTTTTGCGGTAAGTTTCATGTTCAGTCATCTCCCATGTTGAACAAGCATCTTTGTGCTCTTTGCAGGGGAACGCTTCCGTTTCGCCCCGCAGAGTTTCAGGAGCAAAGCACAAGACCAGCGCAGATGCCAATCACTATGCCAAGCGATGCCAGCCTTTTCGAAACGCCTAAAAAGTAATTTCGGGCCAGCAGACCTGCACAGAGGGGAAAATAATCCCGCGCGAGTCAATCATGTCGCACCATGGTTAAATGCGCTGCAAAACTGGCTCACGGATCGCCGCAACTCGCCCAACCCATTGATTCAGATAAGTCTTTACGGCCATAGCAGGTCACAAAACGGTCACAAAGCCCCAAACTGGCGCCATGCATAGCGCATTCTGGCCCTATTGATCTGCTCAAACTCTATGCTGCTTAAAAATTATGATAGATTAACCGCCAGCGGATTCGACGATTTTCGCGCCCGCGGCATCAACACCAAAAAACGGAGGTCTCACCTTATGGACGGCAATCTTTCCCCTAATGACATGTCCGGCATCGTCGAGGCCGACCGCGCCCATGTCTGGCACCACCTCAGCCAGCACGCGCCTTACATGGCGCCCGAAGGCGAGCGTACCGACCCTAAAATTATCGTCGAAGGCCGCGGGTTGCGCGTCTGGGACCAGCACGGGCGGGAGCATATCGACGCCGTTTCCGGCGGGGTCTGGACGGTCAATGTAGGCTACGGCCGGGAGCGTATCGCCGACGCCGTGCGCGACCAGCTCGTGAAGATGAACTTTTTCGGCGGCACCGTGGGCTCGATCCCCGCCGCCCAATTCTCCGAGCGTCTGCTGGAGAAAATGCCTGGTATGAGCCGTGTCTACTACGCCAATTCCGGCTCCGAGGCGAACGAGAAGGGCTTCAAAATGGTCCGCCAGATCGCGCATCAGCGCTATGGCGGCAAGAAACACAAGATCCTTTACCGTGAGCGCGACTACCACGGCACCACCATCGCCTGCCTCTCCGGCGGCGGTCAGCCGGAGCGCAACGGCCGCTACGGCCCCTACACGCCGGGCTTCGTTGAGGTCCCGCACTGCCTCGAATACCGCGCGCAATGGGATTTGAGCGGTGAGGAATATGGCATCGCAGCCGCCAACGCGATTGAGGAGGTCATCCTGCGTGAAGGCCCGGACACTGTCGGCTCCCTCTGCCTGGAACCCGTCACCGCAGGCGGTGGCGTCATCGTGCCACCCCCCGGCTACTGGGAGCGCGTGCAAGAAATATGCAAGAAATACGACGTGCTGCTGCATATCGACGAGGTCGTCTGCGGCGTCGGCCGCACCGGCACATGGTTCGGCTACCAGCATTACGGCATCAAGCCCGACATCGTGACCATGGCCAAAGGTGTGGCCTCGGGTTACGCAGCAATCTCCTGCTGCGTCACGACCGAGGAAGTGTTTGACATGTTCAAGGACGACACGTCCGATCACATGAACTACTTCCGCGACATCTCCACTTTCGGCGGCTGCACGGCCGGCCCCGCTGCAGCGCTTGAAAACATGGCGATTATCGAGGAGGAAGGCCTGCTCGAAAACACCACAGCCATGGGCGAGTACATGCTCGACCAGCTCCGCGCGCTTCAAGACAAGCACGCCTGCATCGGTGAGGTGCGCGGCAAGGGCCTGTTCCTCGGCGCTGAGCTGGTGGCTGATCGCACCACGCGGGAGCCGCTGGCCGAGAAACTGGTCGCTGGCGTTACCGGCCACTGCATGAAGCAAGATGCCGTCATCATCGGCATGACCAACCGCTCTCTGCCGGGCCTGAACAACACGCTGTGCTTCTCACCCGCGCTGATCGCAACGAAGGACGATATCGATCAGATCATCGCCTCCGTCGATGGCGCGCTGACCAAAGTCGTCGGCTAAATCAAAACCTCTAGACGAAGGCCCGCGTGTTTCCAAGCGGGCTTTTTTCATGAATTCGAGCTCTCTACGCGATTAAGCCACGCGATGTGCGGACGCCGCAAAGCAACCGGGCTTGGCGTTGTGGATGTGAACATAGGCAATTTCGTCGCGGTCAAACGCGCTCGACAACTGCTCTTCGACCTGCTCGCCCGGCACAACATCAGCATCGATCATCATGTGATCTTGATCAAAGTACCGCAGCGAGATCAGCCGCCTGCGGATAACCTCGGGCACTTCATTGATATCCGGCACCGCCTGCTTGGCGTTTTCGCGCATAAACACTGCATGGTTAGCTTGGTACGGGCTTCCCTCGGGTTGATGAGTATAGTTGAACAGGATGACGTTTTCCCCGATTTCAGCATCTTCCATACTAATTCGGCACGGTGTTCCCGGGGTCTCGGTCACAACTTGCCGGCATGCATTTTGGGCCGCCAGTTCTGCATCGTCCAACGCGAAAAGATACGCGAAGGCGTCTCCGTTCAAGGGTTTAATTTGAAAATCCATTTGCAATCTCCAATGCTGTGTTTGCCCAACCTAAGCGGCGTTAGACGATGCAGGCGACCCGAACCTTGCGCAATGAGCGCGGGAACAGCGATCAGTCATTCAACGCGCTCTGAGAGACGCGGATCATGCATATTTGCCTCTGACAATCCGAAATCCCGGGCTTCCACTCGTTCCTAAATGTCGGTATATCCAAAAAATACGCCCAATAAGACCAGGCTGGACAAGCTCCAATGGCAATCGCCGTCGAAACCTTTTTTCTTGACCCAAGCTTTGAAGGAACCCTGCAGCAGCAGATCCAACAAATGGTGGCGGGTGGCGTGCTGTCGGGCAGGTTTAGGCCGGGCGAAAAACTCCCGTCTTCGCGAAAGCTCGCTGCGCATCTCGGCGTCAGCCGCATCACAGTAACACTCGCTTATAATGAGCTGATGGCTGATGACTACCTGACCTCGGCCGGGCGCTCTGGCTACTATGTCTCGAAAAACGCGCCGGAGCCGCCGCAGATTGCAGGCCGCGCCAGCAATGACACGGTCGATTGGGCCCGCGCCATTGGGAATAGGTTTTCTGGAAGCCTTCAGGTCGAAAAGCCGCTCGACTGGCGCAGCTACAAATACCCGTTTCTCTATGGCCAGGTGGACCCCGCACTGTTTGACCGGCCCAATTGGCGGCTTTGTGCAATCCGTGCGCTCGGGCAACGCGATTTTGACAGCCTGACCGCCGACCAGCTTGACCGCGACGACCCGCAGCTAATCGAATTTATCGCGCGCAACACGCTGCCACGTCGGGGCATTCTCGCCAAACCGGACGAAATCCTGGTCACCGTGGGCGCTCAGAACGCGCTCTGGCTAACAGCGCAGGTCTTGCTCACACAGCGCCGTACCGCCGCGCATGAGGATCCCTGCTATCCGGGTCTCAGGTCGATCCTCAAGCAATCCCGCTGCCATCGCGTCAAAATATCTGTCGATGAGCAGGGTCTTCCGCCAGAAAAAGTCCCGCCGGGAACGGATGTGCTTTTTACCACGCCCAGCCATCAATGCCCCACCACGGCAACCATGCCCCTGCAGCGGCGGGAGGCTTTGCTCAAGCGCGCCCATGACGACGACTTTCTCATCGTCGAAGATGATTACGAGTTTGAGATGTCGTTCCTAAAGCCGCCCTCCCCCGCGCTCAAATCTCTCGATAAGGATGGGCGGGTGATCTACATAGGCTCCTTTTCCAAATCTCTCTTCCCCGGGTTGCGGCTGGGATACTTGGTCGGCCCAGCGCCATTCATTCGCGAAGCACGCGCCCTGCGCTCGGCCGTGCTGCGCCACCCACCCGGCCATGTCCAGCGCACCGCGGCTTACTTCCTGTCATTGGGTCATTACGATGCTTTGGTACGCCGGCTGCGCGACGCATTTCATGACCGAAGACGCCTGATGGACAGGGCGATTGAGGAGCATGGCTTGGAAGTTGCGGGCGTCGGCAGTTTTGGCGGCTCAAGCTACTGGATGCGTGCGCCTGAAGGCGTCGACACCATACAGCTTGCCGACGATCTGCGTGGCGAGTCTGTTCTGATTGAACCCGGTGCGCCGTTTTACGAGGGCGCTGGCCGCGTTTACCGTCATTATCGGCTGGCCTATTCATCGATTTCTGCCGCTCAAATCGCGCCTGGCATTGCAAAGATCGCACAGGCAATTCAGGCGCAAAGATAGATTACTGAGACTCCAAGGCTCATTAATTCAATTGAGCCGACTCCAGCAGAAAAGCGAAAACGCCGCGACATCTTGCCGCCCAGAGTCTCATTTTTCTTTTAAACAGGGGTGTATTCTGAATTTCTGGATACATGCAGCACCTGATCTGGCTCTAAACTGGACAGGGATTGCCAGCTAGATTACGGCTCGAGACAAGCCGGACCTTTTTGTCCGCCGATTCCACATATGTCCCAGGGAGAGACTTCCATGAAGATGACGACCGAAGAAGCCTTCGTCAAAACGCTGCAAATGCACGGCATCCGCCACGCATTCGGGATCATTGGCTCCGCCATGATGCCAATCTCCGACCTGTTTCCAACCGCAGGTATCAAGTTCTGGGATTGCGCCCACGAGATGACCGCCGGCATGATGGCTGACGGCTACACGCGTTCCACTGGCGAAATGTCGATGATGATTGCGCAGAACGGCCCCGGCATCACCAACTTCGTGACATCCGTCAAAACCGCCTACTGGAACCACACCCCGCTGCTGCTGGTCACCCCGCAAGCCGCCAACAAAACCATCGGTCAGGGCGGTTTCCAAGAGATGGAGCAGATGAACCTCTTTGCCGATTGTGTGGCTTATCAAGAAGAGGTCCGCGACCCGTCCCGCATCTGCGAGGTTCTGAACCGCGTCATCATGCAGGCCTACCGCGCCTCCGCGCCCGCGCAAATCAACATCCCGCGCGACTTCTGGACCCAAGTGGTCGACATCGAGCTGCCAGTTGCAGTGGACTTCGAGCGCCCAGCCGGTGGCGAAGAAGCCGTCGCGAAAGCCGCCGAGCTCCTTTCTTCCGCCAAGTTCCCAGTCATCTTGAACGGTGCTGGCGTTGTCTTGGCAGACGGCATCGACGCGTCGATGAAGCTGGCTGAAACCTTGGACGCGCCTGTTTGCGTGGGCTACCAGCACAACGACGCCTTCCCCGGCAACCACCCGCTCTTCGCGGGCCCTCTGGGCTATAACGGTTCGAAAGCCGGCATGGAGCTGATTGCAAAGGCCGACGTCGTCCTGGCTCTCGGCACACGCCTCAACCCGTTTTCCACCCTGCCCGGCTACGGCATCGACTACTGGCCGCAAGACGCCAAGATAATCCAGGTCGACCTGAACCCTGACCGCATCGGCCTGACCAAGAAAGTCACCGTCGGCATCGTCGGCGACGCTAAGAAAGTCGCCGAAGGCATCCTGTCCAAGCTCGGCGCTGGCGCAGGCGACGCAGGCCGCGCGGATCGCAAGAACATGATCGCGCAAACCAAATCCGCATGGGCGCAAGAGCTGACCTCCCTCGATCACGAAGAAGACGATCCAGGCACCACATGGAACGAGCGTGCGCGCACGCGTGAGCCAAACAGAATGTCGCCGCGTCAGGCGTGGCGCGCGATCCAATCCGCCTTGCCGAAAGAGGCGATCATTTCGTCCGACATCGGCAACAACTGCGCCATCGGCAACGCCTATCCAAGCTTCGAGGAAGGCCGCAAATACCTGGCTCCAGGCCTGTTCGGCCCTTGTGGCTACGGCTTCCCCGCCATCGTTGGCGCGAAAATCGGCAACCCTGACGTGCCAGTTGTGGGTTTCGCAGGCGACGGTGCATTCGGCATCTCGATGAACGAGATGGTGTCTGTTGGCCGTGGCGACTGGCCACCGATGACCATGATCATTTTCCGCAATTACCAATGGGGCGCCGAGAAGCGTAACACCACGCTGTGGTTTGATGACAATTTCGTCGGCACCGAGCTCGACACCAACGTGTCTTACGCCAAGATTGCTGATGCATGCGGCTTGAAAGGCGTTCAGGTCGACAGCATGGAGGCGCTGACCGACGCGTTGAACACTGCCATCAAGGAGCAGATGGACGGCACCGCGACAACCTTTATCGAGGTGGTCCTCAACCAAGAGCTGGGCGAGCCGTTCCGCCGCGACGCGATGAAAAAGCCGGTTAAGGTGGCAGGCGTTACCGCCTCAGACATGGCCGCCGAATAAAGCGCGACCTTAAAATTCTTATTTAAGAATTTTGCCAGCACGTCGAAGCAAACGCCCGCCTCAAGAGATTGAGGCGGGTTTTTGGGTGAAAACGCCGCACTTGTGGGAGAGAGTGACGACATGACCACCGAAAATCCGTTCCTGTCGACCCGCGATGCCGTTTGCCCCGCCAACCTGTTGGAGATGGCGCAAAACGCCAAAAGCCCGCGCGTGGCCATTGCGCGCGCCGGTGCCCCGTTACCCATGGAGGCCGCCCGCGATGCCGCCGCGCTCGAAATCATGGAGCCCGTCTTCACCGGGGAACGGCACCTGATTGAGGCGGAGGCCGAAAAGCTCGATTTCGACATCTCACAATTTGAAATCATCGAGGCAGAGGGCGAGGAAGAGAGTGGCAAAGCCGCCGCCTTTGCCTGCGGGGAAGGTCGCGCGGACGTCTTGATGAAAGGCCAGCTGCACACGGACACATTCATGAAATCTGCGCTGAACCGAGATGCGGGGCTGCGCACGGGCAACAGACTGGTCCATATTTTCCACATCAGCCACCCCGATGGGGGAAAGCCGATGCTGATCTCCGATGCCGCTGTAAACGTTGAACCGAACCTTGCGACCCGCCAGGACTCGGTCCGCGAAACCGTTAAGCTGCTTGGGCTCTTGGGCAACGCCCGGCCCAAAGTCGCCTTCCTGTCCGCCACCGAAAGCGTCATCGAAAGCGTCCCATCCTCGGTTGAAGCCAATGAACTTGCGGCTTGGGCAAAGTCCGAGATCTCTAACGCTGATTTCTCGGGCCCCCTCGCCCTGGACCTGATCCTCAGCCCGCAGGCCGTGGACACCAAAAAGCTCACCGATGACCCAGTCGCGGGCCAAGCCGACGCGATCATGGTGCCTGACATCGTCTCCGGCAATGCACTGTTTAAATCCTTCGTCTATCTCACCGGTGGCTGTGCCGCAGGGATCGTGATGGGAGCCAAGGTTCCGATCCTACTCACCTCCCGCGCTGATCCGCCAGCCGCACGTATGGCCTCCATTTGCCTCGCCTCCATCGTGAATGCTGCCGGATGACCCTTCTGGCAGACCTCACCAACCTCACGCAGACAGAGCTGCTGATCCTCAGCGGGATCGTGTTTCTGGCTGCGATGGTGCGTGGGTTCTCTGGCTTTGGCCTGTCAGCGGTCGTCATGGCCTCCGCCATCTTCATCCTGCCCCCGTTGGCTTTGGTCCCAATGCTATGGTTCCTCGAAATGGCGGGTAGCCTTGCCATGTTCAAGGGCGGGCTCGCAGATGCAGATCGGGGCACGGCGAAAGGCCTGATCATTGGGTCCGGACTAGGATTGCCCGTAGGGCTGCTGCTCACGATGCAGCTCCCGATTGAGACCTCAAAAGCCGTGGCGCTTTGCGTCTTGATTGTTTTGGTTATCAGCCAGCTGGCCAGACTGCGTTTGCCTTTTCTGGCCACAACCGCTGGGACCTACGGAACCGGTCTCGGCGCCGGAATTGTGACCGGGCTGGCCGGAGCGGGCGGCATGTTGATCGCGCTCTATACGCTTGCGCGGGACCTTCCGGCGCGCACCATGCGTGGCACTCTGAGCGTCTATTTGCTTGGGGCTGGCCTGCTTGGCCTCACAACCCATCTGACGCTTGGAACAATGGACCAAACCGCAGCCGCACGCGGGCTATTCTTCGTCATTCCGACCCTTCTGGGCCTTTACGCAGGGCGCGCGCTCTTCCTGCCGCGCCTCGAGCCTTACTACAAACCTTTCTGCCTGACGCTCTTGCTTGGCCTCGCCTCGCTCGGCCTCATACGCACCGTGACCAATTAGGAGATTTCAACAATGAACCAGCCTGTCATTGATCTATCGCCCAGAGTCTCCGATGAGGTGCGCAAAACCACCTGCTACATGTGCGCCTGCCGCTGCGGGATCAACGTGCACATGAAGGACGGCAAGGTCGCCTATATTGAGGGCAACCGCGACCATCCGGTCAACCAAGGCGTCCTCTGCGCCAAAGGCTCCGCCGGTATCATGCAACACAACGCACCGTCGCGCCTGCGCGCACCTTTGAAGCGCGTTGGTCCGCGCGGATCGGGCGAGTTTGAAGAAATCACATGGGAAGAAGCCTACGACATCGCCGTCGGCATCCTGAAACCTGTCCGCGAAAAACATCCCGAAAAGCTCGCCTTCTTCACCGGCCGCGATCAGTCGCAAAGCTTCACCTCCCTCTGGGCGCAAGGCTTCGGCACCCCGAACTACGCCGCCCATGGCGGTTTCTGCTCCGTCAACATGGCCGCCGCTGGCATCTACACGATGGGCGGCGCGTTTTGGGAGTTCGGCCAGCCCGACTGGGACCGCACCAAAATGGTGATGATCTTCGGGGTGGCAGAAGACCACGATTCAAACCCGATCAAAATGGGCCTTGGCAAGGTCAAGTCCCGCGGGGCCAAGGTCTATGGCGTCAACCCGATCCGCTCTGGCTACAACGCGGTCGCTGACGAGTGGGTCGGCATCACGCCCGGCACGGACGGGCTCTTCATCCTGTCGCTCGTTCATGAGCTCTTCAAAGCCGGCAAGATCGATCTGCACTACCTCGCCAGCTGGACCAACGCGCCAGTCCTCGTAAATGGCGACGAGGCGTCCGAGGATTTCGGTCTCCTGATGCGGGACAAAGACAACAAGCTGATGGTCATCGACCGCGCCACCGGCAAGCCCGCCGCCTTCGACCAGAAGGGCGTGAAGCCCGACCTCGCAGGCTCCCTGCGCCAGAAAGGCGTCACCCACCGCTCCGTCTTCCAGCATATGGCAGAGAAATACATGGACCCGGCCTACGCGCCCGAGGCCGTGGCCGAGAAAACCGGGATCAGCGCCGACCGCATCAAACGCATCGCCGCAGAGCTGGCCGATGTCGCCTTCAACCAGGCCATCGAGGTCAAGCAAAGCTGGACCGATTTCCGCGGCGAAACCCACGATAAATTCATCGGCCGCCCCGTCTCCTTCCACTCCATGCGCGGCATCTCCGCCCATGCCAACGGCTTCCAGACCTGCCGCGCGCTGCACATGCTGCAGATCATCCTCGGCACGGTCGAAACTCCCGGCGGCATGCGCTTCAAGCCGCCTTATCCTAAGCCGCCGGAGGCGCATCCGAAGCCGCATTGTAAAGTCACCCCGGGCGAGGCGCTGGACGGACCTCACTTAGGCTTCACCCACGGCCCCGACGACCTGGCTCTGAAAGAAGACGGCTCGCCCGCCCGCATCGACAAGGCCTTTACTTGGGAAAACCCGATGTCGAGCCACGGCATGATGCATATGGTCATCTCCAACGCCCATGCCGGGGTGCCCTACAAAATCGACACGCTGTTCATGTACATGGCCAACATGTCGTGGAACTCCACCATGAACACGCGCGGCGTGATCGACATGCTGACCGACACCGATGAGAACGGCGATTACGTGATCCCCAACATCATCTATTCCGACGCCTACAGCTCCGAAATGGTCAGCTACGCCGACCTGATCCTGCCCGACACGACCTATCTGGAGCGCCACGACTGCATCAGCCTGCTCGACCGCCCCATTTGCGAGGCCGACGCCGTGGCAGACGCCATCCGCTGGCCGGTGGTCGAGCCTGACCGCGACGTCAAAGGCTTCCAATCTGCGCTCTGCGATCTGGGCGGCCGCCTCGGCCTGCCCGGCTTCGTCAACGAGGATGGCAGCCAGAAATACAAAGACTACGCCGACTACATCACCAACCACATCCGCCGCCCCGGCGTGGGCCCGCTCGCCGGTTTTCGCGGCAATGGCGAAGATCACGGGCGCGGCGAAAGCAACCCCGGCCAGCTCGACGCCTATATCGACAATGGCGGCTTCTGGATGGAGCACGTCCCGGAGGATGGCGCGTACTTCAAGCCATGGAATATGAACTATCAGGACTGGGCGGTCGCAAAATCGTTCTACGACAAACCCATGCCCTACCTCTTCAACCTCTATGTCGAGCCGATGCGCCGCTTCCAGCTCGCCGCCGAAGGCCACGGCACCCGCCAGCCCCCCGATCACCTGCGGGAGCGGATCAAGGAAACGATGGATCCGCTGCCGATCTGGTACTCGAACGAGGAAGACAATAAGGCCGACGAATACCCGATCACCGCGCTCACGCAGCGGCCCATGGCGATGTACCACTCTTGGGGCTCTCAAAATGCCTGGCTCAGACAAATCCACGGCCACAACCCGCTCTATGTGCCGACCAAAATCTGGGAAGAAAACGGCTTTAAAGAAGGCGACTGGGCCAAAGTCACCTCCCCCCATGGGGAAATCACGGTGCCCGTCGCACTGCACGCAGCACTCAACGAAAACACGATCTGGACCTGGAACGCCATCGGCAAACGCAAAGGGGCTTGGGCGCTGGAAGAGGACGCGCCTGAAACCACCAAAGGCTTCCTGCTCAATCACCTGATTCACGAGCTACTGCCGCCCAAAGGCGACGGCCTGCGCTGGTCCAACTCCGACCCGATCACCGGCCAAGCCGCATGGTTCGACCTCAAGGTCCACGTCGAAAAAGCAGCCACCCCGACAAGTGTCCAAACCCAGCCCAACATCCCGGCGCAAAAATCGCCTGTTGGGCAAGGCCCCAAATCACTCGCATGGAAGCTTGGCAATGACGATTGAGTTCTACAACACGCGTTCTCAGAACCAGCCGGCTGTCTGCGAACTTACAAACCAAGAGGTTAACCAATTGAATATCATGCTTAGTGAGCATGGCATGCCATTTGAGCTGAATCCCTACGGCACTACGAAATTGACCTCCTACCATCTTGAGAAGATGGCGCGAATCGTCGAGACGGACTCGGCGCTCTCCAAGAAAATTGAGAAACTCAAGGATTTGGAGGTCGTCTATGCCGAAGGTGAATAGGTCCCAACCGTCTGAGTCATCCCTTATTCAAAAGTATCCCCGCCGGAGGCATTTTACCTTCGCCAAGGAGGGGGTATGAATGATTTGTGATCGGCCAAACGCCCTGAATTTGTTAGTGG
>JAPORH010000077.1 GCA_026710325.1 Litoreibacter sp. | reverse complement strand
TACCGAATTTAAAATCAAACAAAATCAATGTCCTGCTGGACAATCATCATAGGAGAGACCTATGAAACTCAAAGGATATTTGCTCACAGCGGCGATCACAGTGGCGATCAGCACCCCTGCTTTTGCGGAAGAGGTGAAGATCGGCGTGCCGTCTTGGACCGGTGCGCAAGCGATCGCGCATGTGCTGGGGGAGGTAGTAACGTCCCGGATCGGCGGCACGGTGGAATACGTCCCGGGCAATAACGCAACGATCTTCCAGGCGATGGATCAAGGCAAAGGCGACATAGACGTGCACCCTGACGTTTGGTTGCCCGACCAAGAAAGCTTCACAAAGAAATACGTCGACGAGGCAGGTACAGTCACGCTGTCCTCCAACCCCTATGAAGGCAATCAAGGCTTTTGCGTCACCAAAGACTTTGGAGAAGCAAACAATATCACTGACATCGCAGATCTGGGCCGCCCTGATGTGGCAGCGTTGATGGACAGCGACGGCAATGGCAAAGGCGAGATGTGGATCGGCGCGCCCGGATGGGCCTCCGCCAATGTAAATGAGGTCAAGACACGCGACTATGGGTTGCTTGACTTCATTGAACCCATTCGCGCCGAAGAAAGCGTGAAAACCGCGCGCATCAAGGATTCTATCGCCAAGGGCGAGGGCTACGCTTTCTACTGCTACAAGCCCCATGCCGTTTGGTTCATGTTTGATGTCGAGATGCTGACCGAACCGACCTATGATCCAGCCAAATACGTAATGGTTCAGCCTTCCGACGATGCCGACTGGTATGACAAATCTTCCGTCGCGACCAAAGATGCGTTGAAAGAAGTGCAGATTGCATGGTCGAATTCGTTGGTAGAGCGTTCGCCTGCCATCGCGGAATTCTTCGCCAATTTTGCGCTCACGGCGGACGATGTGTCTGGCCTTGCTTTTGAAATCAGCGCCAATGGAAAAGACCCGGCAGATGCCGCCAAGGAGTGGGTTGCCGCAAACTCCGACCGGGTTGATGCCATGTTGGGGCTCTAGGCCGACAGAAAAACTGGTGCGCCCGCAGCTCTTTGGTTTGTCAGGGCGTACCAAACTCTAAAGACATAAGGGCTGTGCGTCATGACTGGCGATACTGTAATCGAGATCTCCAATGTCTGGAAAATCTTCGGAAATCGGCCCGAGGCCGCTTTGCAAGCCATCCGGGAACGTGGTCTGACCAAAGCTCAAGTACTTGAGGAATATAATGCTGTCGTGGGGGTGGCCGATGTAAGCCTCTCCGTCAATCGCGGTGAAATATTCTGCGTGATGGGGCTATCGGGAAGCGGCAAGTCAACATTGGTGCGCCATTTCAACAGGCTCCTGGAGCCAACAGATGGCAAGATCGAGATCGAGGGCACAGATGTTATGGCCCTGCCGCCAAAAGCGCTTCAAGCTTTCCGCAACCAGAAAATCGGCATGGTGTTTCAAAACTTCGCGCTGATGCCGCACCGCTCTGTGCTGGACAATGTCGCCATGCCCTTGGAAATTCGCCAGGTCGCAAAAAATGAACGGATGCGGCAGGCGGCGGCCATTCTCGATATCGTAGAACTTGGTGCTTGGGGATCGAAATTCGCCCATGAGCTTTCGGGCGGTATGCAGCAACGCGTAGGGCTTGCCCGGGCGCTGGCGGCCAACCCGGATGTGCTATTGATGGATGAGCCGTTCTCAGCACTTGACCCGCTTATCCGGAGACAGTTGCAAGATGAGTTCATTCGACTCTCCAAAATCCTGAAGAAAACCACGGTTTTCATCACTCATGATCTGGATGAAGCAGTACGCATTGGTGACCGCATCGCGATCATGCGCGACGGCAAAATGGTTCAGATCGGAACGGCAGAGGATATCGTGATGCACCCGGCAGATGACTATGTCGCGGATTTTGTCGCCGGTATCTCTCGCCTTAAGGTGGTTCATGCCAAGGCAGTGATGCAGCCCATGTCCGACTATGCCGCTAAAGTGGGGCCCGTCCCCGCGGATGCCCCGCGTGTCGCGAGTGACGAGACGTTGAGCAATTTGATCACCATGGCAATTGATGACGACAAACCGATCATGGTCACTGATAACGCCAAAGAACTCGGTGTGATCACTCGGGCAGACTTGCTGCGCACCGTGATTGAAGGCACGGAAATGTCATGAGGGGGATGGCAAGATGAAAGACAGCACGATCAACCCGCTCGAAGACACCGAAAGCGCCGCAGCAATAGCCTATGCGGAGGAGCGAAAGCAAAATATCCGCACCTTTGTGCGCACAAGCCCCGACTATTACATCGCAAATTTCGACAAGGTCGGCGCCTCGGCCCGTTTCACACCTACTTTCAATATTATGGCTGGGCTCTTTGGGCCGGTGTGGTTTGGTGCGCGCGGGTTGTGGTCCTGGGCTCTCAGCTTTCTCGTGATCGAGGCAATTGCCTTTGTGCAGATTGCGCGTGGCCTCTTTGGCGACCTTGCTGCGGACGCAATGGAGCGGATCGCTTCAATCGAGGGCACGTTGGAGCTCCGCAAACAACAGCTGGCCGCTGCGATTGAGAGTGGCTCTGACCGTGTCGACGCCTTTCAACGCGCGGTGGACGGGCTGGAGGCGAGTATTGGCGGCATCAGGGCGGAAGCGCAGGCGCTGGCAGAGCAGGGGCCGAGCATCGCGCTGACCGGCCTGATCATCCTGATCCTCGTCAAAGCGGCGCAATCAGTTGTTGCGAACTGGGCGCTCGAGGCACGGTTTACCGAATGGCTGTCTGACCGGTCCATTCGGTCCGGCATGCCAGTGACCCACATCGTCTTTAGCGCGGCGTTTATGGTGCTTCTCGTGGGCGTCGCGATGCTTCACTACAGCTTCCCGGGACGGTTCGCGCTTTTGAGCGGCTTCCCCACCCGCCCCGAAATTCGCCTGACCAGTATCGAAGGGGTGGAGGCGTTCTTCAACTGGGCTGTTCTGAATGGCGAGGCGCTGTTTGACGGGATCACCTATGGCATCCGGCTGATCCTGGATGCGTTGGAGCTGGTCTTTGTCAGCACGCCTTGGATTGTCATCGCTGCATTGATCATCCTGCTGACATGGCTCACGGCCGGGGTGCGCATGGCGATCTACTCTGGCGCTTTTCTGGCTTATATGGGCCTTCTGGGCTTTTGGGAAAAAGCCATGACTACGCTTGCGCTTTTGGGCACCGCGGCCTGTCTTTCCATCATCATCGGGATCCCCTTGGGCATGTTCGCGGCGCGCCGACCGCGCTTTTATGCCTTTATTCAACCGATCATGGATTTCATGCAAACCATGCCGGCTTTTGTCTTCATGATTCCGGTGATCGCTTTTTTCGGCACGGGCAAACCGGCGGCCGTTGTCACCACGATGATCTTCGGTGGCACGCCCGTGGTAAGGCTGACGGTGTTGGGTCTGCGCGGGGTGCCCGAAAGCGTGCGGGAGGCCGCGATCAGTTTTGGCGCAAATAAGTGGTACTTGCTGACAAAAGTTGACCTGCCTTTGGCCAGCCCGTCTATCCGAGCGGGTATTAACCAAACGATCATGTTGTCGCTCGCCATGGTGGTGGTGGCCTCGCTCATCGGGGCGAAAGGTCTGGGCGAGGATGTGTTGGAAGCGCTGCAATACGCAAATGTGGGGCAGGGGATCCTAGCAGGCTTCTCTATCCTCTTCTGCGCCATGGTCCTTGATCGGATCGTACAGGGGCAGCGAAAGTGACACCGCTTGTCCTCGTCCATGGGTTCATGGGCGGCAGTACGCAATGGCACTGCATCCTCTCTTGTTTCACGGGCAAGCGGACACTCATCACACTCGACCTGCCTGGTTTCGGGGCCAATGCGCATCTCCCTCCGCTCAATCGGATCGAGGGTTTTGCCGAGTGGGTGATCGCAGAGTTGAAGGCGCAAGGCGTGGAGCGCTACCACCTGCTTGGCCATTCGATGGGAGGTATGGTCGCGCAGGAAATAGCCCGCCGGGACAGCGCGCGGATCGAGCGATTGATCCTTTATGCAACTGGGCCACTCGGTGTGATCCCGGGCCGTTTTGAGACGATCGAGCAAAGCAAGGCGCGCGCGCGCACGGATGGCGCGGAGCAGACTGCGCGGCGTATCGCGGCCACTTGGTTTCTAAAGCGTGAGAAAGCGCCGCTCTATCCGGCTTGCGCGAACATTGCTGTGCAAGCCACGCTGCCTGCCCTGGAAGCTGGGTTTGACGCTATGCAGGCTTGGTCTGGGCTTGATGCGCTCTCGAAGATTGAATGCGAAACGCTTTTGCTTTGGGGGGACTGTGATCGCACCTATTCTTGGGATCAAACGCAGCTACTTTGGTCTGGTATCACGGGGGCAAGTCTTGCTGTGGTCCCCCAAACAGCCCATGCCGTTCACATGGAAAAACCCGCGATTTTCAGCGAACTTGTCGGGGATTTCTTAACCGATTAGGCCCCGAAAGCATGTAGGAGCGACGTTGTCCGGTTCAGCCGCCGCGCCATGTCGCGCGCAACAAGGCGGTGGAACTTCGCCGCGACCGCAGGGTGTTCGATTTCCAATTGCGCCAGTTTTTTGCTGTCGATGCGAAGAAGCTCGGAGGGCATATCGGCAATCAAAGCCGCGCTGCGTGCGGCGCCTGTGTAATGCGACATTTCCCCTACAAATGCGCCGGGGCGGATGTAAGCTATCACCTGTCGAGCGTCGCCTGCGACGACCCTTAGCTGGCCCTTCAACAAGACGTAGATATCCCGCGAAGGGCCGGCCTCTTCTAGCACATCTCCGCCAGCTTGAAGCGCGATGGTCTTGGTAAAGCCATCAAGTGAAGATGGGGCAAATAGCTCCAGAATTTCACGACCGGCGCCATGCGTTTCGATCGAAACATCGTCAATCAAGCTTTCCTCAATATGCTCTATCCCATCGGATAGGCTATCGAAGCGCAACACTCCCGTGCTCGTTTCAATCTCGGTCGGCAAATCTGTAAGGACCAAACGGACATCCTCAGCGCCACAATCCTCCGAGATGCGGTGCAGCACCTGGCGTGCCGAGATGTCCATGCCGGGCACATGTTTGAAGTCCAGGATCAGCCAATCCAACCCCTGACTACGAGCAAGTCGTTCTTGCACTTTGCTGCGCAAAAGCCCCGAGGTCCCAAAGAAAAGATAAGTTGCCAATTCCACCACAAGCGTGCGCTCGCCGCGTGTTGCCAGCAATTCGACCTCTGTGTCCGGGCGTTCGACCAAAGACCTTCGCGTTGTCAGATCGCTTTCCAGCCGGATGATCCCGAGCCGACCATACTCCATAATGAACAGCACACAGGCGAGCAGCAAGCCAACGGCAATCGCCGTGAGGAAACCATAACCGACCGCGATCAGAGGGATAAAGACAAGGGTCGCAAAGTCGAGCTTTCCAAGCCGCTTACGCTCCACCCAGAGCCAAGTCACCAGCAGGTCAATCCCCAAAAAGGCGATAATTGCTGCGAAGAAGCCGACGGGCAGTGTGCCGAGCGCGCTGCCACCTAGCACGAGAACGGCAAGACAGCCCGCGCCGGCGCTCAGGCCAGCTAGCTTGCCATCGAGCCCCAGCCTATTTGCCAGCAGCGTCTCACCCACGACGTGATAGCCAGGTAAGCCCCCGCATAAACCGGACAAGATGTTTGCAAGCCCGTTGCCCCTGAGCTCCTGATTGAGATCAAAATCCCGTTTCAGTGCGAGCTCCAGCCCCGACGCGTTGAGCGCGGTGCCGATCAAAGTGGACAATGCAATTGTCAAAATAAGCGGTGCTTGCGCTGCGATCACGCCCCAATCCGCTTTGAATGGCAGGCCTGGGTCCAAAGCTCCGGCAAACCCGCCTTCGCGAAACGGACCGAGCAGCAGCCCGCGCGCTTCAAGCGTATTCTGATTCATGCCCATGCCAAAATAGAGCGCATAAAAGGCCAGCAAAGACGCCATCAGCGTGAGTGGCAACACCAGATAGCCGCTCAAGACACGTGTCGCCGCCGTCATGGCACATGCGATTGCCAGGACGGGGGCCCATCTCAGAACCGCGTCAGCGCTTAGATATTCGCGCAAATGCGTGACTTCCGTCGGGCCCATGGCAACTTCTATGCCGCCTAGAAGCAAAAAAACGCCCGTTGTGGCCAAAAACCCTGCAAGGACCGGATAGGGAAAGAGCCGGGCCAGATAGGCCAACCTTACCCGGCCCAGCACAAAGCCAAGTGTACCTGTGACGATGGAGGTCACCGCGACCAAGCTTGCGACAGTAGCCAGAAGCGTCTCTGTCGGAAGGCTCGACTGAACTGCGATCGCCGATGCACCGCTGGCCAGTAGGATCGCAGGAAGGTCCTGCGGGCCCAAAATCGTGCCGCGATACGACAAAGTAAATGCACCAATGCTGCTGATAACAGCGGCACCTAAAAGCGTGAACGCGATGCCGTTTTCAAGAAAGACGGCGAGCGGCCCGGTGTAGATAATGGCGGCGTAAGAAATGACGAAAGCGGCAGAAACAAGAGCGGCAAAAAGCGCGCCCAAGACCGGTTGCGCGATACGTCTCAAAAAAAGCCCTCAGCAAAGTGGGGCAAGACATTCAGACGTCGGTTGCGGGGAGGAGATCGTCGGTCGTTTGGCATCGGCGCACGCTAGGCCGGGATGTCTGATGCGACAAGAACAATTTAGCGCGCGTCAAAGTTTGTTCACAGGGATTTTCAAGGACATGTTTCCGTCTTTGTCTTTTGGTACCTCGCCCGCGCGCATATTGACCTGCAATGCGGGGATTATGAGGCCAGGCATGGAGAGCTGGGCATCGCGGGTCTCCCGCATTTCGATGAATGCCTCCCGGCTGGTGCCGCCGCCGACGTGGATGTTCGCCGCACGTTGCTCGCCGATCGTCGTCTCCCACGCAATGGCGCGCCCGCCAGGGCCATAATCGTGGCACACAAAAAGGCGCATCTCATCGGGCAGGTTCAACACGCGTTGAATGGAATCGTAGAGCTGTCCTGCGTCGCCGCCCGGGAAATCGGCGCGGGCCGAACCGCCATCGGGCATAAAGAGCGTGTCACCGGCAAAAGCGGCGTCGCCCATGACATGAACCATGCAAGCGGGCGTATGGCCTGGCGTATGCATTGCAAAACAAGTCGTGCCACCAATCTCATATGTGTCACCATCTGAGAACAAAGCGTCGAACTGGGAGCCATCTCGCTGGAACTCCGTTCCCTCGTTGAACACTTTGCCAAACGTGTCTTGAACGGTCTGGATATGTTCACCGATCCCGATTTTCCCTCCTAGCGCGCGTTGAATGTAGGGCGCGCCGGATAGGTGATCAGCATGGACATGAGTTTCAATGATCCACTCAAGCGCAAGACCGTTGGCTTGAATGAAGGCAATCATTTCATCGGCGCAGTCAAAACTCAGCCGCCCGGCCGCATAGTCGAAATTCATGACTGCGTCGATCACCGCACATGATTTGCTGCCGGGGTCTTGGACGACATAGCTGATCGTGTTTGATTGAGCGTCAAAGAAGGAGGTCACCAGTGGTTTCTGGTTCAAATCGGTTGTCGGAACGTCTGTCATCGCCTCACCTCTCCCTATCCTCGCCAATATGATCCTAGCACACTCACGCGAACAGAAAAGCGGCAGCACCCTCGCGGGTTTTCTGAATTTCCAAGAACTCATTTGATGGAACTTGAAACAGGCTCAAGCGTAGAGCGCTCGAAAGATTTCAGCTTGAGCGGTTTGAATGATTGGTATTCCGTCAAACTGTAACGATCCGCTATTGGGAGGTTTGCAAAGATGCGACGTGCAGGTCGACAGGCCCGATTGGCACAGCGTGCCAGAGCGCCAGAGGTAAACCCTGCCGCCCCCGGACAGCGCGGCGGGCAATACAAACCGCTTTCCGATCCTGAGTTGCAGCAAATCTATTCTTCTGCTCTTCGTCTATTGGCTGAGCTTGGGTTGGGGGAAGTACCAGCACGCCTATGGGATGACCTTGTGCGCGCGGGCGCGCAAGACTTGGGCGGCGGGCGCATAGGCTTCCCGGCGGCAATGGTTGAGGATTGTATCGACAAAGCCTGCAAAATCTTCACCTTCCATGGCCGCGACGCTAGCCGTTCTATCGAGGTGGGCGGGGACCGGGTCTATTTTGGCACAGGGGGCGCTGCGGTTAACACACTCGATCTGGACAGCGGTACCTATCGGCCTTCAACTCTAGAAGATCTGCACAAGTTTACTCGCTTGCAGGATGTGCTCGACAATGTCGCCTGGTTCACGCGCTGCTGCATTGCCACGGATGTCGCCGACAACTTCGAACTCGACGTGAACACCGCATACGCGCTTATGAAAAACACGACCAAGCCCGTGGCGACCGCTTTTACACTAGCAGAGCATGTGGCGCCGATTGTGCAGCTGTTTGACATCGTTGCAGGTGGCGAAGGGGAATTCTCCAAGCGTCCTTTCGTTAAAGCCCATATCAGTCCCATCATCTCCCCAATGCGGTTCGGGGAGGATGCCGTGGACGTGGTTTACGAGTGTATTGCTCACAATATTCCGATGTCTTGCATCACCGCTGCGCAGGCGGGGGCGACTGCGCCTGCGACACTTGCCGGATTTTTGGCGCAATCTTTGGCAGAAACGCTTGCGAGCTTGGTCATGGTAAATGTGATCTCCCCGGGCTACCCGATGATCTTCTCAAACTGGCCCTTGGTGATTGATCTACGCAGCGGTGCTTTCGCTGGGGCAGGTGGGGAGACGACCGTGCTAAATGCGGCCTCTGCGCAATTGTCCAATTGGTTGGGTCTTCCCTCCGGTGTTGCCTGTTCCATGAGTGATGCCAAGGCGATCGATGCGCAGCACGGGGTCGAAAAAGGAATGACGAGCCTTGGTGCCGCGCTGGCTGGCGGCAACCTGATTTACGAGAGCTCGGGTATGACGGCCTCCCTGCTCGGGGTGAGCTTTGAAGCGTTCGTTCTCGACAATGAAATGCACGCGATGACCTATCGCGCGCTTCGAGGGATCGAAGTAAATGAGGAGAACCTTGGCTTCGACGCGATTTGCGAGGCGGTGTTGGGCGAAGGGCACTTCCTCGGCACGGCGCTAACGCATGCGGCCATGGAACGTGACTACCACTATCCCAAGCTCGCGGACAGGCAACAGCCAATCGCTTGGGAGAAGGAGGGCGGGCCAGAAGCTTGGCAGCGCGCCAAGGATGAAGCCTTGCGCATCCTCGAGACGCATCACCCCGACTATATAATGCCGGAGCAAGACCGCGCTATCCGGTCCGCTTTTCCTATTCTAAACTAGCGCTGCGGTGCTTGCGCTTCGATGAGCTCTTTGTAAAGGGCGCGGATGCGCGAGAAGATTGGGCCAGCTTTTCTTTCACCGATCTCCCGCCCGTCAATTTCGAAGACCGGGGTTTGAGCGCCAAATGTACCGGTCAAAAAGGCTTCATCTGCGCCATATGTGTCGACCAGCGAGAAGTTTCGTTCGAACACGGGAATGCCATTGGCTTGGCAGAGATCAATCACCTTTTGCCGCGTCACCCCATTCATGCAGTAATCCCCGGTCGACGTCCAAACCACGCCTTTTCGCACGATGAAAAAATTGCAGGCATTGGTCGTGTTCACGAAGCCGAACGGATCAAGCATTAGTGCCTCATCAGCCCCCGCCTTCAGGGCGTGATTTAGCGCGATGATGCAATTGAGCTTTGAGTGCGAATTCAGCTTGGCGTCTTGTGTCAATGGTAAGCCACGATGATGCGGGACGGTGTGCAGCCGAATGCCTCGCTCGACAACAGACGGATCAGGTCTGGAATGCTCAGCTATAATGACAATCGTGCTGCCGAATTGGCTGAGCTGAGGATGTTGGAACGGCTTCACTTTCCGACCGCGCGTTACCATGAGCCTTATGTGAACGTCTGTTTGCATTTCATTTGCATCAAGCGTCTGCCAGATGGCTTCAACAAGCTCCGCACGGCTTTTCCCAATATCGAGATCAATATAGATCGCGGCCTCAAAGAGCCGGTCCAAATGCTCGTCGAGAAAGCTCAATACGCCGTTATACAGCCTCAGACCTTCCCAAATGCCGTCGCCCAGCATGAAACCAGAATCATAGACGGAGACCACGGCCTGCGCCCGCGGGACGATCTTTCCGTCGACGTAAATCTTGATATGTTCATTGCGTGCATCCTCGGCCGCACTATGGGTTGTATGATGGGCATCGGTCATTTTGCAGGCTTTCGGAGATAATGGCCCGCCAAGCCTGACTGACTGTGCGCGGGTTATCAAGCTTGCCGATTTGACGCCTAAGGGCAGGCTCTATGCTGATTTTGGGATGTACTTCTGCTCAAAAGGACGGTCATCCAGCATGTGTAAAAAAGTCTCTTGGGGAACAGGGCGCGCAAAGTAAAAACCCTGCACCTGGTCACAATCACGCTTGGCCAACCATTCCAATTGTCCCTTGGTTTCGACCCCCTCGGAAACCACTGTTGCTCCGATTTGCTTAGCTAGAGTTAGAATGAGCTCCATAACCGGCCCTGAGCGTGGCAACTGCCCGATAAAGGACTGATCAATCTTAAGGCAGCTCAATGGGAAACGCGTGATATAGGATAGGCTGGAATACCCGGTGCCAAAGTCATCAATAGCAATACCGTAACCCATCTTTGTGATGGTCTGAAGCTTAGCTTCGATCTCATCCAAATCACCGACAAGGACGCTCTCAGTGATTTCCAGCTCGATAATTCCTTTTTCAAAAAGTGGGTGGCGCGAAATTCGGTCAAGCTCACGCATCAGACCCGGATTGCTGAATTGCCTAGGTGAAATGTTTATGGAGAGCTGAAGATCCAGACCCATCTTGTTCCATTCCATTGCGTAGGAGCATCCTTTTTTCAAGATGAGTTGACCGAGTTCCTCGATCATTCCGGTCTCTTCGCACACAGGAATGAATTCGCCGGGAGATACCATGCCGCGCGTAGGGTGCGGCCAACGCACCAGTGCCTCTGCAGAGACAATACGACCGCTTTCGAGTTCGATGCGAGGTTGGAAAAAAAGTTCGAACTCTTCCTTCTCAAGTGCGTCACGGAGTTCAGCCTCCAGCTTTGCGCGCGCGCTGGCTTCTCGGCTTATCTTTTCGTCAAAAAATGTCGCTCGATCTCGTCCGGCCTGTTTAGAGGCATAAAGCGCAATGTCGGCCTCCCGCATGACCTCCGTGAAGTCAGCGGTTCGAGGGTGAAAGACGGTGATACCCATGCTTATGGAGGTATTTACGCGGCGTTCGTCATGCACAATAGGTTTTGCGATGACATCCCGAATACGCCGTATGGTCTTCTCAAGTGCCTCCCGCTCGCGATAGCGTTCCAACACAACAAGAAACTCATCGCCGCCCAAACGCACCACGATATCATCCTCCCGGACGGACGCTCGGATCCGCCCGGAGATTTCCTGTAGGACAACATCGCCCATCTCATGTCCGAAGCGGTCGTTGATCTGTTTGAACTTATCTATGTCGAAACTGATCAATGCGCATTCATCAGTCTGAAACTTTTGTAGCATCGAGATGTGTTGTAGAAGGTAGCTACGATTGAAACATCCTGTCAGTTGATCGCTTTCGGCAAGATACCTTGCGCGGTCGCGCGCGTTTTTCAGTTCACTCACGTCAATTTCAGTGATCAAAACAGAAGGCCGGCCGGTATAGGCGTCGGTACAAAGCTTTGCAGATATGTCATGCCACTTTACACCCAACTTGGTATTGACCTTGGCAATCATCCGGTGCTCGCCTACCCGCTCGAGCTTTTTTGTTAGTATCCGATAGTCGCTTGAATGGAGGAACCTGTCTTCCAGCTTTTGTTTAGAAAACTGTACGGCTGCACGCGCTGCAGGGTTCATATAAAAAGGCGCGCTGTCTCTTTCATAGAGCGAAATCATGACATCAGTGTGAAGCAGGGCCTCGGCGCTGCGGAGGCTTTCCGGCTCGTCTTCAACATCTGAGCCGACCTCACACTGCATCGCCATTCGACCATCTTGGAGGCGGTAACCGCGAAAAGTCACCATGAGGCTTGTTGGTACGCCACCAGGGTAGAGGGTCCAGAGTTCCCGGAAAACCGCGTCACTGCTTTCAAAATCTGACTGGTACTGGCGCAAGCGTTCGGCGACCGTGGTGGACATATCTGCTCCGAGATCGCGATTAAAGAGTTGGTCCTGACTTTCCGCTTGCCAAAGCTCCAGCGCGCTCGCATTTGCAAACGGAATGCGCTGGTTGTCGATGTCATAAATCCAAAATGCGGTTTCGAGCCGGTTGGGTGCGACCCAGACGTTTTCATGTGTCGCCGCTGAGCACATGTTGTTGGCTGCCGCCTTTTGAGTCGACACAGAGTTGGATTTGATGGTTCCCATATGAACTATCGCCCTGCGCGGCTCATAGGCGAATCCCGCTTTTCCAGAAGCCCAACTGGTGAACAAGCAGCCCTAATTCTTGACTGGGCCCAAGTTTTCAACGGGCTATGGGGCGCAAGCCGATACACGTACATACCTATGCTGATCCGCGAACAGATAAGGCTCAAATCAATTTTCGTGTTTTCGATCGATTTGTATCTGCTTGAAACCAGCTGTGAAGAACGTGAGAACAGGCGTTCAAAAATACCTTTGAAACGATTTGTACCATCGCCGTGACGCTCGAGAGTCACAAATATTTTCAAAGTGCCTAAGCTTTCACCGTCTTTGATCCACGTCCGAGATAGAAAAGTGTTAATTTTTTGGTAACCTTTCTTTGTGCCACTGAATACAGATTTTGCAAAGGTTCGAGTTTCCAGCTGCTTTATTGGTGTGGCCACCGGTCTTGTTGCAGAGGAGCATAAAGTATTCATTTCTTGCAAAGGTAACATGGTCATAGATGGCCTTAGAACTCACTGCGTTTAGCGGATAAGTTGCGTTGTTTAACGGCTATTAAATATATGAAATCGCTATATATTTATTTTGAATAAAGTTGTATTGGTCTTAGCTCGACATAAGGGATTGAGCCAAAATTTCCCAACGTTTCATTCTGAAAATATGTAAACAACTGAGCCTGAAAAGACCCCACCTTCTATTTCAGCAAGTAGCTTCTTCGTAGCGCTGCGACACTTTGTACTCTGAGGAATTCCAACTCATCCGTTGTTCTCAATTTGTTAACTAATTAATAAAGTCTTCATATCTCTAACTGTCATTTAGGCATGAACTTACCTACGTTCGGGATGTCGATAATTTATCGATTATTTTATGCAATCTGCTGCAACATAATTTGGGGGAATAATGTACCACTTTTCTCATTCAGATCTTTACAAGACTGATTTTGACCAACCTGTCTCTGAGCAAATCTGGCGAGACAAATACCAAGAAAAAAAGAACGGGAAGTATATCGACTACAGCGTCGATGAAACATGGGCGCGTGTCTCTAGGGCGCTTGCTACACCGGAAACAGACGCGATGAGAGCGATACAGGAAGAACGCTTTCTAAGCGCAATGCGCGATTTCAAGCTCTTGCCCGCTGGTCGGGTCCTTGCTGGTGCAGGCTCAGAAAAAGCGGTGACCTTGTCCAATACTTTTGTGATGAAAACCCTGCCTGACTCTGTTGATGGGATCATGGATGTCGTTAAAGAGGCCGCATTGACGATGAAAATGGGAGGCGGTCTCGGATTCGATTTTTCAACGCTGCGACCGAGGGGGGTCACCGTAGAAGGCCTTGATTGTCCCGCCGCAGGCCCACTTGCTGCAATGAATATCTGCGATGCGGTGTGCCGGATGTTAGTAACTGGCATGGGTCGCGGCGCCATGATGGCCACATTGCGCGATGACCACCCTGACATAGAAGCTTTCGTTACAGCCAAGGCAGACCCAGCAAAGCTCCGCAACTTTAACTTGTCAGTCATGGTAAGCGACGCGTTCATGGATGCGGTCGCTCGTGACAGCAATTGGGTCCTACGGTGGAAGGGCGAGGTTGTAAAAACGGTGCATGCGCGGGCGCTTTGGAATTTGATTATGGAGCAAAATTACAAGGCCGCCGAACCTGGTGTTTTGTTCATTGACCAGATCAACGCGCACAACCCGCTTAACTATTTGGAGACCATCTCAGCCACCAATTCCTGCGCCGAGCAGCCGTTGCCGCCAAACGGCACTTGCCCGCTCTCATCAATTAACATACCCCAGTTCTGGATAAGCTCATGTTATATTTGGAATGGTTCGAATGATGTCGG
>JAPORH010000224.1 GCA_026710325.1 Litoreibacter sp. | reverse complement strand
CCACTAACAAATTCAGGGCGTTTGGCCGATCACAAATCATTCATACCCCCTCCTTGGCCAGGACCGAGCCTGCGGGCATCACGACGCCCTCTTCTTCGAACTTCAGATATTGCTCGGCGGCGATGTCATTGGCGAACGTGTTCAGCAACCGGTTGCCATGTGGGCCAGCCACGGCGGGGCGCGTCGCAGTTGGGGCCCAATCACGGTAAACAGCGGCGACTTCGTCGCCTTGCTTGGTGTAGCCTTCGACCATCTTGTCCTTGATACAGGCGTAGATTTCCTCAATCTGCGCGGCTTCAAGGTCAAACGCATCCTCCACATCCGTTTTGCAATCAGCGGCAAAGGCGCTGGTGGACATGGCTGCGAGCGTGAACGTCGTGGCGAGTAAGGTGCGGGTGTTCATATAGTCTCTCCGATTGGCTTTCGGACAAACTGTCGCAGGGAATTTTGTTCAATCAAAGGACGGATTTCACACATTTGCACACAAAGGCGTGAGATCTCTTGCGTCCTATCCCTGAGCGCGCGGATGGGCCTTGTCGTAGACCTCCATCAGCCGCACGGTGTCGACCGCCGTGTAGGTCTGCGTTGTCGAGAGCGAGGCGTGGCCCAAGAGCTCCTGTATCGCGCGCAGATCGCCGCCCGCCTCCAAAAGATGGGTGGCGAAAGAGTGGCGCATTGCGTGCGGCGTCGCGGTCGCGGGCAGGCCCAGCTGGTGGCGCGCATTCTCCATCGCCTTGGCGATCATCCGTGGGGACAGCGCCCCGCCCCGCACGCCGCGAAAAAGCGGCGCATCGGCATCCAGCTCGAAAGGAGCAATCTTGCGGTAGCGCTCCACGGCTTCGCGGGCGGCGGCTAGAACCGGTACAATGCGTTCCTTGTTGCCCTTACCGGTGATGCGGATCACCTGTTTGAGCGGCGCATCGCGGCCCTTTAGGCTCAGCGCTTCCGAGATGCGCAAACCGCAGCCATAGAGCAAAGTCACCACCGCCACATCGCGCGCCGCGACCCAGTCTTTCTCTGATTGCAGCTCAACCGTTTCGATCATCGCCTTGGCGGCCTCTTGCGCCAGCGGGCGGGGCAGCTTCTTTTGAAATTTCGGCGCGCGGGTGGAAAGAACGGCCGTGGGGTCGAACTCGTCGCGTTCAGCAAGCCAGCGATAGAAGCTTTTCACGGCCGAGAGTTGCCGGGCCAGCGACCGGGCCGCAACGCCCCTACCCCGCTCATGCGCCATCCAGGCGCGCATGTCGGTGTTTCGCACTTTTTTGAGTGGCGAAAGCCCGGTTTGATCCCCAAAATGACCGGTGATGAAGGCGATGAAGCCGAGGACATCGTGGCGGTAGGCCTCGATCGTGTTCTCGGAGCCCGCGCGCAAGGCCGCGATATGCGACAGCCAGCTTTCCAGCGCATCACGCGCCGCCGGAGAGATCAGGAGCGTATTCAGGCCAGCCACCGGCGCATCGCGCGCTCAAACGCAGCACCGAAGAAGGTCAGCAAATCGGTGCCCTGATTGGGGCGAAACTGATGCGGGTTCTCGGACCCCAGGATCAACAGGCCCGGCAAGCGCCCTTCGCCCAGATCGAGCCGCAGAAGCGCTTCCGATTTGATATACGGCGCGATCTCGCCATAGACGTCGGATGACGCGGGCGAGACCTGGCGCAGCGTGACAGGCCGCACGACGAGGTTGCGCCCAGCGGTGATGTAATGATCGACGACACCGGGACCCACAATGGACAGCACTTGTTCAAAGCCCGGCACGCCCGCGCCGGGTTCTTTGCTTTCCAGGATCAGCCGCAGCTTTGTGACGCGCAGCGCCTCCATCTGCTCGCCCGCAAGGCTGTGCAGGAAGCTGGGGAAATCTGTGGGCTCCAACATCTTGAGAACCGCATTCTGGATCATGTTGGTGCCGACGAGATTTTCGTAAGCTGCGGCGATGACCGATTTATGAGTGTCTTCGAGCCGGTCGAGCCGGCTTTCCAGCCGCTCCATCGCGATGCCGCGCATATCGATGATATTGCCGCCGAGCGTGCGCTCATTCGCCTCCACCAAGGCGCGCATAACATCTTGATCCTCAAGAATAACTTCGGGTTCGGCAAGAATTTTACGCCGGATAGTATCCAACACCTGCGCCTGCTCACTCATGGACCGTCCTCGTTTCGTCGGGGCGTGTTTTTTGGCTTTATAGCTTGGGGTTGGGGCAAGATCACGTGGGATTTGCGAAGAGTTTTGATTGTGTGGTTTTGAGGCCCGGTCATAAGGGCAGTGTCCGACCGCGGGCGTCGCGCTGAAAGCGCCCGCCCAGGGGGGCGGTCGGGCGCTGCCCGGCTTTGCCGGGCGGGTGGTAAATCAAGATTGAAACTTAGATCAAAAACCCGCCAGCCCCCTCGTGACGCAGTAGCGCCACCTTGGTCTCCACCCCGCCCTTGCCTGAAAAACCAGTGAGCCCCTTTGCGCCCATAACACGGTGGCAGGGGATTAGGATCGGGATGGGGTTGGCGCCGCAGGCCTGACCCACAGCTTGCGGCATGGCGCTGAGGTCCTTGGCGATCTCCCCATAGGTGCGGGTGTAGCCGAAAGGGATGGCGGACATGGCGGCGCAGACGTCTTTTTGGAATTGAGTGCCCTCTATGTGGAATGGCAGGTCGAATTGCTCCCGCTCGCCTGCGAAATAAGCGGTGAGCTGGGCTATGGCGTCCTTTAGAAGTGGTGCCTCGGGCGGGCCGCCTGCCTCAACCCAATCGAGCTTGGTGATCGCGTCCCCCTCCTGCCAGATCGTGAGCGGGCCAATGGGGGACGCGCAGCTGGCTTTCATTTCAGCGCCAGTCGGATTGGGCCGCGTGCGGTCAGCGGGTCGACGGGTGTGCCTTTTTGGCGGGCTTCTATTTCCGGCATTTCGCTGGCGACCCGGCGGATATCGGGCATTAGGTCGCGCCAATTCTCGCTCAGCGCGCGAGCGGGCTCGGACGGGCAGAGCGTTTTGTCGCGGCCGCGTTCCCGCGCCAGTGTCAGGATCGCGTTGCGGATGGACGCGTCATCCATTGATCCCCTCCCGCCCCGTCACGACCATCATTGTGGCCTGCATGGCGGAGATTTCCTTCTCGCCTTGATCAGTGATCGCGAACGCCCGGCCTTCGGTGATGATCAGCGTTTTGCCAGGTTTCATCACGCGGCCTTCGAACCGGAAACTGTCTCCTGCAGCGGGGCGCAGGAAGTTGGATTTGAATTCGACCGTCAGCACTTCGGCCTCCGCTGGCATCAGCGAGAACGCCGCGTAGCCGCAAGCGCTGTCGAGCGCGGTGGTGATGATGCCCGCATGGATGAATCCGTGCTGCTGGATCAAATCGTCTTGGAATGGCATCTCCAACACCACGCGGCCCGGCGCGACGTCGGCCAGCGAAACGCGCAGCTTGGACATGATCACCTGTTTAGCGAAATTGGCGCGGACCCGCGCGTCGAATTGCGGGTCCGCCGGGGTCACGCTTGCCAACCCAGCTCGGCCAAAGCCTCTGCATCGCGCTTCGTGACGTCGGGCGGGGTGAACTGGCCGACCTCGGGCAGGATTTTCCACGACCGCTGGCATTTCTGACCTTCGGCCTTTTTGAACACGACGCCGACGCCGGGCGTGTCCTCAAGCGTGAAGGCCACGTCTGGTGCCTCGCCTGCGATCACTTTGATCTGGGAGGTGATGCAGATGTCCTCAAAATCGACGCTTTCCAGCAGCGCTGCGGTGTCGGCGTCGACATAGACCTCCGGCGCGGCCTCCAGGCTGGAGCCGATGGTTTTGTTTTGCCGCTCAATCTCCAAAGCACCCGTGACAACTCGGCGGACGCGCCGGATCTTGGCCCATTTGGCGGCGAGGTCGTCGTCGAGCCAATCAGACGGCGTTTCGGGGATGTCTTGCAGATGGATCGAACCTTCCCCACCAGAACGTTCCAACCAGACCTCCTCCATCGTGAAAACGAGGATCGGGGCGAGCCAGGCATTCAGCCGCTCTAGGATCAGATCAAGCGTGTGGCGCGCGGCTTGGCGGCGGTTGGTGGTGCCGTCGCAATAAAGCGCGTCCTTGCGGATGTCGAAATAGAAGGCCGACAGCTCCACCGTGGAGAAGGTGAAGATCGTCTGCCAGACGGCCTGGAAATCGAACTTGGCATAGGCGTCGCGCACCTGCGCGTCGATCTGGGCGAGGCGGTGCAAGACCCAGCGTTCCAGCTCCGGCATTTCGGCCACTGGCATCGCGGGCGTTCCCTCGACCCGGCTGCCCAAAAGGTAGCGGAAGGTGTTGCGCAAGCGGCGGTAGCTGTCTGCCACGCCTTTAAGGATCTCCGGCCCGATGCGTTGGTCGACGGTGAAGTCGGTCTGCGCCACCCAAAGCCGCAGGATATCGGCGCCATATTGCTTGATCACCGCCTCTGGGACGATGGTGTTGCCGATGGATTTGGACATCTTCATGCCCTTCTCATCCAGCGTGAACCCGTGCGTCACCACGTTGCGATAAGGCGCGCGGCCGGTTGTGCCGACGGATTGTAGGAGCGAGGAATGGAACCAGCCGCGGTGCTGGTCGGTCCCCTCCATATAGACATCCGCGATGCCGTCCTCTGTGCCGTCTTCGCGGTCGCGCAGGGTGAAGGCATGGGTGGAGCCGCTATCGAACCACACGTCGAGAATGTCCATGACCTGGGTATAGTCGTCGGGGTTGACGATCCCTGACAGGAACCGCTCCTTCGCGCCGTCCTTGTAATAGGCATCCGCGCCCTCCTCCTCGAAGGCCTCCAGGATGCGCGCGTTAACCTCTTCGTCGCGCAGCAGGTAGTCGTCATCGGTGAACCCCGCGCCGTTCTTGGTGAAGACGGTCAGCGGCACGCCCCAGGCGCGTTGGCGCGACAGCACCCAGTCGGGGCGCGCCTCCATCATTGAAAACAGCCGGTTGCGGCCCGATTGGGGCGTCCATTTGACGTTGTCGATCTCGGTCAGTGCGCGCTGCCGAATTGTGGTGCCGAACATGTCCTGCCCGTCGCCCACTGGCTTGTCGATGGCGGCGAACCATTGCGGGCGGTTCAACCGGATGACGGGGGCCTTGGAGCGCCATGAATGCGCGTCCGAGAGCGTCACGCGTTTGGAGGCGAGCATCGCGCCGACCTCAACGAGCTTGGCCTGCACCACCTTATTGGCGTTGCCGGGCTTGCCATTGGGCTTGATGATCACCTCGCCTGCAAAGAAGGGCAGGTCCGCGCGGTAGGAGCTGTCATCGAGGATGTTGTAGGTCATCGGGAGCCCATGCTTGACCCCGACCGCGTAGTCGTCGTCACCGTGGCTTGGCGCGGTATGGACGAGGCCGGTGCCTGCGTCATCGGTGACATGGTCGCCGGGAAGCAGAGGCACATCGTAGTCCCATTCGCCATGCGCGCCCTCCGCCTCGCGGAGGGGGTGGGCGCAGGTGAGACCCGCAAGCTGATCAGCAGTGACATCGGCGACGCGCTTGAACATGTCGTCTTTGAGCCGCGCCAGGCCCAGCACTTCTGCGGCCATAGCATCGGCGAGGATGTATTTGTCGCCGACGCTGGCCCAGCACTCCTCCGGCGTTCCGGTGATCTCGTAGAGCCCATAGGCAATGTTCGGGCCAAAGCAGACCGCGCGGTTTTGCGGGATGGTCCAGGGGGTGGTGGTGAAGATGACAACATCGGACCCTGTCAAATCGCCCGCCACAACCGGGAACTTCACCCAGATCGCCTGCGTGTCGCGGTCGTGGTATTCGACCTCGGCCTCGGCCAGCGCGGTTTTTTCGACCGGCGACCACATCACGGGCTTGGAGCCTTGGTAGAGCGTGCCATTCATCAGGAATTTCTGGAACTCTTCCGCGATGACCCGCTCGGCATGGAAATCCATCGTCAGATAGGGCTTGTCCCAGGTGCCGGTCACGCCCAGGCGTTTGAACTCCTCACGCTGGATATCCACCCAACCCGCGGCGAAATCACGGCATTCCTGGCGGAACTCGACCAGATCAACGGCGTCCTTGTCGCGGCCCTTCTGGCGGTATTTCTCCTCGATCTTCCACTCGATCGGCAGGCCGTGGCAGTCCCAGCCCGGGATGTAGCGGCTGTCATAGCCCATCATCTGGTGGGAGCGGACGATGACGTCCTTGATGGTCTTGTTCAGCGCGTGCCCGATATGCAGATGCCCGTTGGCATAGGGCGGGCCGTCATGCAGGGTGAAGGGCTTGCGCGTCGTCTCACGGGCTTTTTCGCGCAGCTTTTCATAAACCCCGATCTGCGTCCATCTCTCCAGCCAACCGGGCTCCCGCTTGGGCAGACCCGCACGCATCGGGAAGTCGGTTTCGGGCAGGTTCAGCGTATCTTTGTAGCTTACGTCGGTCGTCTCGGCGCACATTTTGGGCGTCCTTTTATCGTCGGTCGTTCGGGAATGTCGAAAGAGGGCGGTGCGAGGGCGTCAGCACCTTGGCCCGGCGTCTCATTGGATCAGAGCGCCGGGAACGTAATTCGTATGATGAAGCGAGCATGCGTCATGGGCGTGTCTATAGCGCCCGCGTGAGCCATGGTCTAGGGTCCGCGGCGATGAGTTTGCAGATTGGCATAGCAGGCGCTGGAATTGGTGGCTTGGCAGCCGGCGCGCTTTTGGCGCAGGCCGGGCATCAAGTGCGCGTTTTTGACCAATTTGACGCGCCGAAACCCGTGGGCTCCGGCCTGGTGATCCAGCCTGTGGGGCTGGCTGTTTTGGACGCGATTGGCGCAGGGGACACCGCGCGGGTGAAGGGCAACCGGATCACGCGTATGCTGGGCCATGAGGCGGAGAGCGGAAGGCCGGTTCTGGATGTGTGGTACGACCATTCAAGCGAGGGCGCGGTTTACGGGCTGGCGATCCATCGCGCGAGCCTGTTTGAGGCTATTTTGGAGGCCGCATTGGCTGCGGGTGTGGAGCTGGTTCCGAACCACGCGGTTCTTGAGGTGGATGGTGGCGCGATGACATTTGAGGGGCAACCACCCTCCACCCGGTTTGATCTGGTGATTGATGCGTCGGGCGCGGGGAGCGTGCTATCGCCGATAGAGACAAGGCCCCTGCCCTACGGCGCAATCTGGGGGACGGTGCCTTGGCCGGATAAAACAGCTTTGCCAACGGGTGAACTGCGCCAGTGCTACCGGCGGGCAGATCGCATGATCGGGGTGATGCCCTGCGGGACATTGCCCGGATCGCGTGTCGCGCAAACAGCGATTTTCTGGTCCCTGCCCCGCGGCGGGTATGACGCCTGGAGCGCAACACCTTTGGAGGCATGGCGTACGGAGGCGGAAGCGCTCTGGCCAGAGGTCGCGCCATTCCTGGCTCAAGTCCACGATCATGACCAAATGACTATGGCCCGCTACAGCCACGGCACGCTGCGCACTCCTTTTGGCGACCGACTGGCCTTCATCGGTGACAGCGCACATCGCGCGAGCCCGCAACTGGGGCAAGGGGCAAATATGGCGCTGCTGGACGCATTCGCGCTCACGCAAGCTCTTGCGGGCGAGCGCGACATTCAGGTTGCTTTGCTGAACTACGCCCGCGCAAGGCGCGCCCATATCTGGGTCTACCAAGCAATGAGCTGGGCCTTCACGCCGCAATATCAATCTGACTCGCGCTGGCTGCCGAAGCTGCGCGATCATCTACTCTTCCCGCTCAGTCAAATACCCCCGGTCCCGGCAATCCTAAACAAGCTCGTCTGTGGCAATTTGCTGCCGCCCGTCGGCTCTCTGGCGCCGCGCCCCTAGCTTCATTGCTTTGGGAAATATCCCGGGGTGTGGGGCAGAGCCCCACGCAGCTCTCAACCTGGCCATCACGTCTTGGAAAAAAGCCCCGTCAAAGACCTTTTGATGATCGAGGTGACTGACGGTTTCTCAGCCGCCACGAATGGCAACGGGCGGCAGACCTCGATCGCGGCGACGCCGACGCGCGCTGTGAGCGCGCCGTTGACCACACCTTCACCAAAACGGCGGGAGATACGGGCAAGCACCGTGCCGCCCGCGACCGAACCAATCAAATCATCGCCGACCGCAACTGCGCCCGTAGCCACCAGATGGGTCATGACCGCTCGGGTGAGCCGCCAATTGCCAAGCGTCCCTGCCCGCCCGCCATAGATCTCGGCGATACGGCGGATCATCCGTAGATTGGCGGTCAGTGCGGTCACCAGATCTGCCAGCGCAATCGGCACCAGCGCCGTAACGGTAGCAACTTGCCGTGCGGCCGCTTCGACCTCCCGGCTGGCCGCAAAGTCGAGCGGTTCTAAAAGCGTCTGTTCGGTCAACGCAAAGACCGCGCCCGCGTCGAACTGGTCGCCCTGTTTCCGCGCATGTTCAGCGCGCGCCGCGTCAAGCTCGGGGCGCGCACGGTAAAGTCCCTCGACTTGGGTCGCAACTTTGCGCGCGGCTTTAAGGTCTGAGCCCGCCAAGGCCCCGTCCGCATCCGCACGCAAAGTATCGACACGGCGCAGACGCACCAAAGCCAACCATTCACGCAAAGCAACTAGCAGCAGCGCAAAGCAGAAAATTGCGGTCAGGCCGAGGGCGATATAGCCGAGGATAGGGTTGTTTTCGATAAGGCCCGTGACGAATTCCCACGCAGCGACGGATGCCATGAACCCTATCAGCGCGATGAGTGAGCCCCAGAAAAGCCGCACCAGTTTGGACGGTTTGCGCGCGGCCAGCTGCGCGATGGTTTGCATCGCCTGACCACTCGGCGCTTCGTCACCAAAATCGGGCACAGCAGGTGCGCTGGCGGGGGTGAGCGCGTCTGCCTCTTGCGCGTCTTCGAGCTCGATAAGTACCGGACCTTTGCTCATGACAGCCTGTCTCCGATCAAAAATTCAGCGGCGCGGTCGAGCCGGATATGCGGCGGGCCTTCGCCAGGCTTCAGCGCGATCTCGGCGGGCGCAAAGCGCATCACCCCAAAATCCTGCTCCAGCCATTTCTTGTCCCCCGCACGCGCGGGGCTCAGCAGTTTAGACGGGTCATCAGGCAGGTGCCCCGGGAAAAAAGCAGCCCGCTTCCCGCCATCGAGCAATGTGCCGCGCACCACGGGCAGAGTGTCGCCCTGATGCGCCATTTCATCCTCAACTGTCGCACGCAGCGACGCAATGGACATGGCCGCGGTTGTCGCACCGGAAAAATCTGCACGATCGCGCGCCTCCCGCAAGAGCGCCTCCATGATCGCGGTCAACTGCGGATGTTGGGAATGGTGCAGATGATCGGCTTTGGTCGCGGCAAACAAGATTTTCTCCACCCGTTTGCCGAAGAGAATGGATGAAAGCCAGGAGTTCCGACCGGGTCGAAACGCGTCCAAGATATCGGCCATGGATTGCCGCAAAGCCTCCAATGCCTGCGGCCCCGCATGGATGGCGGACAGCGCGTCGACCAGGACGATTTGGCGGTCGATCCGGGCAAAGTGGTCGCGAAAAAACGGCTTCACGACCTTGGATTTATAGGCCTCGAACCGGCGCTCAAACTCGCGGTAAAGCGAGCCGCGTTTGTTGTCCGCTTGGGGCAGCGGCGCGAAAGTCAGCACGGGCGAGCCTTCCAAGTCGCCTGGCAGCAGGAAACGGCCAGGCGTTGCGTCCGAAAACCCGGCCTCACGGATTGCATGCAGATAGAGCGTATAACGTTCCGCCAGAACGCCTGCCTGTGGCTCATCGAGCTTGTCATCGGGGTCGATGCCATCGAGCAGAGACAGAAAATCAGCGCTCATGGATCGTGTCTTGGCGCGGCTCAGGCTCTCCTCCGACCACTGAGCGAAGGTTTTGTCGAGCAGGGCCAGGTCCAGCAGCCATTCGCCAGGGTAGTCGACGATGTCGATATGCACCGTGCGGATGCCTGAAAAAGCCCCAATCAGGCCCGACGGCTGCACTTTCAGCGACAGCCGCAGCTCCGAGATGGTGCGGGTGGAATTGGGCCAGGTAGGAGTTGCCCCAGTCATCTGCGCCAGATGATTTTCGAACTCAAACCGCGCGATTGTGTCATCGGGCTGCGGGTTGAGATAGGCCGATTTGATCGCGCCTTTCGCGGCGCCCTGCAGCTGCACCATGCGGCCCCGGTCCATCAGATTGGCGATGAGCGAGGTGATGAACACTGTCTTGCCTGCGCGTGACAATCCGGTTACGCCCAGCCTGATCGACGGGTCAAAGACGCTGCCGGCTTGCCGCGCCGTGCCTTCGATGCTGCGGGCCACCCCGTCGACGATATCGTTGAGCATATGCCCCCGCTTCTCTCACTACCATCGCCTACATAGGGGTGGCGCCCGCGCATTGGTAGGGGCTTGGTTTCGCGTTTGCTTCAGAGTAGAGGGGGAAAATGCCCAGATTTTCCCTCAAGATCGAGTATCACGGCGCGCCCTTCAAAGGCTGGCAGCGGCAGGCAGATTTGCCTTCTGTCCAAGGCGCGATTGAAGACGCGCTGCGCAAGCTGGAACCGGGTTTTGAGACCATCGCAGCAGCAGGTCGAACCGATACTGGCGTTCACGCGACGGGTCAGGTCGCCCATGCGGATTTGGAACGTGACTGGGACCCATTTCGCCTGTCGGAGGCGCTGAATTACCACTTGAAGCCCTTGCCCGTATGCGTCTTGGAGGCCGCGAAGGTGGCGGATGATTGGCACGCGCGGTTCTCGGCTGTTGAGCGTCGTTATCTCTTTCGGATTGTGGCACGCCGCGCGCCCCTAACCCATGAAAAAGGGTTGGTTTGGCAGATGAACCACCGGCTGGATGCAGGCGCGATGCAAGAGGCCGCAAACGCCTTGATCGGGCAGCACGATTTCACCACGTTCCGCTCCACCATGTGCCAGGCCAAATCCCCGGTCAAAACGTTGGATGAGGCACGGGTGGAGGTGATCGACATCCCTTACGGCAAGGAATACCGCTTCCACTTCCGCGCGCGGTCTTTTCTGCATAACCAAATCCGCTCCTTCGTGGGCTCTTTGGCGCAAGTCGGCTCAGGCGCATGGGAGGTGGGCCGTATGAAAGAAGCGCTGGAGGCACGTGACCGCGCGGCTTGTGGCCCGGTTTGCCCGCCCGAGGGGCTGTATTTGACCCATGTGAGCTATGACGACATGCCTTTTACAGGAGCTTTCGATGCGCGGGTCTGAGATGGAAGGGTTCGATGCCAAATGGCGCGACGTGCCGCATTATATCAACGGCATCACCCATGACATCTGGGAGGCGCGCCGCATCGGCAGCCTGAAGCAATACTACGGCGAGGGGCTGATCGTCCGCTCCCCCGCCTCAATTGTTGAGGGCAATGACGGGATCATCGCGGCGACGATGGCAACCCTGGCGGAGTTTCCGGATCGCGCGCTTTTGGGCGAGGATGTTATCTGGTGTCCGGCCCCCGGGGGATTCTTGTCATCGCACCGTCTGATCTGCACCGCGGCGCATCTGGGCGATGGCGCTTATGGCCCGGCAACAGGGCGGGCGCTTGAATACCGCATTCTCGCCGATTGCTACTGCACGCAAGGCGCGGTGGTGGATGAATGGCTGGTGCGCGACCAGAGCGCGATTGTCGAGCAGATGGGGTTTGATCTCGTGGACTGGACCCGCGCCCAGATCGCGCGGGAAGGTGGGCCGGGGGCTTGCGTGAAACCCTTCACGCCCGCGCGCGACATCCAAGGCCCCTATCGGGGGACGGGCAATGACCATGCGCACGGCGCCGCGCTGGCAGAGGTCCTTACCCGCGCGATGTCAGCCGATTTCAGCTTTTTTTCAAAGCGTTACGACCGCGCCGCTAGCTTGCACTACCCGGGCCATGTCACATCAAATGGGCCGTCGGGGGCCGATAGGTTCTGGCTGCCTTTGCGCTCCGCCTTTCCGTCAGCTACGTTCAAAATTCATCACGCCATCGGGCGCGACGACGCAATCCTGCCGCCCCGCGCCGCTGTCAGATGGTCGCTCAATGGCAAACATGACGGCCATGGCCGTTTCGGCACACCGACAGGCGCCGAGGTGCATGTGATGGGCATAACCCATGCGGAGTTCGGGCCATGGGGTTTGCGTCGCGAATGGACTCTGATCGACGATACAGCGATATGGCGGCAAATCCTGCTTGCCACGGGTGATTTTTAGCGCGGCTTCATTGCTTCAAAAATATCCCGGGGGAGCCCGCAGGGCGGGGGCAGAGCCCCCTAGCCTGGCCTAGTTTCTTAGACCCAGCTTGCTCTGATAAGGCGCCTCAATCCCGTTGGCCGCGCCATTCGCCGCGTCGCTGCGACATCCTGCGATGTAGCGCTTGAGCATGCCGTTATAGAAATTGATCTCGTCCTGGCGCATACCCATACGTTTGAGCTGGCGGTCTATGGCAGATGCGTTGCTTTCGAGCACATAGGACGGCGCATCCTTGGCAATGGAGAGGATATCGAGAAGCGGGTTTACGATATCGCGCAGCACTTCAACCGCGATCCGCTCGCGCATCGAGGCCGATGTCACTGGCATGCCCGGATCAAAGGTAAAGGCCGATTTGATGGCGCCGACATATTCGCGCAAGCGCAGCATGATAACCTCAGTCCCGTCCTCGGCTCTGGAATAGAGCATCCGCAGCCCGCCAATCACCAAACCGGGAAGTGTCACCTCGAAATCAGGCATGGAGACGATGCGGTTGTCAGCGCCTACAACACGCAGCGCGCGTTCAAGCTCGGCGCAAAGCGGAGCAACGAACACTTCCTGCAATTTCCGAAGTTGTTTAAATGAATAGCGGTTGCGGACGTCGGAGTTGAACAGCTCGACCGCTGTCACCTCCGCTTCGCTTCCGCGCGCGCGCTTGAGATGGACGACAAACCGATCGTTTTCGCCCGCATCATAACCTTCCACCGCTGTCGTCATGGCAACCTTTCGAGTTTCCCGTGTGATCCGTCGATCCAAACATCCCTCAAGCAGTAATGAGTAAGAAATGAAGGTTAACAAATGGTTTACGAAACCCTTAAATTTGAAGGCTTTGCGATAAACACTGGCAGCGGTTAGGCTTTTCGGCCATCTTTTGTAACACGTGATATATCAGGTCTTTTTTTCTACAAAAATTCATTCGCGCCACGAGCGCCACATCCCGCAATTTGAGGGCCAAGATGACCAAAACAAAAGCAAAGAAAAAGACCGACAGTCCGGCATCCTTGCTGCCAGTGGTTGTTGGGATCGGCTCCTCTGCCGGCGGGTTGGAAGCCATTCGCGAGCTTGCCGCAAGCTTGCCGCTCGATAATGGCTGCGCCTATGTCGTCGTACAGCACATGTCGCCACAGCATAAGAGCCTGCTCACCAGCCTGATCGCGACCGAGACCGGGCTATCGGTCCAGGACATCACCGACAACACCGTGCCGCAGCCCGATGTAATTTACGTCACACCGCCGCGCGCCGATGTGATCATGGCCGAGGGCAAGCTGCGACTTGTTCCGCCGAGCGAGGATTTGGGAAAACCCAAACCGTCTGTAGACCGTTTCCTGATGACCCTGTCGGCGGATCGGGGCGACAGGTCCATGGGCATCATCCTGTCAGGCACGGGCTCCGACGGGGCTTACGGTGTGCAGGCCGTGCGCGAAGCGGGCGGCATCACCATCGCTCAAGATGATGGCTCCGCCAAATATGACGGCATGCCCAACGCCGCGATCGAGACAGGCTGCGTCGACCTGATCCTACGCCCCAGTGACATCGCCACGCATCTCATAAAGATACTGTCCTCTCCCCGAAATCTTGAACAGTTCCGCACGGATCAAAGCGACGTCTCGCCGGTGTCGGGCATTTTGCAGATTGTGCTGGCCCGCACGCGCGTGGATTTCCGCGAATACAAGCAGTCCACGGTGCTCCGCCGCATTGACCGGCGTATGACCGCGCTCGGCATCGATACAGTCGAAGACTACGTCACCCATTGCCGCAACGAGCCGCGGGAGGTGGATGCCCTGTTCAAGGATCTGCTGATCTCGGTCACGCGGTTTTTCCGCGACCATGAGGAGTTTGACGACCTAAAGACCCATGTGCAAGATCTGGTCGACAACCGAAACGACCGCCCCTTGCGCATCTGGGTGGCTGGTAGCGCCACGGGCGAGGAGGTCTATTCGATCGCAATGCTTTTGGCCGAAGCCATGGGCGGTCCCACCGAACTGGTCAAATCCAAAACCCAGATTTTCGCCACAGATATCGACCGCGAAGCGCTCGAATATGCGTGGCGCGGGCGGTATTCTCAGGGCGCGCTTTTGGATGTGCCGAAGGCGTTGGCAGAGAAATACTTCGTCCAGCAATCCGAAGGCATTCGGGTCATAGAAGTATCCGTCTTGGTCAAGTTGGTTTTGGCGACCATTTTCGCTTCGCT
>JAPORH010000183.1 GCA_026710325.1 Litoreibacter sp. | reverse complement strand
GTGGCGGGCTAAGGCCCTACTTTCGCACAGAACCACCTAAAGTCATAAGACAAGCAAAACCGTTTGCGCCAAATCTGGGCGCCGAGATCTATGGCGTCGATCTGAGCCGGGATGTGCCCGATGAGCAATTCGCCGAGATACGCGACGCATTCCACAAATATCAGGTGCTGTTCTTCAAGGAGCAAAAGGAAATCCCGCCGGAACAGCATGTGATCTTCGGGAAACGCTTCGGGGAGTTGCACGCCCATCCGGCCGCCCCTACCATGGAAGGCCACCCCGAGATTTTTGAGATCCATGCGACCAAGAACTCGAAAGTCGCCAATGGGGAGTTCTGGCATTCGGACGTGTCCTGCGACGAGACCCCGCCTTTGGGCACGATGCTGCAAATCCATATCATGCCCGATTGCGGCGGCGACACGATGTTCAGCGATATGTATGCCGCATATGACGACTTGTCCGAACCTATTAAGGAAATGCTCGGCGGCCTTTCTGCGCTGCATAGCTCGGAGCATATTTACAAGGGCCGCTACAGCGATCGCGGACAAACGGATGCGGATATTGACTGCCCGGAAGCCGTGCACCCTATCGTGCGCACCCATCCGGAAACCGGGCGCAAATCGCTATTCGTGAACCGCACGTTCACAACGAAAATCCTTGGCCTTTCCGACAGCGAAAGCCGCGCGATCCTGGATATGCTGTTCGAACATGCCGAGCATATCAATTACCAGATCCGTTTCCGTTGGTCGCTCAACGATATGGCGTTTTGGGACAACCGATGCTGCATGCACCGTGCCATCTGGGACTATTGGCCAGCAGAACGCAAAGGCCGACGCGTGACTGTGAAGGGTGAGCGCCCGGTCTAGGCCACACTGCACCACGCGCTTGATTTGTAGACAGATCGGACCATCTTGCTCTACCGTTCACGGCGGGGGCTGGGGAATCGACCTCACGGACGGCATCAAAGCTTCCACCAAACGCGCGGCGGCAAAAAACAAAATATCGTCGCGCACCAGGGAGGAAAATATGAATAAACTGTTTGGAACAACTCTTGTTTCCATGCTCTTTACGGCTGGAACCAGCTATGCTGCCGAATGCGTGCGGCCGGAGGCCTCATTCGACAAGCCCGGCGGGTTCCCCGAACGCGCTTTGACGATGGTGGTGCCGTATGGCCCTGCTGGTGGGTCCGGTCAGGTGGCTGCTGCCATGGCTGAGGCCGTGACCGAGCTGACCGGCGTTGCGATCAACCGCGACCACAAACCCGGCGGCTCCGGCACGGTTGGCATGACGGCCTATATGGCGTCGCCTGCCGACGGCTATAACGTGCTTGAGCATATCGATGACGCCTCGTCTGCCCATGCGCTCGACAGCTCTATGCCGAACCCGGCGTCAGATCTGATCCCGCTAGTCACCAGCCAGGTCACCTTCTCGCAGATCTACATCCGCACAAATGAGACCCGTTACACCGACTGGCCCTCCTTCGTGGAGTGGGTGAAGGCGCAGGACGGCAAGGCCACCATTGCCAACGTCTCCAAGGAAGGATCCATGGAACGCGTCACCATGCGCTTCATCACCGAAGCCACCGGCATGACGATACAGCAAATCTCCTTCGACAAAGGCGCCCCGCGCTACGGCGCACTTTTGGGCGGCCAGGTTGACGCGCTGTTTGAGCAACCGGGTGATGTGCGCAACTTCCTCGATGCAGGTCAGTTCAAGCCGATCTTGACCATCTTCGATGAGCGCCCAGACGTTTTTGCAGAAACGCCAACACACCGCGAAATGGGCATGGACTTTGACCCGCTCCTGCGTTTCCGCGGTTTCTTTGTCCATGCGGACGCACCTGCGGACCGTGTGGAATGGCTGAAATGGGCTTTCCAGCGCGGCTATTGCGAAGACAGCTACCAGGCGTTCAACGAAAGCAAGTTCATGACCGTGATCGACAGCTATCGTGACACTGAAGGCTCGCAGGAGCTGATCACGCAAACAATCGGCCAGTATCGTGACGTCTATAAAGCCATGGGGCTCGACGTAAAATAAGGCGCTCCGGCGATATGATTTAAGCGTGGCGCCCTAACTGGGCGCTGCGCCACGATTTCTTCGAGGCAGGACGAGACTTATGGGACGTTTGACCAAAGGGCATTTGGTCGAGGCCGCGATTTGGCTTTCGATTGTTGCGGTCTTCTACGCCTATTCCTTTGAATTCAATCAGGTGATCGAGATCTACATTTTCGGCGCGACGGCCTGGCCACGAACCGTGTTGTTCCTGTTGTTGCTCGCGACGCTAGGCAACCTCTACCACCAATACAAAAACGGCTCGGACGCGCAGGGCGGTATTTTCGGCGCGGCTGCTGATGATGTAAGCGCTTCGATTTTCCAAGACCGCAAAACACTCATACGCATGGGCTTGGTGCTTCTCATCCCATTCGCCTTCGCGTTTTTGCTGCGCCCCGTGGGCATCTATTTCAGCGCGCCCTTCTTCATCGCTGCCATCATGCTCTTGTTCGGGGAGCGGCGCTGGAAAGCGATCCTGATCATGACCGTGGTGATCTACATCATCTTCATCGGGCTGTTCCTTGTCATCCTGAACGCGCAGTTGCCTCAAGGTAACGTTTCGCCCTTCTACGATTTCAGCGCCTGGATGCTGAAAATGAACACCCAGCTGCGGGAGCTTTTTTAGGCCATGATCGACAATTTTCTGGCCGGGACCTACGCGCTCTTCGGCGATCCGGTGACTATTGGCATTTTTCTCTTTGGCGTGATCGGCGGGATGCTTTTTGGCGCAATCCCGGGCGTTTCGATGCTGACGCTGGCTGCGATCTTGTTACCCTTCACCGCCGGTCTTGAACCTGCACAGGGCGTGATGCTCTTTGCCGTCCTCTACTGCACCGGAACCTATGGTGGTGCGATCACTGCGATCTTGTTCAACATCCCCGGCTCCCCTGAAAACGCGCCCACCTCCTTTGACGGCTACCCGATGACCCAACAGGGCAAAGCCGGCAAAGCCGTGGGGGCGGCGGTGCTCTGCTCCGCGATTGGCGGTGTGTCCTCAGCGCTGGTGATGATGGCCGCGACCGAGCCTTTGGCCAATTGGGCCATCCGCAATATCGGTCCACCAGAGATTTTCGCGTTGGTTTTCTTTGGCCTCGCCGTGGCCTCCTCGGTGGGTGCGCGCACGATCTGGAAAGGCTGGATGTCGGTGCTGATCGGGCTTTTGATTGCCACGATAGGTCAGGACCCCGTGGGCGGCATCAACCGCTACAATTTCGGCTATATCGACCTCGCCGCTGGCATCGCCTTCGTCCCCGCCATCCTCGGATTTTTCGCTGTGTCGGAGATTTTTGTTCAGGCCGAGAAGAAAGCCACTGGCAAATACAATGCGCCCAAGGTCAGCATGTCTTTTCCCAGTTTTCTGGAGCTGTGGAGGCACAAGCTCGCGGTGCTGCGCTCCATCCTCGTGGGCTTTTTCTGCGGCATCCTGCCCGGCATCGGCGCGACGCTCGCGGCCTTCATGGGATATGGGGAGGCTGTGCGCTGGTCAAAGAACAAGGATGAATTCGGCAAAGGCAAGCTTGAGGGCGTGATCTCGTCGGAGACCGCCAATAACGCCGCGACCGGTGCCGCCATGATCCCGCTTCTCGCCCTTGGACTGCCGGGCGGTGCGCTCACAGCCATGATGGTGGCCGTCTTCCAAATGCATGACCTGCAACCCGGCCCGCTGGTCTTCATGCTCTCGCCCGACCTGATCTGGATTGTTTTTGCGGCCATGTTCTGGGCAAATCTGTCGATCCTGATCATTGGGGTGATTGAAACCAAGACGATCCTGAACCTTTTGAAAATCCCGTTCCAGTTTCTGGCGCCGCTGATCCTGATGCTGGCCACAGTCGGGGCTTATTCGGGGCGCGGGTTGGTGCTGGACGTGATGGTGATGTTTATCGCAGGTATTCTCGGCTACGTTTTGCGCCGCTCAGGTTTCTCGATACCGGGCATCGTGCTGGGCCTGATCCTCGGCAAAATCGGGGAGCAGAACTTCGCGCAGGGCATGCAGATGGTGCATTACGATCTGGGCACCTATTTCTCCCGTCCTATCTGCACGATCTTGATTGTAGCCGGGGTCCTGACGCTTGGCACCAGCGCCTACCGCGCCTTTGCATCGCATAAGAAGCCGGTATAAGCCCGAGCGGCAGACAAGGGAGGGATCGCAGATGAGCGAAATCGAAGCGATTGTCGCACGCGCTCGCGCAGCACAGGCGAGGTACGAGGCCGAAGGCTCGCAGGCCCGCTATGACCGCGCGGCCCAAGCCGCCGCCTGGGCCATCATGGAACCCACCCGCAACCGCGCCTTGGCGGAACTGGCAGTGGAGACCACCGGGCTTGGAAACGTGCCCGACAAGATCACCAAGAACCACCGCAAGACGCTCGGGCTGATGCGCGACATCAAAGGTGCCGTGACCTTTGGCGTAATTTCCGACGACGCAGGCACAGGAATTACCGAGATTGCCCGAGCCAAGGGCGTTGTCGGAGCCATTGTTCCGTCGACCAACCCGGCAGCGACGCCCGCCAACAATATCATCAACGCGTTGAAATGCGGTAATTCCATAGTGATTGCGCCCTCGCCCAAAGGCGTCGCATGCGCAGAGGCGCTCTTGGGTTACATCCATGCCGAGTTCGCCAAGATCGGGGAAGACCCGGATTTGGTGCAAATGATCCCTGCCCCCGGTTCCAAAGAGAAAACCCAAGCGCTGATGGAGGCCTGCGACATGATCGTGGCCACCGGAAGTCAGAACAATGTCCACCGCGCACAAACAGCTGGCACACCTGCCGTGGCAGTCGGCGCGGGCAATGTCACCGTGATCGTGGATGAGACGGCAAATTTGGCAGACGCGGCGGAGAAAATCCGGGCGTCGAAATGCTTTGACAACGCAACCTCCTGCTCGTCGGAGAATGCAGTGGTGGTGGTCAACGCAATTTACGACCAGTTCATCGCCGCGATGTCAGAGGCGGGCGGAGCTTTGGTTGAGGATGAGGCAGGTATCGTTGCCAAGCTTTGGCCCGGCGGGCATCTCAACCGTTCGGTCATAGCCCAAGACGCCGACAAGATGATCGCAGCCTTGGATCTGGACGTCCCGGGTGGCACTGACTACATCGCTGTTCCGACCGCGGGCATTGGTCCTGAACACCCGCTTTCGGGGGAAAAGCTCAGCCGGGTGTTGGCCCTCTACCGCGCCTCCGATTTCGAAGCAGCGATGGAGACGACGCGCAAAATCCAGATGCATCAAGGTGCTGGCCATTCCGTGGGCATCCATACGTCCGACACGGCCCGCCCACTAGCGCTCGCAACTGCCATCCCAACGAGCCGCGTGATCGTCAATCAGGCGCATACATTCGCAACAGGCGGGTCTTTCACCAATGGCATGCCCTTCTCGCTTTCGATGGGATGCGGGACATGGGGGGGAAACTCGGTCAACGAGAACGTCAATTACCGCCACTTCCTCCAATCGACCAAAATCATCCGCGAAATTCCGGCGCGTGAGCCGAGCCTGGATGACATTTTCTCCGACTACTGGGACGCGGCTGGCCAATGAGGTTCGATCCAAACACGCCGCCCATGGGCACGTTGCGCGACTGGCTTGATGCAAGGGCTGAGGCTGGCGGCACGGCGTTTGTGTTCCCCGAAACGGGCGAGAGCCTGAGTTGGGAAGATCTGCGCAGCCACGCAGCGGAGGTCGCTGCCGATCTGACCGCGCAAGGCATCGCAAAGGGCGAAAGCGTTGCGGTGATGCACCCAAACGGACTGGAGGGCGTGAAAACGCTTTACGCGACCCTCTATGGAGGGTTCCGTGTCACCATGCTCAACCTTGCGGCAGGCCCCGACGCTTTGGGCTATGCGATGGCGCATTCCGAGGCGCGGGTCGCTTTCGTGCATGAAGCACAGCTCGAGGCATTCAACGCGGTGCGTCCGGAAAGCCTGACTATTTTTGAGCCATGCGGGAAAACCGCCCCGCTGCATGATGTGACGTCCACAGACGACGCGCTTCTCATGTACACATCCGGCACCACCGGGCGGCCCAAGGGCGTCGTACACACACAAGCCAGCCTTCTCGCTGGCGGTTGGACCGTCAGCGCCGCCCATGAGCTCACGCCACAGGACCGCGGCATGGGGGTCTTGCCCTTCTACCATATCAACGGGCTTTGCGTGTCGGTCATGGGCAGCCTGGTTTCGGGCGGCTCGCTTGCCATGGTTTCGCGCTTCTCCGCCAGCAACTTCTGGGATCAGATTGAGACTGGCGGGGTGACGTGGTTCTCAGTCGTGCCAACGATCATAAGTCACCTGCTCCATGGCGCATCAGAGCCCAGTGCGGAGGCGAAAGCCCGACTACGCTTCGCCCGCTCCGCCTCCTCCGCTTTGGCTGTTGAGACGCAACGCGCCTTTCAAGATCGGTTCGGGTTGGCAATTGTGGAATCCCTTGGTCTAACCGAGACCGCCGCGCAATGCCTGGTGAACCCGCTCGATCCCGCACGACACAAGATCGGCTCTGCCGGCATGGCGATCAGCAATGAGGCGCGGATCGCAGATGATACAGGCCGTGAGGTCGCGCGCGGGACGGAAGGGGAAATCCAGATCCGCGGACCCAATGTGATGAAGGAATACCTCAAGAACCCGGAGGCCACCGAGGGCACGTTTCACGGCGACTGGCTGCGCACCGGCGATCTGGGCCGAATGGATGAGGATGGCTACGTCTTTGTCACTGGACGGTTGAAGGAGCTGATCATCAAGGGCGGCGAAAACATCGCGCCGCGCGAAATTGATGAGGCGCTCTATGAGCATCCTGACGTGGTCGAAGCGGCCGCCTTCGCCCGGCCCTGCAAGCAATATGGTGAGCGTGTCGAAGCTGCTGTGCGCCTGAGCGAGACCTCGCAAGCGACGGCCGACGAGCTGCGCGCGCTTTGCGAGACACGGGTTGGCGCGTTCAAGGCGCCGGAACAGGTTCACATCATGGATGAGCTGCCCAAAGGCCCGTCGGGCAAAATACAGAGGCTGTATCTGAATGAGTTGCTCTATGGCGGGTAGGCCGCAATGGCAAAGCCCCTAAAGCTAAGTCGCAAATCAAAACTGAGGGCCGCGCCCGACCTCGGGTGGGTGCGAAGCGCCCTCCCAGGGGGGAGGTCATGCGCGGCCCGGCGTTGCCGGCCAAAATGAGTTTCGCGGTTCAAGACCCAGTTTTAACTCACCCCATTCGCAATCAACCGCAGCCCCATCAGCAAAAAGGCGATCAGCACGGCTTTACGAAACAGCTCCTGACTGACTTTGTCGCGCAGCATCTCCCCGATGCGGAACCCCACCAGAACAACGCAAAGCGCCAGCGCGGATTTGATCAGCGCGGGCCCGGTCAAGATGCCTGCAACCAGCTGACCCGCGCCCAAAGGCAGCACACCTGCAAGAAACAAAAACCCGGTGGCCCCGATGAACCGCTCTTTCGAGACGTCGCGCGCCACCAGATACATCGCAACCGTCGGCGACCAGATCGAGCTGATCCCACCAAGCGTGCCGGAAAGGATGCCAAAGCCAAGCTGCCAGCCGCGCCCTCGCCCGATCTTGAGCTTGATGCCCAGTAGAAGGTTCAACGAAAACAGCACCATGGCGACGCCGATTGCAGCGGTCAAAAGCGCCGTCGGATAAGACGGGATGAACATCGCGGTGACGAAAATGAAAACCATGATAGCAAGGGCGAACGGCCAGTATTCCCGCATGATCTCGCGTTTCTGCGGGGCATGGGCGAATTGCAGGGAGTTGGTCGCGAGGATCGACAGCCAGAGGAGCGGGATCGCCTCTGCCGGCGGCATGACCAGCGTCAAAAAGGCCATGGAGGCGGCAGGAAGCCCGATGCCAAGGAAGCCTTTCACGATCGCCGCGAACAAAAAGATCACCACCAAAACCGCTGTCTGCGCCGGGTCAAAATTTGCGATGAGCGCGTTGATAGCATCCATCACTTTGCCAGCGCCTCATCCAACACCACGGCAAGGCTGCGCGCCTCTCTTGAGGTCACGTCCTTGATCTGGCAACGGCAAGAAAACCCGTCTGCCACAACAATCGTGTCCTCATGCGCCGCGCGCACAGCGGGGGCGAGTGACAGCTCCGCCATCTGGCGCGAAACCTCTTCTGTTTCCGCCTGATAGCCGAAGACCCCCGCCATGCCGCAGCAGGAACTGTCGATCATGGAGGCCTCCGCGCCCTCGATCGCGTTCAGCACGTCAACAGTGGCCTGCGCCACCCCCATCGCCTTTTGGTGGCAATGGCCATGCACGATAAGTCTTGCGTCAAGCGTCAGCCCTTCGGGCAGACTTTGCGCGATATACTCTGCAAATGTTAGAACCTGCGCACCCATCTCAGCCCTCCAATCAGGGATCAGGTTCACGGCCTCATCGCGGAACATAAGGGTACAGGAGGGCTCAAGCCCAACGATGGTTTTGCCCGCCTCTAAGCCCGCACGGAAGGCGTTGGTTGTGCGGGTGAGCTCTGCCTTGGCTTTCTCCGTCAAGCCAGTTGCAAGGTAGGTTCTTCCACAACACAGCTTGCGACCGCCAGCGGAGACAACGCCGACCGAGCGCCCGGTTCGCGCGATGACACGCTCGGCGGCGCGGAGTGTTTCTGGATCAAAATGGCAATTGAACGTATCTGCGAAGAGCAGAACCTCGCCCTCCGCCTCCCCTGAGAAGGGAGGTTGGAATTTCGGCAATGCGCGGGATGTAGTGAAGCCCGCTATCCCGGCAAATCGCTGCACAAGGTTGGCGAGCGGCGCCGCTTTGGCCGCTATTGGGGCCACGCGCGGCAAGGCGGCTATAACCCGGTCGCGCAGGCTTAACCCTTGCTTTGCCGCCCGTGCCGCCTGCACTTCTGTCTTCATTTTGGCCATGTCGATGGACATCGGGCATTCGCTTTTGCAGGCCTTACAACCAACACAAAGCTGCATCGCGTCGGCCATCTCGTCAGAGGCAAAAGCCCCCTCCCCCAACTGCCCCGTCAGAGCAAGGCGCAAACTATTTGCCCGCCCGCGTGTCAGGTCTTTCTCCAATCCGGTTACACGGAAAGACGGACACATCACCCCTCCCGCCGATTTTCGGCAAGCGCCATTGTTATTGCACATCTCCGCGGCACCGCTCAGGCCACCGGGCCAGTCTGACCAGTCAAACACGGTTTTGGGGCTCTGGGTTGCATAGGCTTCAGGCCAGCGCGTCAGGCTGCGCTCATCCATCTTCGGCACACGCACGATCTTGCCGGGGTTCAGCACGCCATCGGGGTCAAACCGGTCCTTGATCTGCTCGAACGTCCGCACCATGCGCGTGCCATACATGCGCTCATGAAATTCGGAGCGCACGATCCCGTCGCCATGCTCCCCCGAATGGGAGCCCTTGAAATCTGCAACCAGATCAAAGGCTTCCTCCGCAATGGCACGCATCTGCTTGAGCCCCAAATCCTGCCGCAAGTTCAGTACGGGGCGGACATGCAGCAGCCCGACAGAGGCATGGGCGTACCATGTGCCATCTGTTCCATGCTTGCGAAACACATCTGTCAGAAGAGATGTGAACTCAGCCAAATGCTCCAGCGGAACGGCACAATCCTCGACGAAGGAGACGGGCTTCCCTTCGCTCCTCATCGACATCATGATGTTGAGCCCTTGGGCCCGCACGCCCCAGATGCGGGCCTGAAAGGCGGGGTCTTCCGCCTCAACCACGCCGCCGGGTTCTTTGCCAGGATCGTCCCAGCGGTAGCCCAACTCGGCCATCAAATCCCCGAGCGCAGTCAGGCGGCGGCGGTTTTCCTTAGGCGTTTCGGCGAATTCAACGAGAAGTAGCGCTTCCGGCTCGCCCTTCACGAAACTGTCCACGATGGGACGGAATTGCGCGATGTCGCGCCCCAGCCGGATCATGTTGTGATCCACCAGCTCCACTGCGACGGGGCCGAGCTTGACGATATGCTGGGCCGCATCCATCGCAGCGTGAAACGTAGGGAAATGGCAGACGCCAAGCGTCTTGGTGGTGAGAACGGGAGAGAGCTTCAGATCGAGCGATTTGGTGACCGCCAGCGTCCCTTCGGAACCTACAAGCAGCTGCCCCATATCGGGCGCAACCCCCAAAAGCGCGTCGATATTATAGCCGCCGACACGTCTGAGCACAGACGGGAAACGCGCGGCGATTTCATCACGCTCATTCTCAGCCAGTGCCAGCAAGTCAGCGTCAAGCGGGTGATCGAGTAGCGCTTTTTCGAAGCGACGCAATTCGCCTGATGGCAACATCGCTTCTAACCCGTGCACGTTGTCTTGCATCTTGCCGTATCGGATCGAGCGAGAGCCGCAGGAGTTGTTCGCAGCCATCCCGCCCAGCGTGGCGCGCGACGCGGTGGAGACATCGACCGGGAACCACAAGCCATCTGTCTTGAGCTGCCGGTTCAGATCATCAAGCACCAGACCGGGTTGAACGGTGACGCGACCGGCCTCAGCATCATAGTCCGACACAGTGTTGAGATGCCGGGTGAAATCGACAACCAACGCATCGTTGACGGTTTGGCCCGACTGTGAGGTGCCACCCCCGCGAGGCAAAAGCGCAATGCCTTCCGCTTTTGCAAAATCCAGCGCGGCCTCGACATCATCCCACGATCTGGGCACCAGCACCGCGCGCGGCATGATTTGATAAATCGACGCATCCGTGGCGTAACGACCGCGATCAAAAGCGCCGGTCAGCACCTCGCCCTCAACGCGGTTTTGTAAGCTGGTGTAGTCCGTCATTTAGCCTTGACCTTCCCCTCTGCTCACCCTCACCTTTGCGCCACACAAGTGCAACTTTATTGGGCAATGTAGATGCGATCAGGACGTCATTTTCTTCAAATCCCGGGGCCCACAAACACGCCTGACCGCATCCAGCGCGCTATGCATCGTGCGGTGATTGACCATCGCGGACCGGAATTTGCGGAGCTGGGCGCGAGCGTACTGAAGGACCTGAAGGCCGTCTTCCAGACCCAAAACCGCGTCGTGATCTACCCCGCATCGGGCACCGGCGCGTGGGAGGCCGCACTCGTCAATGTGCTAGCCCCCGGTGATCAGGTCCTGATGTATGAGACCGGGCAGTTTGCTACACTTTGGAAGAACATGGCGGCGAAGTTGGGGTTTGAGCCGGTTTTCATGCAGGGCGATTGGCGGACGGGCGCGAATGCGGCCGCAATCGGCGCGCAGCTTGCCAGCGATACGGGGCACAAGATCAAGGCGGTCTGCGTCGTTCATAACGACACCGCCACGGGGATTACGTCAGATATTGCGGCCGTTCGGGTTGCGATTGATGCGGCCGAACATCCCGCTTTGCTGATGGTAGACACGATCTCCTCGCTCGGCTCGATTGACTTCCGCACAGATGATTGGGGCGTCGATGTCGTGGTGGCAGGCTCACAAAAAGGGCTGATGCTGCCACCCGGCCTATCTTTTAATGCGATCTCGCCCAAAGCCTGGGCGGCTTGCGAGGCAGGAGGGGATCGGCGCTCTTACTGGGATTGGCGGGATATGGCGGGGCCCAATGATCAGGGCGTCTTCCCTTACACCCCCGCGACGACGCTGCTTTACGGGCTGCGCGAGGCTCTTGATATGCTGGCTGAAGAGGGGTTGGAAGCAGTCTTTGCGCGCCATGCCCGCCACGCGGAAGCGACGCGCCAGGCTGTGGCGGCTTGGGGGCTCGAAATACTCGCGACAGAGGCCAGCGAGCGCTCCAACAGTCTGACAGCCGTCTTGATGCCAGACAACAAAGGTGCCGACGCATTGAGGGCCGAGATCTTGGACAGTTTCGACATGTCGCTCGGCACCGGTTTGAACAAAGTGGCCGACCGTGTGTTCCGCATCGGGCATCTGGGCGATTTCAATGACCTGATGCTGATGGGCACGCTCTGCGGGGTGGAGATGGGAATGATGCGCGCGGGCGTTGCGCATGAAAAAGGCGGCGTTCAGGCCGCGATGGCGTATCTGGCCACGCATGGGGCTTGAGTTTTCAGGCGTCGAAATCGCCGCGATCCTTGCGAGCTACATGTTTGCCGCGACGGCCAAGGGGATTACGGGGCTCGGGTTTTCAACCACCTGCTTGCCGCTTCTGGCGCTCTTCATGGGGCTCAAGGACGCGCTGCCATTGGTAATCATTCCGTCTATCTGCTCCAACCTGATCGTGATGCGCCAGGTGGGCCGGTTCCGCGAAACGGTCACTCGGTTTTGGCCGATGCTCGTGGCGCTTTTGCCGGGCCTTGCGCTCGGGCTTTGGCTTTTGGGACAAATCGACAGCACGCAGGCGGGCGCAGCCCTTGGCTTGATCCTGCTCAGCTGGTGCGCCTTCAGCTTTGCCACGCCAGACCTAAGATTACCCACAACATGGGAGCGACCGCTCGCGCCCTTATCGGGTTGCGTCACCGGTTTTATCAACGGCATGACCGGGACGCAGGTGATGCCGGTTGTGCCCTTTCTGATGATGCTGCATTTGCCGCGCAACCTGTTCATTCAGGCGATCAATTGCTCCTTCACCCTATCAAGCCTCGTGATGGCGTTCGGGCTGGGGCGGCTTGGCCTGTTTTCGTTGAGCGATCTGATGGTCTCCGCCTTCGGGGCGTGTTTTGTGATCTTCGGTGTCAGGCTCGGCGGGGCGATCCGGCACCGTATGCCAGAAGCCTTGTTTCGGCGCGCCGTGCTTGGAATGCTCGCCGTGATTGGCGTCAGTTTCCTGCTGCCGCTATTGCCCTGATTACTCCCGCAGCCGTCCGAATGTAGAGAGGCGGTTGATCTCGTCCAAACGGTCAAGATTGACCACGGTCGACAGCATCAGCCGATCCTGACTCCAATCGCCGGGGCTTTGGATAGCAAGCGTCGTTAAAGTCGTGATCGCCAGTAAGGGCACCGAAAGGGCCGCGAAGACCAGATGCTGGAAACGCGCGCGTTTGACCTCCAATGCGGAGTGGATGCGGTGTTCCAAGAAGGAGCGTTTGCGCGGCACCATGGCTTTTCTGTCGGCGGTCACAAGGGTGACTTTCGGGACGGCCACAACGAAGGCGCGGTCCCGGCGCAGGGTCTTTTGGCACACAGAAAGGAGCGTTTCGCAATAAGCACGCAAATCGACGCGGCCGCGCAAAATCACCTCCTTGTCGCAAATCAGTTCCCGCAGATATTCGACCTGACGTTTCCAAAGATGGTAGGCCGGGTTGAGATAGAAGACGGGTTTTAAGGCTTCCATCGCAACCTCCCACTCCAGATCGCCCTGCCGGATATGTTGCAGCTCATGCGCGAGTGCCACTTTCAACTCGGTCGTCTCGCTGAGCATATGAGATGGAATAACGACGTAGTAGTTGCGCAGCCCGCGGGTCGAAAACGGCACTAAGGTCCGGTCTGAGAGCCGCAATTTTAAGCGCCCAAACTGCCGCCAATCGTAGCTCGCGTTGACAATGCGCCAGAGGCAGAAAACCGACGACGCCAGGCGGACAACGCCAAGCCCCAAGCCGAGCAAAAACATCACGATTACAGCCTGAGCCCCCCATCCTTCAGCGTTGAGAATGTTCAGGCTGAAACTGTCGCGCATCAAAACCATGGCCTCGAAACGGGAGCTATCCATCTCGAACCCGCCATTGAGGTAGTAAGCCACCACCGCATCTGAAAGGTTGATATTGACCCCTCGCGCGAACCCGCCGCTTTGCAAAGCGCGAAAACCCGCCGCAATGAAGGGTGCCAGGGCAATCACGACGAACATGAGCTTGAGAAGCCGCAGCTGGGTGCCATAGGCGTAGCGCAGCCCCAGATGTTGCATGGCCGCGCGCAGCACAAACCAGAAAGACAGACAAATCATCAAGAGAACATTGGCGTTGATAAACGCGTCGAGCAACGTTTCACCCGCTGTCATGCTTCAACCTCCGATCCACAAGCGCCCGGATTTGCCCCAATGCTTCCTCTGTCAGCTCATCATCATTGACCAGCGCCGCCACCAGTGAGGCGGGCGTGTCGTCAAACAGCTTGGCCGACAGATGTTTGAGCGAGCGTGTCTGGTAGATGTCTTTGCTGATCGCCGGAATATAGACATGGCTTTTGCCCTGCTTCCGGCTGGTGACGAATGACTTTTGCTCAAGGATGCGCAGGATTGTAGCACCCGATGTGTAGGCGAGATCGCGCCCTTCGGGCAGACATTCCAGCACATCGCGCACCGTCCCCTCGCCCAGAGCCCAGAGCTCGTTCATGAACTCCAGCTCGACCTCGGTCAGCAGCTCGTTTTTCTTTTTCTTCATTGCTGTCCTACCTTGGGCATTCATCAGAGAGAGCCTACGCATATGTGGCGGCGATCACGGTACACGACTCACGGCGAAATAGCCTTCGATTTTGGGCTTGAAAGCGCCCG
>JAPORH010000060.1 GCA_026710325.1 Litoreibacter sp. | reverse complement strand
GCCAATGCTGTTCTGGGCATTGATGGCATCGGGCCAAATCCAGATGCGCAAGGTCGATGGCTGGGAAACCCTCGATCAGCCGCTCAACGAAATCCTTGACCTCGCAGCATAACAAAGCCAAACAATAAGCCGCTCGGAGACGCCATGGAATAATTTCCACCACTTTCGAGACACAACCCGGCCATTTGGGGCGGCATTCTTTCGGCGGTTTTTGCGGTGATGCAATTTCTGTTTGCGCCACTTTTGGGCAGCCTGTCAGATCGGTTTGGCCGCAGGCCTGTGCTCCTGATCTCTCTGGCGGTGATGGCGCTGGATTACGTGCTGATGGCGGTCGCCGGGACGATCTGGCTGCTGCTCTTTGGGCGCATTCTCGGAGGCATAACGGCGGCCACACATTCGACCGCCTCCGCCTTCATGGCCGACATATCCCCGCCCGAGAAAAAGGCGCAGAATTTCGGGATGATCGCTGCGGCCTTTGGGGCGGGCTTCGTTCTGGGCCCGGTGGTCGGTGGCCTGTTGGCAGAGCTTGGGCCACGCGCGCCCTTCTGGGCGGCCGCGATCCTAACAATCGCGAATTTCCTGTTCGGGTATTTCGTATTGCCCGAAACCGTCACCGATGACACCCGCCGCGATTTCGACATCAAACGGGCCAATCCCGCAGGTGCGTTCCGTTACATCGGTGCGCTGCCGGGCTTGACTGCTCTCATGGTCGTTTATTTCTTCTACCAGATTTCGAACATGGTCTACCCGGCGGTCTGGGCCTATTACACAACCGCGCAATTCGGCTGGTCGCCGGGTATGATCGGTGCATCTTTAGCAGTCTACGGTATCGCGACAGCAATCACCCAAGGCTTTCTCATCCGCCGCATTATCGGAGCATTGGGGGAGCGAAAAACCGTCTACTACGGCCTGGTCTACAATGCTCTCACCCTTACACTCATCGGCTTCGTCACCAATGGATGGTTGCTGATCGCGCTCACACCGCTCGCCGCGCTAGGCGCAGTCGTCGCTCCAGCGCTGACCTCTGTCATGTCGCAACGCGCCTCAGACGACCAACAAGGGGAGTTGCAAGGCGTGCTGACCTCAATCAACTCCATCGGCATGATCGTAGCACCTATTGTCATGACGCAAGTATTCTGGCTTTTCACCTCAGACGAGGCCTCGCTGCGCATCCCCGGCGCGCCCTTTCTGCTCGCTATGGTGATGATGCTAATCGCCTGGATGGTCTATTCGGCAAGCCTCAGAAATCCGCGCGGCGCACAGGCCTAAACGTCTTCATTGCTTGAAAAATATCCCGGGGGAGGCCGTAAGGTCGGGGGCAGAGCCCCTTTCCCCGCTTATCTCTTTTCAAAACAGCCGGAAATGCCCCATGATCTGCCCGTGGTCGGAGGCCAGCTTGTTATACGGAGCCTCGGGATGCGATCCGTCGGTCAGATGATCGTTGAAGACCGAGAAATACTCCATCTCACCGATCTGGCCCGTCCCGGCCCGAAACGAACGTGAGATCAGGATTTGGTCGATGCTTTCATACACCCCGCCGAAGGCCGCCGTGTAGACCATGTCGCGCAGGGATTTTTTGACAAATAGCTTTTCGCAGCTCTCAAGCCGAACCCGCTCCACAGCCTCCTGGATGGCTTCGTTCTCTTCCGCGCTATAGCGGTCCGACGGATGGTCCGCGTCATGGCGCAACATCCAGCAATAGTTCTTGAACGGCTTCTCGCCCGAGATGATCTCGGAGCTCACCGCATTCTCGCTATCATTGAAATCGCCCAACACCATCACCGGGTTCCCAGCGTCGAGCTCAGCCACGACCAATTTACGCAAAACCCAAGCCTCTGCCATCCGTCTGGTGGCTGCGCGCAGCGCACCCAAAGCACGGCCCACAGGGTCGTAGGCGGTCAGATCAGCTTCCGGTGCAAAATCTGAACCCTCCGGGCGATCAAATTCGCCCAGCTTGGATTTGAGGTGGCAATTGAACACAGTGATCACCCGCCCGCCCACTGGGATGCGCGCCTTCAAGATGGGGCGGGAAACGCGGGTGAGCTTGAAGTGCCCGGCCTCACCTCCGCTGAAGTCGACCTGCATTTCGGGACCTAGCTCCTGAATGACCTCAGGCGGCTCCGCAAAACCAAAGCGCGACAGAATCGCGAGGCCTGGGCGCCGCTGCCCCGGTTCCCCATCGGAGGCATTGGGCGCAAAGGCGAGCGCCGCGTCGCGGTAGTCATCATAGGCCAGTTTCCGGAAAATCGCACGTTTGCGGTAGCGTTTGGACGCGTCCGGGATCACAGCCTCATTCGAGGCAAGCCCGATCGCATCTGCCGCATCCACGACGTCTTGCAATGCGGCTTCTTCGAAAATCTCTTGAAAACAGACGATATCGGCATTCATCGTGACCAACATTTCGGCCAACCAATCCTGCTTCCACGCATGCTCTTCCACCGTGTATTTCTGGAAGCGGTAATATTCCTGCTCCGGCCCGATCAGGTTTTTGACATTGAAGCTGGCGATCGTGAAATCGGTCATTCGAGGCTCCCGTACTTAGCCAATGCGTCCTGAAAGAGAGGTGCGTCCACATTCCCGCCAGAGGCCACAACGATCACATCATCGCCTTCAATCTGATGCGCATGAAATAGGGCAGCCGCTAAGGCAATCGCCCCACCCGGCTCTAGCACCAGTTTCAACCGCGCAAACGCATGGGCCATAGCGCGCAGGCAATCTTCTTCCGGGACCACTATCCCGGGGCCGCATAGACGCTGCATGATCGGAAAGGTGAGATCGCCCGGCTGCTGCGTGATGATCGCGTCACAAATCGAGCCGGAGACCTGCGCGTTGCTTTTGATCTCGCCTGCATCAAGCGACCGCGCAACATCATCAAACCCTTCAGGCTCAACCGGCCGCACCTTCAGTTTCGGAGCTTTCTTCTCCAAAGCTAACGCAATGCCAGAGGTCAGGCCGCCGCCACCGCAGCACACCAGGACTTCACGCGCATCGACGCCCATTTCATCGGCTTGGGCTGCAATCTCCAACCCGCATGTGCCTTGCCCGGCAATCACCTGCGGCTCATCAAAGGGTTTGATCAAAGTCAGGCCGCGCTCTTGCGACAGGGTCTTGCCTATCTCGTCGCGGCTTTCCGTCGCCCGGTCATAAAGCACCACCTCCGCGCCGAGCGCGCGTGTGTTGTCTATCTTCATCTGCGGCGCGTCGGCAGGCATCACAATCACTGCCGAGACCCCATGCTCGCGCGCGGCCAAAGCCACACCTTGCGCATGATTTCCGCTGGAAAACGCGATCACACCGGCTTTGAGCGCATTGTCCGTCAGTGCAGACACAGCCGACCAACCACCACGAAATTTGAAGCTACCGGTGTGCTGCAGGGCCTCTGGCTTAATGAAGACACGCCGTCCGGCAATCTCGTCAAGGAAGGGCGAGGACAGCAAAGGCGTGACCCGCGCGTGTCCTTTCAACCGCTTCGCCGCAGCTTCGATCATCTCAAAATTCATCGAAGTTGCTCCAGCCATGCGTGAATGACATCTAGCGATGCCGCTTCATCCAGAAAAGGCACATGCCCCCGGTCAGGTATATCCGCGAAAAGCATATCGGGGCGACGGGCTTGCATCTTTGCAGCGGTCTCGGACGTCAGAAGGTCCGAATTTGCCCCGCGGATCAGCGCCAGCGGCAGGCCCTCTAACGCATCGAAAAACGGCCAGAGGTCAGGGTTCAAATTCTGAGGCGCACTTTCCAAAACAGCTGGCCGCAGCGCGGGGTCGTAGTTGAAGGTCAGACCTTTCTCGTCTTCGATATAGTGCTTCGCGGCCTCCGCCTGCCAACGCTCCAAGGGGACGTTCTCAAACCCCGCCATGCGGGTCGAAAGACCCTCTACCACCTCCTCCATCGTGCGAAAGACCGGGCGGCGGCCCAGATAACCTTTGATCGCCTCCAGCCCGGCAGGTGCGATTTCGGGGCCGATATCATTGAGGCAAACCCCAAGCAGGCGGTCCTTCACGGTCGCCGCAAGGCCCATGGCAATGATGCCACCGCGCGATGTGCCCAGGATCGCGGCTTTGTCCATGTGCAGGTGGTTCAACAACTCGACCGCATCCAAACCTTCGCGTTGCAGGGTGTAGGTGTCCTTCCCCGACCAATCGGACTTGCCGCGCCCCCGGTAATCGAGCCGGATCAAACGGACACCTGACATGTGCGTCGCGACATAGTCGAAATCAGTTCCGTTTCGGGTGAGCCCGGCCAGGCAAAGGACAGGAAGATCCTCCCCTTCATCGGTGAAATGCAAATTGGTGCCATCTGAGGCCGTGAAAACGCTCATATTTTTGCAGCCAGGTCAGGAATGGAGGTTAGGTCACTCAGCACATGGGACGGGGTCCAAGGCAAGCGGTCCATAGGTTCAACGGCGCGGTTGACCCAGACGGTTTGAAACCCGTATCCGGCAGCCCCGGCTGCGTCCCATCCATTGGAGGAGACAAAAAGCACCTCCTTTGGGGCACAGCCAAAACGTTGGCCGACGAGATCATAGACTTTTTTATGCGGCTTGAAGACGCCTACGCTTTCAACACTGAGCGTGTCATCAAGCATCTCCCCCACACCTGCGGAGCTGACGGCCCCCTCTAGCATCGCAGGCGAGCCGTTGGACAGAATACCGGTGTTGAAGCCGGCTTGTTTGAGCTGGCCGAGCATTTTGGGAACCTCAGCGTAGGCCTGCAGCTCCCAATAAAGCTGCAAGAGACGTTCCCTTAGCTCCGCGTCATTGAGGCCGTTATTTTCCATAGCCCAGTCGAGCCCGTTTTGGGTGACCTCCCAGAAATCATCATGAGCGTCGGCGACAGCGCGCAGCCACGTGTATTGCAACTGTTTGAGCCGCCAATCACTCGCCAGCTTTTGCCAACACGCGGCTAGGTCGTCGCGCCCCGGCTCTGACGCCGCGATCCGCGCAGCTGCAGAGACATCGAACAAAGTGCCATAGGCATCAAAAATGCAGGTGGTGATGGTCATAGGCGCGCTCCTTCCGCGCGCGCAGCGTGGCACAAGCGCGGGGCGAGTAAAACGCCGAATCGTGCTAGGCTGCGCCCAGCCAACACGGAGGATGCGATGAGCGAGATGCACGGAACGGTCCATTGGACCGAGCTAAACACCCATGATGTCGAAAAGGCAAAGGCCTATTATGAGACGGTTTGCGGTTGGAGTTTCGACAGCATGCCCATGCCCGAGGGCATGTATCATGTCGGCAAGATCGGGGATCAGATGGTCGCTGGCATTTTTGATATTTCGAGCATGCCTGAGATGGCCGAGCTACCATCTCACTGGCTCACCTATCTGGCGGTCGATGACGTCGATGCAGCAGTGGCGCAGACAAAAGCTGCGGGCGGGCAGGTTTACCGCGAGCCTTGGGAAGTTGAAGGCGTGGGACGCATCGCGATTGTGGCGGACCCGACCGGGGCAGGTTTTGGTCTGATGACGCCGTCAGATTAGAAGCTTTGCGCCCGCTTGCGCGGCCGCGGTGGTAGGGGCTCTGCCCCCCGTCGCGTTCCGCGCCTCCCCCCGGGATATTTTTAAAGCAATGAAGGGCTAGAGGTTTTCGCTTTGGGGCATTCCGAGCACATGGTAGCCGCCATCGACGCGAATGATCTCACCCGTTGTGCATGCGCCCGCGTCTGACGCGAGGTAGACTGCGGTGCCACCGACAGCTTCCAACGTCGCATTTGCGCGTAGGGGCGCGTTTTGGTCTGTGTGCTTGTAGGTTTTGCGTGCGCCGCCAATCGCTGCCCCGGCCAAGGTTTTCATGGGCCCGGGCGAGATTGCGTTGACCCGGATGCCGTCTGGGCCAAGGTCGTTGGCGAGGTAACGCACGGCCGCTTCCAGCCCGGCTTTTGCTACCCCCATGACGTTGTAAAAGGGGGTTACACGGTTTGAGCCTTGGTAGGTCAGGGTCAATAGCGTGCCACCATTTTCCATCATTGGTGCTGCGCGTTTAGCAACGTCGATCAGTGAATAGCAGCTGATCACCATCGAATTTTTGAAATTCTCCCGGCTGGTGTCGACGAAACGGCCTGTGAGCTCCGACTTGTCGGAAAACGCGATAGCGTGGACGACGAAATCAAGGCCGCCCCATTTTTCCTTGAGCAGATCGAAACAGGCGTCGAGCGAGGTATCGTCGGTCACGTCGACATCCACCAGGATATCCGAGCCAACAGAGGCCGCGAGTGGCTCCACTCGTTTGCCGAAGGCCTCACCCTGGTAAGAAAAGGCAAGTTCAGCGCCCTCGTCTGCCATGGCTTTGGCGATGCCCCAGGCGATGGAGCGTTCATTGGCCACGCCCATGATCAGGCCACGTTTGCCCTTCATCAAATCTGCCATCTCGCTACCCTTTAAACTTAGACATGAGCATCGACCCATTGGTGCCGCCAAAACCAAAGGAGTTTGTCATCACAGTGTCGAGCCCTGCATTTTCGACGAGCTGAGTTGCGATCTCGCTCGGTTCAAGTGCCGGGTCGAGCGTTTCGACATTGATCGACGGCGCGATGAAATCATTCTCCAGCATCAACAAGCAGTATATCGCTTCCTGCGCGCCGGTGGCACCTTGGCTGTGGCCCGTCATAGATTTGGTCGAGCTGATAGGTGGCGTGGCGCCTTGCCCGAAGACGCGGCGCACGGCTTCAACTTCGCCCACATCGCCCACGGGCGTCGATGTGCCATGGGCGTTGATATAGCTGACCTTGCGCTCTTCAGGGATCGTCTCCAACGCAATGCGCATCGCACGTTCGCCGCCTTCACCTGAGGGGGCCACCATGTCTGCGCCGTCAGACGTCGCACCAAAGCCCGTGACTTCTGCGTAAATCTTTGCGCCGCGCGCCTGCGCATGCTCCAGGCTTTCCAGCACCACGATACCACCGCCACCTGCGATCACAAACCCGTCGCGATCTGCATCAAAGGCGCGAGAGGCACGCGTTGGCGTGTCATTGTATTTGCTGCTCATGGCTCCCATAGCGTCAAACAGGCAAGAGAGTGTCCAATCCAGCTCCTCCCCGCCGCCAGCAAACATAACATCTTGCTTGCCCAGCATGATCTGCTCCGACGCCGCACCAATGCAATGCAGAGAGGTCGAGCAAGCCGAGGTGATCGAATAGTTGATCCCCTTGATCTGAAAAGCAGTCGCAAGGTTGGCGGAGATGGTGGAGGACATGCATTTGGGAACAGCAAACGGCCCGATCCGCTTGGTGGCCTCTGTCGCCAACACCGATTGATGCGCGGTGAACATCGCAGAAGTCGACGGCCCGCCGGAGCCTGCGATCAGGCCGGTGCGCGGATTGACGACATCACCTTCTTCAAGGCCCGCATCTGCAATGGCTTGTTCCATCGCAATATAGGCATAGGCAGCACCTGGCCCCATGAAGCGCAGGCGGCGTTTGTCGACATGCTCTTTGATGTCGATCTTGAGCGTGCCTGCGATTTGGGAGCGGAAGCCGTGCTCCGCCATTGCATCGCTCGCCTCGATACCTGAGGTGCCAGCTTTTAACGCTGCTGTCACCTCAGAGGCGCTGTTTCCAATAGGGGAGACGATCCCAAGACCAGTGACGACGACGCGGCGCATGAACGCTCCTCTAAGCTAAATCGCAGCCTTTTTAGGCCAGCGTACAAGAGGCGCACAAGGCGAAATAGAGGTGGGCGCGTGGCACAAAGAAAAAGGCCCACATCTCTAAAGATGCGGGCGCAGGAAGCTGTGCGTGGCGGGTTAGCCGCGACGGCGACGCGCGAAGCCAAAGCCAGCCAAGCCCGTCGCAAGCAACAGGACGCCAGCTGGCAGAGGCACGGTCGAAATCTCGACAAAGAGCGACCCTACATTGTCGCCATAATTGCTGTCTTGATAGAAGACGTCAATTGCAGAGCCGTTACCCTTGATACGCGTCGAGTATGTGTTGTTTGGGTCGAATGGGCCGAAGTCCACGTCAAACCCGTCAATGCCAACCCCGATTTCTTGTGAGCTTGTGCCGTCGAGCGGAACTGGCCCCGCGCTCCCAAGATTGAAATACTCGGCATCCGCGACGTGACGCGTGCGGTTATTGCCGAGCAGGAACGTGCCGGACACAGTCACGACATAGGTCTGACCATCGTTGAGTGTGATAGACGAGTTTGTTCCCGACACTGAGCCAGTGTTCAACTGGAACGCGTCGACGACGGCAGCGGAGGCGCTTGTGGCAAAAGCGCTGACGCAGACTGCGGTTGCGAAAGTCTTGATGATAGACATGATTTTTCCCTCAGATTTCCCGTCTCTTTGCGCGGAAATACAGGCGGGATTGAGGCAAATTTTATGTATCTCGATGGCAACGTTCTCGCGCCGGAAACAAAGCGCCATGAGGGTACGGAATTAGCTCTCAGACAAAGCGACTTTCATATCCTTGACCTCGTAAATGACTTCACCGTCCGCCTCGACGATCCCATCCGCAACCCCCATGGTCAGGCGGCGCGTTTGGACCGCTTTGGTAAAATCGATCTTGTAGGTCAGCATCTTTCGATCGGGGCGCACCATGCCCTTTAGCTTCACCTCGCCGACGCCCAGCGCGTAGCCACGCCCTGTCCACCCGCGCCAGCCCAAATTGAAGCCGGTCAGCTGCCAAAGGCCGTCTAGTCCAAGGCAGCCGGGCATAATCGGGTTGCCAGGGAAGTGGCAGTCGAAGAACCACAGGTCAGGTTTGATGTCGAACTCAGCCAGAACATGACCCTTGCCATGCGCTCCGCCATCGGCCGAAATATCGGTGATCCGATCCATCATAAGCATAGGCGGTTCGGGCAGTTGGGCATTGCCTGGGCCGAACAGCTCCCCGCGCGCGCATTTCAAAAGCCCGTCGCGGTCGAAGCTCGTAGGATAGTCTGACATGCGGCCCTGCCCCCATATATAGATGTTTTGGTTTTCAGAGCTCTATCATTTGCGTCTCTCCGGGCGCAAGGCCGGGCGAATGGTCACGTTTACGAATTTCGTTTGAAACTGAGGGTCTATGCGCCCTATATGCATAGTCAGGAACGCGAGGATCGGACCTAAATGTCAGTAACGAACGAAAAAACCAGACGTAGCACCGAATGGTTGACAGGCGCCGGCCTGCGGCCAACGCGCCAGCGTGTGACTTTGGCGGAACTTCTGGTGGGGGACGGGCAAAACCGCCACGTCACCGCGGAAAGCCTTCATGCGGCGACCGAGGGCTGTGACAAGACTGTGTCCCTGGCGACCGTCTACAATACGTTGCGCGCATTTTGCGATGCGGGGCTCATTCGTGAAGTTATGGTCGACGGGACCAAATCCTATTTTGACACCCGCGTGGACGACCACCCGCATTTCTTCTGGGAAGATGAGCGTGAGCTGACCGATGCTCCGAAAGAAGAGCTTGAGATCTGCGGCCTGCCAACTGCGCCAGACGGCACCGAGATATCGTCGGTAGATGTCGTGATCCGGCTGCGCAAAACCTGATAGCACCTCGTCAACGACTGAACGACTGACCGTGCTATAAAACAAATCAGATGCCTACAAAAAGCAAACCGACATCGCGGGCCAGCGACGTCGGTGCAATCATTCTGTTCGTTTAGCTGACCTAGAAGGTGGTTGAGATCATCTGGGAGCTCATCTGAGCATCGAGGTCACTGGTCAAGTCCTCTGTTCCGTCACCAACCGTGGCCATGACTGCAAGACACAGACCGATAAGCACGGCAGCGAGCACGACCCAGTCTACCGTTACGGCACCAGACTCGTCCGCTGCGAAATTTGTAAAAAAGTGCTTCATCAAGTGTCTCCGAACTCAATATTTCGATCAGGGACGAACGAACCGCATTGGCGGACCTTATCGAACTTGCTGTTTCGACCCGTTGGTGTCGAAATTCCCACTCAACCACGGCAAAATATGGCCATTCCTCTGTCTGAACTACGATTTTCGCCTTAATCTAAGGAACACTTCGTTTCCGAAGGTGAAACAAGCCAGCCTCGTTTTCTGCGGTTTTGCGCAGGATATGCGCGAAATGTGTGAACCAGTTTGCAGTCATCGTCCCAATCCAACCGGTAGGGTTTGCGCCCATGGAGATTCTAACAAAACAACAGTTTCAGGTGTTTTTGGACGACATTTCTGAATGCTTCGTCACTGGTGATTTCGCGGTTTGGGAAGGTCACATCCTGCTCCCATTCTCACTAATAACCTCAAACGGCCCAAAGACACTTTCAACACGAGAAGAGCTCAAAGAGAACTTTGGGCAGTATATTTCCGTCTGCAAGCTGCTCAACATCGACAGTATCTACCGGATCCCGATTTCATTGGAGGATTGTGAAGACGGAACCATGATTGGCACTTATACGACACATCTGATGTCGGGGCAGTTCAGGGCGACGCGTCCCTACACGTCCTCGGTGCTTTTGATGGCCTCCGACGGGGCTTGGAAAATGACGGCTATCCTAAACGCGCGTGGAACCCATGAATGGCTTGATACCTAGGAAACCCTTCGGGCCAAACCCTGCCTCTGTTCAGCAAAACCAGGGGCTCGGAAACGAATGGCGATCCCTGAAGGACTCGAACCCTCAACCTGCTGATTAGAAGTCAGCTGCTCTATCCAGTTGAGCTAAGGGACCGCTGTCTTTGGTTGTGAGCCGACCGCTCGCGAAACGCAACCCTTTCCTTTTTTGCGCCTTTCTTCTACGCATGAACAAGGTTCAATTTGAGGGATGCATGGCAGGAAAAATCCAAAAGAAAAGAGAGGACCTGCGTCGCAGGCTCATCGACCTTGCCGAAAAACGGGTGGCCGACGGTGGAATCCAGCAAATCCGCGCACGCGAGCTTGCAAAGGAAGCAGAATGCGCGGTCGGAGCCATCTACAATGTCTTCGGTGATCTGAACGAGCTCGTCATGGCCGTCAACGGCCGCACCTTCAAACGCCTTGGCACCTATGTCCTTGAAGCGGTCAACGCCAATCCCGACACTTCTCCCACTGCTGTGCTAACCACAATGGCGCATGCCTATTTGGGGTTTGCGCAATCCAATACGCCCGCATGGCGCACCTTGTTCGACCTGGAGATGTCGACGGAACAAGAGGTGCCGGAATGGTATCTGTTTGAGCTGCAACAGCTACTCGCCCTCATCGCAAAACCTGTGGCGCAAAACTTTCCTGATTTGCCGCCCGGCGATGTCGAATTGATGACTCGCGGTCTGTTTTCTTCCATTCATGGAATCGTTGTCCTTGGCCTTGAAAAGCGTATTTCAGCCGTTCCAACGGATGAATTGGAAAGAATGATTTCGCTTATTATCAACAGCTTAAGCGAAAATTCCTAAAAATCCTGAACGCCGTTCACTTTTTTTCTTGAACGTCGTTCAGTTTTCTAGCATGCTCGCTTCATGAACGGCGTTCAAGAAACGCCAACCAAAGGAGAGACCCATGTTCGGAACACTCAAAACCCTTATGACAGGCGCAAACGCCCGCGCCGAAGAACGGGTAAGAGACATCTACGCCATCGAATTGATTGAGCAGAACATCCGCGAGGCCCAGGCAAACCTGAACGCCGCCAAAGGCACGCTCGCCTCGCTGATCCAACGCGAACGCTCTGAGGCCAAACAGCTCAAAACAGTTCAAACGCGCATTCAAGACCTCACCCAGCGCGCACAGCTTGCGCTTGAAGACGGGAATGAGAAGGCCGCGCTTCAGGCTGCTGACGCGATTGCTGCGCTCGAAAACGAAGAAGAGATACGCAAATCGACCCTGACGCGGCTGTCCGAGCGCATTGATCAACTGCGTCAATCCGTCGAGCAAGGCCACCGCCGTATCATCGACCTAAAACAGGGTTTGATATCGGCGAAAGCCGTGCGGCGGGAGCAGCAGATGCAGTCGCGCTTGAACAAAACGGTGAACAGAAGTTCCAGCGCGGATGAGGCGGAGGCGTTGATCGCAGAGGTCCTAGAAAAAGACGACCCGTTCGAGCAATCCCAAATCCTCGCGGATATCGAACATGACCTGTCCCATGAAGGTCTCGCCATGCGCATGGCCAACCAAGGCTATGGCGCGTCCGACAAAAGCACCGGCGCCGACGTTCTGGCCCGCCTGAAATCCAAAACAACATCGTAACACCCCGAGAAAGGAAAAACCCATGTTTGGTTCCCACACGAAAAACGACAACACCCTGATTATGCTGGTCAATCTGGCTGGTGCCTTCATCGCGCTCGGCATGCTGGCCCTGTCGCTTTACCTGTCACCCGACGTGCCGCTGTCGACCAAAGGCTTCTGGGCCATCGCCGTACTGATGCTCTGTGTCAGCCTCATCAACTTCGTGAAATATCGCTTTGACGAGCGGATCGCGGCGGACCGGATCGAGCGGATCGAGCAAGCCCGCAACGAAAAGCTTCTGGAAGACTACGTCGCAAACGACAAAGCTGCCTAAACCAAAACAAAGCCGCGCTCGGACAATCCGGGCGCGGCCGCACACCCGGCAAACGGGTTTTTCTTGATTAATCCGCGCCGCCCACTCAGGCTGTGCGAAAAAGGGACCAACGAAAGAGCCAATGCGCCGTATCGCCGCCAATATCACCGGGCAGTTTCTCGCACTTCTCGTCCAATTCATCACCGCCGCCCGCGCGGATTGGCGCGGGGTCGAGCCGGTCAACAAACAACGCATCTACTTCGCCAATCACACGTCTAACGCGGATTTACCCACGATTTGGACGGTGCCGCCCCCCGCTCTGCGGCGCGTCACTCGCCCCGTTGCGGCGGCTGACTATTGGCTCAAAACCAAAGCCCGCGCGTTTGTTGGCCCCGAAGTGTTTCGCGCCGTGCTGATCGACCGCCGCACCGACCATCAAACAGAGGATCCGATTGAGAAAATCGTTGCAGCCCTGGACGAGGGCGCCTCTATCATCATTTTCCCCGAAGGCGGGCGGAACCGCTCCGATGATCCACTGATGCCGTTCAAGGCTGGTCTCTACAACATCGCCAAAGCGCGCCCCGACATCGACTTAGTGCCCACTTGGATCAACAACATCTCCTCGGTCATGCCATCGGGGGAGGTGATCCCTGTGCCCCTCGGCTGCACGGTGATCTTTGGCGCCCCCCTCCATGTCGAAGACACCGAAAGCAAGGACGCATTCCTCGCACGTGCCTCGGGCGAGCTCGCCGCGCTCGCGCCTCAGAATGAGGAGCAGCCGTCATGATCCCCGAGATTATGTCAGAAACGACAACCTCGCTGCTCCTGGTCATATCGGGCGCCTGCGCGCTCCTTCTGGTCGCAACGATCGGCGGAGAAATCCTGCGCCTTCGCCTCTCCCCGCGCGGCAACCATCCGACGGTCGAGACCTATACGACACGATTGCATTCGTGGTGGGGGATGGTGTTTTTGGTCTCGGTCGCGCTGCTATCCGGTCATACCGGGGTGGTGCTGCTTTTCGCCTTTGCTAGCTTTGCGGCGCTGCGGGAGTTTTTGACCCTGACCCGTAAGACCAAAGCCGACCACTGGGCGCTGATCGGGGCGTTCTACATCGTCTTTCCGTTGCAATACTTATTCATATGGATGGGGGCGTATGGGCTCTATTCCATCTTCATTCCGGTCTATGCCTTCCTGATCCTGCCCATCCTGTCCGCGCTGCGCGGCGCAGGCACGAATTTCCTGTCTCGCGTGTCCGAGACGCAATGGGGTCTTATGATCTGCGTGTTCGGCGCCTCTCATATCCCGGCGCTGGTCACGCTTGACATTCACGGCTCCACCGGCCGCTCCGTGCTGCTGATCGCCTTCTTGGTGGTCGTGGTCCAAATCGGCGATCTGGCGGAGTACTACGCAGGGCGCCGTATCGGCAAAACCCGCATCGCGCCCGCGATCTCCCCCAAAACCAAGGCCGGCGTGATCTGCGGCGCTAGCGCCGCCATGGCGACCGGCTTTTTGCTGACCTGGCTCACCCCGTTTGCGCCCCTGGAAGCCATAGCCGTGTCGCTGGCAATTTATCTGTTTGGGGTCGGCGGGTCGCTGGTCTTGGCAGCCATCAAAGCAGACCGAGGCGTCAAGAACTGGGGGCACCTGATCCCCGGCCAAGGCGGGTTCGTCGATCAAATGGACAGCGTTGTCTTTGCCGCCCCAATCTTCTTCCACCTGACGCGCTACTTATACGGGGCTTAGCCTTGATCAATGCCCTTTTCATTTGCGGGAAAGCGCGTATGCGAAGCCCAACGGCTGCCGACATTGCGCGAAAATTTGATGGAGTTATGAGCGACTTCGCGGGCCTGAGCCGCGACGCTGACGAACAGCTCAGCACAGAGCATCTGGATTGGGCGGATATCGTATTCGTGATGGAAACTCGCCAGAAGAAAAAGCTGACGAGCCGTTTTGGCCCGTCACTGAGACTGAAGCGCGTCATCGTGTTAGTAGAGTCAGGGAGAGGCGCGCCCTGCTGTAGGTGCGGGGAGTTGCTGTTTTCCGGTGGCTTTCGCCCTTTACCGGTGCCTCAATCCTCACCTTGGCCAC
>JAPORH010000035.1 GCA_026710325.1 Litoreibacter sp. | reverse complement strand
TTCACCCGGAGATTACGCCAACTTCAAATTTCCACCAAATTCGCGACACCACCACCCGAATCCAAAGCGCACGGACTATGCTCACGGCTACAGACGCCTCCGCAGCAAAGGTTGCATTTGACTGCGGTTTTTCTTCTCAAAGCCACATGTCGGATGTTTTTCGGCAAAAACTAGGACGAACGCCAGGACAGGTGCGTGCCGACGCTTATTAGGCGCGAATCTATCGCGGTTATTTTCCCGTAAACTCTGATAGTTGGGATTGTGATCAACATTAAGCACAGAGCGTGCGGCAGCTCTGAAGTGCATCTCTCCTGTATTGGCTCCTCTCGATCATATTTGGGAACTCATTAACGTAAGAAAGCCTTTATGCTTTCGAGCAACGTCCGCTTTCGGAAAGCCGCGCCGCGGTATTGCTGGCGGCGTCCTAAATCGGCTCAGGGCCGTCCTCGTCTCACCCTTCTTCGCGCGCCACCACAATGCTGTAATCGCTCCGATGGCGGCTTTGAGCCCAAACTGCAAAATGCTGCAAACCAAACCAATGGCGTGGAACCGCAGAAAGTCGAAATTGGCCAAAATTAGACTGGTAACAACCGGTTACTCAACGGTTTATCAATGTTTTTGCAGTCGTAGCACCCATCTACGACATTCACCGTGTGCGCGGATTGGCGCGCTGCACGGACCTGCAAATCGGCGACTTAGCCGCCTCAAAGCTGTCGAGCCGAATTTACGCTCTGAAAAAATTTAATCGAAAAGCAAACTGCCATACGCTTGGACAGAACTTCGTCGGGCGGTGAAGAACTGACTTCTGAAATTCGTAGCGGACACAGCGATATCTAACCTTTTGACTAAGTTAGCCCCAATATCTGCCGCGCTTGCGCAGGGTTAGCGACAGTTCTTTCATGCCGCGCACAAGTGTCGACCAATCGTCCCACCAAGGCTGCGTTGGAAGGCGCGAGGTGGGTTTTATCTAGCCGGATATTATCCTCAAGGCCAGTGCGGGCATGGCCGCCTGAGGACACAGACCATTCGTTCAGAACAAACTGGTTCGCCCCGATTCCCGCGGCACACCATGGCGCATCGTTGCCGAACAAACGTTTCACGGTCTTCACGTAAAAATCGAATACATCGCGATCAGCAGGCATCGCGTTTTTGACACCCATCACGAATTGCACGTAAGGCGTAGCATCGATCTGACCGTTCTTTTGCATTTCGGCAGCTTTCAGGATGTGGGACAGATCGAATGCTTCGATTTCAGGTTTTACGCCATGGGTGCGCATCTCGGACGCGAGCCAGTCGACGAGGTCGGGCGGGTTTTCGTAGACTCTCGTGGGAAAATTGTTGGATCCGACCGAAAGCGAGGCCATGTCCGGCTTCAGCTTCAACGCCCCGCCGCGCTCTTTTCCGGCACCGGATCGCCCACCTGTCGAAAACTGGATAATCATGCCCGGGCAGTGTTTTTCCACACCCTCCTTAAGGGCCGCGAACTTGTCGGGGTCGCTTGACAGACTTTCGTCGTCGTTGCGCACGTGGGCGTGCACGATCGTCGCGCCCGCTTCGAACGCGGCATGAGTGCTTTCGATCTGTTCTGTCACGGTGATAGGCACCGCCGGGTTGTCAGATTTGCGAGGCAAGCTTCCTGTGATCGCCACGCAGATGATGCAAGGTGTGCTCATGGCGCGGGCGCCAGCACGAAGTCGTGGATGACTTCATAATAGGGGCCGTCGAAGCCCGCTGCCGCAACTTTCGCTGGATCGTCGATCAGGTCGAACTTGGCCAAGAGGCTCTCTTTGACGCCAAAAACTGCATCCGAATGGATATAGGGGTCGTCAGGATCAAAGATATGCGTGATTAGGGTTTCATACCCCTCCGCCTCGAGAATGTAGTGTAGATGTGCCGGCCGAAAGGGGTGCCGCCCAAGCTTTTCAAGCAGCTGACCGACCGGGCCGTCATCGGGGATCGGGTAAAATTTCGGTTTCACGCCCTTAAAGTGGTAGCTGCCATCGGACCCCGTGCGAAACACGCCGCGCAGATTAAAATCAGGCTGCAAGCCCTTTTGCTGAACATCGTAGAAACCTTCGTCATTGGCCTGCCACACGTCTATCTTTGCGCTGTTGATGGGCTGTCCGTTAATCCCGAGGATACGCCCTTTGACCAGCATTGGCTCCCCCTTTTGGTCAAGGCAGATGTCCGAACCCATGGGCAGTTCAGGTGCGTCGGGCACGTGAAACGGGCCAAGGACCGTGGATTCCGATGCGCCGGACGGTTTGCGGTTGTTGATCGCATCGACCAGCATCGACACGCCGAGGCTGTCGCTGAGCAGGATGAATTCCTGCCGCCAGTCGTTACACATATGACCGACCTTAGTCAGAAACTGGATCGCCTCGAACCATTCTTCCTGGGTGGGCTCGATCTCTTTCACGGCGGCGTGCAAGTGGCGAGTGATGGCCTCCATGACCTTTGCTAGACGGGCGTCCTTGGCGTTGGCGTTGCGACTGATGACGACCTCGGCAGAGTTGGCTTCGGTAAAGTATCCTTGTTCCTGTTTAGACATCGGTTGCCTCCTAACGTGCGAGGATTTGTGTGAGAACGCGGGTCAATTCCGCCGCTGGATCGTCTGGCAACACATCATTGCGCCAGCAGACATGCTGGTCGGGGCGGGTGATGATACAGCCAGCGTCACCGATCTCCCGGGCACGTGCCCAGTCGCCCGTATGGTCGATGTATTCCTGACGTGGTCCGACCACGTGGGTCCGCAGCTTGATGCCGAGATCCTTGGCCACTTTGTCCGCAGCGTTTGCCCAAGCCATGCCGCCCAGGCCGGTGAACAATGTAAACGCGCCGCCGCCGGCCAAATCCAAGGTAGAATGTTTGCCGCCGTCAGCGTCAAAGAGCCAAGCATGGGGAATGCGCGCACCGGGCCATGTTGTCGGTTGATAATGCAAGTCTGCGTCCAACGCGAAATCAGGCTCGATCTGACCGTCGGTGACAATGGCGTCAGATTTGTAGCGTTGGTTCATCTCAACGCCATGCGCGTCGAATTCATATTTCTTGAAGGCGATCGCGGCGTTCAATGCATCCCGCTGCGCTTCTGCTTCGGGTGTGTTTCCACAGCGGGCGTCCATGTTGGCCTTGATCTTTTCGATATCGGTGCCGCCGGTCATGCCTAATGCTTCGAAGATCGGACCAAATTCACCGATTGACTGATTGGCGCGTGTGACGATCTGCTTGGCGATGGGTGCGCGTTCTTCGTTGTAGCTGTCGAGCAGTTTCACTCCTGCCTGATCTTTGACGACGGCTGCGAGCTTCCACGCCAGATTGTAAGCGTCCTGGATCGACGTATTGGACCCGAGCCCGTTTGATGGCGGGTGCCGGTGCGCTGCATCTCCCATGATGAAAACACGCCCCTTTGACATCTGCGTGGCGTAGGCGTCGTTGACTGTCCAGGTGTTGGCGCTGATCAGGTCAATCTCCAGTTCGGGATCACCCACCAACTGGCGCGCTACGTCCGTTGCCATCTTCTGATCCACGACGGGTGCGGGTTCATTGATGTCGTAGCCCCAAACGATCAGCCATTCATTCCAAGGACGGATGCAGCGGATCAAACCCATACCGATGCCGCCCACATCGGCGCCGGGCTGCATGACCCAGTAGAGCACAGAAGGCCGGTGGGCGACGTGTTTGGACAAGTCCGCCCGGAAGTAGATATTCATCGACCCGCCGACACCCATCTTGCCTTCAATCGGCAGGTTTTCGTTATCGGCCACCAACGAATTGCCGCCATCAGCCCCGACAAGGTACTTGGAGCGGATCGTAAATTCCTGGCCCGTCATACGGTCGAGACAGGTCGTCGTAACCCCTTCAGCATCTTGGACATGGCTCTTGTACTCTGTACTCATCCGTGCCCGGGTCCCGCGCTTGCAAGCCGTTTTGAACAGGATCGGTTCCATAAACGTCTGCGGCAGGTCGTTCATGAACGACGGTGAGGATAGCAGATGTTCTGCCTTGGAAAGCGGATGCGTGCCCCAGGATTTCATGCGCCCGATCTCTTCACCCGCAAGGCTTTCACAAAAGACGTTCTCGCCCATGATGCTCTGGTCCATGGCGTTGAGGTACACCTCGTCCTCAACCTCGCGGCCCAGATCGCGCAAAACCTCCATCGTGCGCTGGTTGGTGATGTGCGCACGCGGCGTATTGGCCAGCCAGTGATAGCGGTTGATGACGATGTTCTCGATGCCATAAGTCGACAACAAGGCCGCAGTCGTTGAACCGGCCGGTCCGGTTCCGATCACAAGAACCTCTGTGTTGATATCAGCCATGTTCATTCCTCCGAAGTTGTGAGTTGCCCACCGGTCAGGCGGCGGCGAATTGGGAAAAGGTGCAGGCCTGTGCGTTCCGACAAAAGGCCCCAAAGGCCGCGGGGTGCGACCAGCATGATGACGATGGCAAGCACGCCCAAGGTCATCAGATACCAGCTACCAAAATCAGCGAGCAGTGATTGAAGGGCAAAGAACACCAGCACGCCGATGATGGGGCCTTCGATGGTGCCGATGCCGCCGATCACGACGATAAAGATCACGTAAGCCGTCCAGTCGGTCACGCTGAACGCCGCATCTGGGCTGATCCGCGCCTTTTGCATGTAGATGAGACCACCAGCGAGGCCGGTGCCGAAGGCGGAGGTCAGAAAAACAATCCACTTCATGCGCCCCGCATCCACGCCAACAGATTTCGCGGCCTCGGTATTGTCGCGCACAGCAGCCAAGGCCAGTCCACGCCGTGTGCGCAGCAGCCAATAGATGCCTCCGATTGTCGCGATCGCTAGGATCAGCGCGAGCCAGTAGGCGAGGATGTCGCGGGCGGCGGCAGAGCGTACCCCAAGCGCCTCCTCGATCATCTCAACAAACCACATGTCGCGGGTTGCACTGCGCGGCAGGGACGTGCCCGTCCCGCCGCCTAGCGTTTTCCACTGCGCCACTAATAGGCGTACGACCTCTGCGATGACCCATGTGCCGATGGCGAAGTAGGCGCCGCTCAGGCGGAACGCGAAGAAGGCCGTGGGCACCGCGATAATCAAAGCTGCAACACCGGCAAGCAGGATCGACGGGACCGGATCAAGACCCCAAAGGATCACAGCGCCGAACAGCGCATAGGCCCCCATGCCGACGAAGGCCTGTTGCCCGATGCTCACCAGCCCGCCATAGCCGGCCAGCAAGTTCCAGAACTGGGCCAACACCAGCATTGTTAGGATGAAAAACATGTCCTGGATCGTTCCCCGTCCGGCAAAGAACGGGAGCGCGATGAGGACTACGATTGCAATGGCCCCGACGATTGCGGCGATCCGCGACGCGGGTGTTTGCGTTGTTACTTTATAAGCCATCAGTCGTTCGCTCTCGGGAAAAGGCCGCGTGGGCGCACAAGCAGGACAACCAGAAACGCGATGTGTCCGGCGAGGATCTGCCATTCGGGGTTGATCGCCGCGCCCACAGTTTGCGCGACGCCGATGATGATACCGCCCAGCAACGTCCCCCAAAGGGAGCCAAGCCCGCCGATGATCACCGCCTCAAAGGCATAGATCAGACGTGCGGGGCCGATATTTGGGTCAAAGTTGGCGCGCAGCCCAAGGTAGAGGGCGGCGATGGTGACGATCACAAGGGCGATGCCTGTCGCGGTCGCAAAAATGTTGGCCGGCTTGATGCCCATCAGGCTCGCCGTGGTTGCATCGTCAGATGTCGCGCGGAAGGCCCGACCAAGTTCGGTGCGGTAAAACAGCTGATTCAGCCCCACGATGACCAAAACAGCAGAGGCAAAGGTCAGCAGCGGCATTACGCCAAGCGTGATTGGGCCTGCATCCACGGATGCGGTCGTCAATGCATTGGTTGGCAGGCGCTGGCTGTCTGCAGAAAATCCTTCGAGCAGGGCGTTCTGAAGGGCAATCGAAAGGCCAAACGTCACCAGAAGCGGTGGCAGGATGTCTTCACCCAAAGTCCGGTTCAGCAGGAATTTCTGCAAGAACCACCCGAGCGCGAACATCAGCGGCACGGCGACAAAAACCGCTAGAAACGGCGACAACCCCAGCAAGGTGACCAGCACGAGGATCAGATAAGCCCCCATTACGATCAGATCGCCATGGGCGAGGTTCACGAGCCGCATAATCCCAAAAACGAGGCTGAGCCCAGAGGCAAAGAGAGCATAGAGGCCGCCGAGCAAAATGCCCTGAATGATTGTGTCGATCCAGATCAATGGCTTGCTCCGAAATAGGCGTTGTGAATGTCATCGCGCGACAAGCTGTCGGGGGTGCCGGACAGGGTCACGCGACCTTCCATCATGCAATAGACACGGTCGGCGACGGCCATCGCCTGCGCAATGTCCTGCTCGACCACGATCATGGATGCCCCCGCCGCCTTGATCTGCGGAATGGCCTTGTAGATGTCCTTGATGACCACCGGAGCGAGGCCGAGGCTGATCTCATCGCAGAGCAACACACGCGGATTGCTCATCAACGCGCGACCAATAGCGACCATTTGTTGCTGCCCTCCTGAAAGCGCCGTGCCCGGGTTGTGGCGACGCTCGGCAAGGATCGGGAAGAGGTCATACACGGTGTCCAGCGTCCAATGGCCAGCGGTTTTGCGCCCGTAGGTGCCGATCAACAGGTTTTCCTCGACCGTGAGGGAGGGGAAAAGCTTCCGGCCCTCAGGCACCATCGCGACCCCTTGGGCCATGATTTCGTCAGCGGTTAGCGCCCCGATGGACACACCATCGAACGAGACTGCCCCCGCATCGTTCCGCAAGACGCCCGCGATCGAACGCATCAGCGTCGTTTTGCCTGCGCCGTTTGCGCCAATGATGGCGACTGTTTCGGCCTCACCCAACTCGATATCGACCCCAAACAACGCCTGAAAGTCGCCGTAGTGCGCGGTGAGGTTCTGGGTCTGCAAAAGCGCCATCAGACTTCGATCCCCAGATAAATTTCCTGCACCTCTTTGCTGGCCATGATCTCATCCGGATCACCAAGGCCGATAACCTTCCCGAAATCCAGAACCAGCAGGCGTTCAACCACCTAGGTGAGCGCGTGCAAAACGTGCTCGATCCAGATGATCGTGACACCCTGCGCATGAATGTCCTTGATCGTCTGGATCAGCGCCTGACATTCGCCCTCCGTCAATCCTCCCGCGATTTCGTCCAACAACAGCAGCTTGGGCTGCGTGGCCATCGCGCGAGACAGCTCCAACCGTTTCCGTTCCAGCAAGGAAAGCTGCCCGGCAGGCGTATTAGCACGCTTGATAAGTTCTGTGCGCTCCAGCACGTCGGCGCAATCGTCGCGCACATCGCGCTCAGACAGGTTTCGCCCGTGGGTCGCGGCAACCAGAAGGTTTTCGTAAACTGTCAGCTTTTCGAATGGTTGAGGGATCTGGAAGGATCGACCGATGCCCGTCAGGCACCGTTCCATCGCGGAGACTTTGGTAACGTCTCGACCCTGAAAATGGATGCTGCCCTTATCGGATCGGAGGTTCCCGGTTATGAGATTGAACAGCGTCGATTTGCCGGCGCCATTGGGTCCGATGATACCAAGGGCCTGCCCTTCGGGCACCTCAAAGCTGGCGTCGTCGGTCACGGTCAATGCGCCAAAACTCTTTGAGACGTTCTTGAGTGCGAGCATAGTCATCAGGTGTCACCTGTCCCGGATTGAACCGGGACCTCGTCGGATAGAGAGGGGACGCCCCGACCCAAAGCCGGGGCGTCGGTTTTACCTTAGGAGGGGATTTCTTCTATCGACCCACCCGTCGGAATGTTGGGGTGGTCGGAGTTGTCCACGATCACCAGATCGTAGCCGCCACCGTTCTTAAGGCGCCATTGCCCGCCAACAAGTGGTGTTTTGGCAACGTTCTGTGTCGCGAAAGGTGGAAGGCCCGCGCCATCAAACGCGATCCGGCCAACAATGGACGACAGCTCAGTCGCTGCAATCGCGGATGCGACGTCATCCGGGTCGCGGCTGTCTTCCACGCGGCCCATCACGTTGGCCGCCATTTCAAACAGCGCATGAACAAAGCCGATGGGCTGCGTCCACTGCTTGCCTGTCGTGGCCTCATAGCCGCCAGCAAGATCGCCCGCCGATTGGCCAGTGAGGGAGGAAGCAAACGGGTGCGACGGTGACCACCAGACCTCTGAGCTAAGGTTGTGACCCTGATCGCCCAGTGCCTCCACAGCCTGCGGGAAAAGGATTGCCTTGCCGATGCTGGCAGCTTTCGGGTTGAATCCTTGCTGCTTCGCTTGTGTCCAAAAGGTCGTGAAATCCGGTGGAATGGGCACGCCGGTGACGATCTCGCAGTTCGCGGCTTTGAATGCGTTGATCTGCGCACTGAAGTCGTCGGTCAGGTTCTGATAGCGACCCGTGTCTGTGAGGGTGAAGCCCTGTGCGTCCAGTACTGGTGGGAAGCCTACATTCGGATCGCCCCAGGCATTGCCGTCTCCATCATTGGGGAAGATCGCGCCAACCGATTTGTTCGTGTCGAGCTGGTTCCACATCGCCGTAAAGACAGAGATCACATCCTCAAGCCCCCAAAAAAAATGGAAGCTGAAATCAAAGGGCTGCCAGCTACCGGGGTCGCCGGGGTTGCCTTGCTGACCAATGAAATAGGGCTGCCACGGTGCAACGGTCGAGATTACAGGGATCTCCTCGGCCTCGCAGGTCGTGGCGACCGGGTTCGTCGTCTCTGGGGTGGACGCAACAAGCATCATGTCGATCTCATCGTCGATGATGAGCTCCTTTGCCACTTCGGCAGCGCGGTTCGGGTTGGACTGGCTGTCTTTGACGATAACTTCAAAGTTGGCGCCTGCGTCGGAGGCGAGAAATCCATCAATGATGAATTGGTCCGCCTCGGAAAACGCCGCCAACGGTCCCGATTGCGGGCTGACATAGCCCAGCCGGATTTTTGCCCCTTGTGCCAAGGCCGGTGCGGCAACGCCTCCGGCAGATAGCATAAGGCCGGTTGCGGCGGTTGATTTCAGCAGTTTACGGCGTGTTATCATGATGTCCTCCCAAACGTCGTTTCGATTACTCAATAGGTGTCTCGCCCGCCCAAGCCGCCTGCAAAAGCGCGCGGATGTCCTCGCGCGTCACTGGGTGCGGGTTCGGGTAGGGTTTCGTCGTTGCCAGTTCGGCCGCGCGATCAAGGTCGGCTTCTGAAAGCCCCAGATCGCGCAGCGCTGTCGGCGCGTTCATGGATGTTGCAAACTTGTGTAGGGCGGTTCCAGCATTGTCGCCGCCGAGAAGTGCGCAAATGGGTTGTAGCTCCTTGGCCACCGCACGCGCATTGTAGGCGATCGCATGGGGCAGGATGATCGCATGGGTTTCGGCATGGGGCAGGTCGAAAGACCCCCCAAGCGTGTGGCAAAGCTTGTGATGAAGCGCCATGCCGACCTGACCGAGTACCGTGCCACAAGCCCAAGCGCCGCGTTGTGTGGCCTCGCGCGCGGCAAGGTCGGAAGGGTCTTTCAGAACCTTCGGCAACCCGTCGACAAAGGCCTTCAGGCCCTGAACCGCCATTGCTGTGGTCTCAGCCGTGCGTTCTGTTGCGTAAAGCGCCTCGGCAGCATGCGCCATTGCGTTCAGCGCTGAGGTCACGGTCATCGCCACAGGCAGAGTTGTGACGAGTTCGGAATCGTAGAGAATGACCTCGGGCAGAACCTTCGGGTCGCTCAGTGTCGTCTTCACGCCGTTTTCGGTCTGGCCCAAGATGGGCGTGCATTCGCTGCCGGCGTAGGTCGTTGGAATAACAATTTGTGTAAGTTCCGTGCGGAAAGCGATGGCCTTTCCAAGCCCCGTCGTCGAACCGCCTCCGATCGCTACAACGCAATCGGCCGCAGTTTCCGCAACATGGATCATCGCGGCTTCGGTGACGTCAACGGGCGTGTGCATCGCGGCTTTGCAGAAGATACCGACCGCCAACTCTCCAAGGTGCTCGGCCATCTCCAGCGCTGCTTCACCTTGTTGCGGTGTAGCTAGGATCAACGCCCTGGACAGGTTTAGTCTGCATAGCTCGGCGGCGATCTTAAGCCGCGTGCCTGCGCCGAAAACGACCCTGACGTCTGGCCTGATAACTTGGGCAGCTTGTCCCACAATGATAATCTCCACATCGTTCCCGCCCAGAATAGCGGCAAAATTTGACGTGTTGATCGAATAACGCACAAATAATATACCATGATGATATGAAAATAGACCCAAACCACCTCCATATGCTTGCAGCGATTATCGATGCGGGCGGGCTCAACGAAGGCGCTGCCCGATTGAACAAGTCGCAACCCAGCCTCTCCAGATCCGTGACAATGCTTGAAAAGCGCCTCGGGTCGCGATTGTTCGAAAAGGGTAAGAGACCGCTAAGGCCAACCGATTTGTGTCAGACGCTGGCAGAGCAGGGGCGCCTCGTTGGAGCGGCGAGCACCGCCGCGCAGCGGGCGGTCGAGCTCTATTCAGGCGGCAAGGCGGGGACAGCGCGTATTGCCGGGACGCCGATTTTCATGGATGGCGTTATCTCAAATATGATGGCCTCTTTTCAGAAGGCATTTCCGGACGTGGCAATCCACCAGACCTACGGCTACCTTGCCGAGCTGTCAGAACAACTCAGTGTCGGCAATATTGATCTAGCGATCTGTCCTGTTAGTCCGAATGAGGTTCCGCCCAGTCTCAAATTCAGGCCCATACTAAGGGGTCGAAACGTAATCGCATGCGCTCCGTCGCATCCGCTCGCACGGCAATCGGCAGTTAGGTTGGAAGATATTGCCGCCTATCCATGGATCGCTCCGCCTGCAGGCAGCCCTTTATACACAGATTTGAAGGGGGCTTTGGACAGCATCGGGATCACGGACTTTCGTGTCAGCTTTACCGGAGGGTCCCTCGCGTCGATTTTCAGCGTCATGGCTGGGTCCGACGCACTTACCGTTTTACCTTACTCGGTTGTATTCATGCAAAAGGCGGCCAAGACCATCACCGCTCTTCCGGTCAGACTTGAACACCCAGATCGTGAGTTGGGGCTAATGTGGCGCGAGGATCGGCCGATACGACCAGCGGTTCGCAGGTTCCAACGATTTTTAGAAGCCGAGTTCAAAGGTCTCGCAGACCGGATTGATGAACGCGGACGCGAAGATGTTTGGCGTCGATAGACTTGGTTTGGACGCCGGAGTTGGAGTGATTGATACGGCGACAGCAGGCCGTATGATCGAACAAGGAATGCCGGTAGATGCCGTTAACGCCATAACTTGGGCGCTTCGGCGCGATCTGATATACACTACAGGGTGCACGGCACCTGCTCAAACCGGCATGAAGATGCGTCAAGGTGCATGTGTCAAAGTTTTGTGAGAGGCGCTAACTCATCAGCGTTTCGCCCGTGATGCTCTGCGCTGCTGTCGCAAACCGAGCAAAGAAGTTGTTCAACCAAAAAAGTTGAACGCCCGCTTCGTCTGCGTGCTGGTTATCCGATCAATCAGATGATGCTGTTGCTGGCGGCCCACGGCCGACATCCAGTTTAACATCGCGATGCTGCGGCTGCAGCCCGCTTTCCAGACCTTCGCCGCATTGCAATACTCGCGAACGGCTCAACCAGCCTGTTTCAAAGCCGCGCGCAGGAAGTCGATTGTGACGCGAACTTTCCGTGGCAGGTAAGTGCGCGAAGGATACAGAACCCACGCCGCGGTATCGAATTCTGTCGCGGTGCATTCCAAGTCCGGGAACAGATCAACCAATTCTCCGGTTTGGATATCCTCCTTGACTAGCCAGTCCGCCAGCAATGTCGGGCCGAGTCCACTGAGCGCAGCGCGGTGCAAGGACAGCGCGTTGGCGATGATTAGCTTGCCAGACACAGGGACCTCAGTCGGGTCTTCGCCCGAAGCCCTAAACCGCCAGCGTGTGCGAAACTCGGGAAGCGCAAACCGTAGACAGTTGTGGGTCTGCAAGTCAGTTGGCATCGAAAGCGGCGCGCTCTCTGCCAGGTATTCCGGCGAGGCCACGACGTGATACTTCGTATCCATCAGCTTTGTGCTGATGAGGTCGCCCGTTGGTTCCGGGGCGAGGCGAATGGCCAAGTCGATTGAATTTGCCGCCAAGTCCAGGTTTGCGTCGCTGGGAAGGATCTCAAGCGAGATGTCAGGGTATTGCGCGGCAAAGTCCGATAGATGCGGCACGACGCAGGTATGTGCAAAGGCAACCGAAGTGGTCAATCGCACCGTACCTGCAGGATGGCGAGAGACCTCGCGGGCGTCATCCTGAGCATGGTCCAACTCCTCCAGCAGTGGAATGAGCCGGGCGAGATAGGCCTCGCCCTCCTCAGTGACGGACAAAGACCGTGTTGAGCGTTGGAACAGCCGCAACCCTAGGTCCTCCTCCACCGCAGCAACGGTGCGTGACACCGAGGACGGGTCCACGGACAGAACGCGCGCGGCAGCAGCAAAACTCCCCTGCTGGGCAACAAGCGTGACGGTCTTTAGGGCTTCAGTATCCATTCGTGCGTTTTTTGCACGACTGCCGTTCGCAGGGAAGCATTTTTCGATAATTTTGACATGAGTATCTCCGGTACATCGAAACGCTAACTGGAGAGCACCCATGCAAATCGAAAACTCAGTCGCACTGGTCACCGGTGCAAATCGCGGCGTCGGCCGTCAGTATGTCGCACAACTGATCGAGCACGGCGCAGACAAGGTTTATGCCGCCGCCCGCAATATCGATTCCCTCAGCGACACGGTCGCCCTTGCCCCCGAGCGCGTTGTGCCGCTTGCACTGGATGTCACTGACACAGCCATGATCGAAGCGGCCGCGCGCACGGCAAGTGACGTCACGCTTTTGATCAACAACGCCGGGTCACTGACCTTTGGCGGCGCGCTTGATGTGTCTGATGCAGGCCTTGCTCAGGATATGGCCGTGAACAATGACGGCCTCCGCGACATGACGCGGGCCTTTACGCCGGTCATCGAAGCGAACGGCGGCGGTGCTGTGGTCAACATGCTGACGCTGTTGTCCTTTGTCAGCGCGCCCGGCTTCGCCGGGTACAACGCATCAAAGGCCGCGGCGTGGTCGATGGCCATGTCCCTGCGCGCCTATCTTCGCCCCAAGGGCATTCGGGTCATCAACGCGTTTCCCGCTGGCATCGACACCGACATGCGGGCTGGAGTCGATGCGCCGAAAGACAGCCCTGCGGCCGTTGTCAGCGATGTCCTCGCGGCGGTGGTGGCGGATCAAGAGGACGTCTACCCGGCTTCGGCCTCTGATGTTTTTGACGCGTGGCGCGCGGATCAGAAATCCGTCGAAACCGCATTCGCCGAAATGATGTGATCCAAACGAACGAAGGAATAGTCAGATGAACCAAGTCAGCAATAAGACCGTCGTCATCACCGGTGCCAGCCGCGGGATTGGTGAGGCCGCTGCTCGGCACTTTGCCGACGCAGGCGCGCATGTCGTGCTTGCCGCTCGCTCCGAGGAGCGGATCAAAGCGATCGCGAAAGAGATCAACGAGGGCGGTGGCACCGCAACTGCAATCCGCTGTGACGTGAGCCAGCCCGACGATGTTGAGAAGCTGATCAACACGGCTGTTGAAGAGACCGGCTCAATCGACGTGCTGATCAACAATGCTGGCATGATTGATCCGATTGCACGGCTCGCCGACAGCGACCCGGACGCCTGGGGCCAGATTGTCGATGTCAATTTCAAGGGCGTGTACCACGGGCTGCGCTATGCCGTCCCAGAGATGGTGCGCGCTGGAGGCGGCACAATCATCAATATCAGCTCCGGCGCAGCGACGAGCGCGCTCGAAGGGTGGAGCCACTACTGTGCGACCAAGGCCGCCGTTCTGTCGCTGACCCGTGTAGCACACAAGGAGTACGGCGATCGGGATGTGCGTGTTGTTGGCCTGAGCCCCGGCACGGTTGCAACTGACATGCAAGTCGCCATCAAAGCGTCCGGCATCAACCCAGTGAGCCAGCTTGACCCCGATGTGCATATTCCGACCGAGTGGGTGGCACAGGCGCTGATGTGGCTTTGCGGCCCGGACGCGGACGCTCATCTTGGTGGCGACTTTTCCATCAAAACCGACGAAGGACGTGCAGCCGTGGGACTGCCTGCGACGACTTGAGAGCAAGCCGTAGAGGTCATCCAAAATATGGGCCGCCTACGGGGACGGCCCATTCCTGCCGTTCACCGACCGGTCAAGATGCTGCGCGCGCAGCCCGCATTGCCGACGTTCGCTGCAATGGCAAAATCTGAATGGGGTCGAACTTACAAATCGCGGGACGAAGCTGCTCTTGAACTCACCATTCCGAACGTCCACTTTTTTCATGTGTTGGGTACCTAAGCACGCGTAGGTCATAGCCATGTTTCTTTGTTCTGCGGAACTAAGGAGGTAGACGATATAAGAAGCGCTCTCAGGCGAGATCCTGCCATCGCGCTCGATCTTTTGCCCAATCGTTATTAAAGAATTTAGAGACTAAGTCGGGTTGTGTCTCGAAAGTGGTGGAAATTATTCCATGGCGTCTCCGAACGGCTTATTGTTTGGCTTTGTTATGCCGCGAGGTCAAGGATTTCGTTGAGCGGCTGATCGAGGGTTTCCCAGCCATCGACCTTGCGCATCTGGATTTGGCCCGATGCCATCAATGCCCAGAACAGCATTGGC
>JAPORH010000155.1 GCA_026710325.1 Litoreibacter sp. | reverse complement strand
AAGCTTCAATTCGAATCCTTTTCGCTCCTCGTTTCAAGTAGCGTCGTGTACTATGCAAAATTCCCCTATTTAACAATTTGTCGGTCCGCTAGGTGGGTGGGTGGAACGATGTGTGTAACGATTGGAAATGATATGAAAACACTCACTATGACGGCCATTGCGGCCGCGCTTCTAGCTTCGCCTGCCCTTTCAGCGACAGTCGACGTTTCCAAGCAAAATTCCTCAAATGTCTTTGCCGATGCGAACGGTGCGAACAAATGGTATGTCGCGATGTCGTTCGACGTAGGCAATCAATCCTTCAACAATGTTGGCGCGGGTGCCTTCCGTGTCACCACCGAGGATGAGAACGGCTTTTTGCAGGACCTGCTCGCATTTTGCCTGCAACCGTTGGAAGTTTTGACCCTGCCAAAAGAACATAAGATCGAGAATCCCTTCATCGGCGCCACATCGGATGCGGTACAGGCTCTGGCTGCAAATGCTTGGGATCTTGTCACCGACGCCAAATCAGCAGGCGCATTTCAGATGGCGGTCTGGGAAATCACGACCGAGACAAATGCCTATGACATTCAGTCGGGCACGTTCAAAATCACCAGCAACGGCGCCGGCTCTAACGGCGCTGAGACATTGGCGCAAAGCTGGCTCGACAATATCACGAACGGAGTCTGGTCCGCTGGCAGCGACGACTTCATGATCCTGACGGCTGACGGCACGCAGGACTTGCTGACGAACACGCTCGCTCCCATACCGCTGCCCGCATCCGGCCTGCTTTTGCTGGGCGGTTTGGCTGGCGCAGGCGCGATGGCGAAACGCCGCAAGAAAAGCTAAGGCACTGCATATTTTCAAGACGCCCTCGTGAACCTCACGGGGGCGTTTTTCTTTGAGGTAAGGCAGCGAAGCGGCCTTTCACTTGAAAAATGGGTTCTTCGGGCGTAAGCCTTACTGCGATTTCAAGTCTCGGACCAAGACGGCCGCGACCCGCCCCTTCAGGCGGACCCAACAAACGTGACTTGAAAGCTTCACCCATGAAAATCAGACCCGCACAAGCAAGCGACATTCCAGCTTTGCAAACCCTTCTTGACGAAACGGAGCTCTTTCCAAGCGATTTGCTCCCCGACATGCTCGCGCCGTTCCTAGCAAACGCAAACGACGACATTTGGCTTACTGCTGAGGTCGAGGGCCTCGCATCGGGCCTTTGTTTTGCCCGACCAGAGCCGTTTGCGGACGGATGTTGGAACATGCTCGCGCTCGGGGTTGCACGGGCCAGGCAGAAAAGCGGGCTTGGTCGATCCCTATCAAGCGCACTCGAGGCACAGCTCTGCAAGCTGCGCGCGCGCGTCCTGATCGTGGACACCTCCAGCGCGGAAGGCTTCGACAGCGCCCGTGCGTTTTACCAAAGGCAAGGGTTCCGGGAGGAAGCCCGGATCGAAGACTATTGGGCCCCCGGTGACGACAAAATCACCTTCTGGAAACGGTTGGGTGAAGGCTAAACCTTCACCCGCTCCGATTTAGGGTCGTAGAACGGTTTAGACGATACTTCTGCCTTCACGCGCGTACCTGCAACGTCAATCTCGAAGGTAGAGCCCAGAACGTCGGCCAGCTTCTCGCCCGGGCAGGGCACATAGCCCATGCCCATGGCCGCTCCCTCGGAGTGGCCGTAAGCACCGGAGGTCAGGTAGCTGACGATCTCCCCGTCCCGGATCACGGGCTCGGCGTGGTACAAAAGCGGCTCCGGGTCGGTCAGCTTGAATTGCAGCAGACGCATGGCGAGGCCTTCATCCTGCTTGCGTGAGATCGCATCGCGGCCCATGTAGTCTGTTTTGTCCTTAGCGACCGCAAAGCCGAGGCCTGCCTCCATCACGTGGTCTTCTGCCGTGATGTCATGGCCGAAATGGCGGAAACCTTTCTCGATCCGGCAGGTATCCATCATATGCATGCCGCACAGGCGCATGCCGAACCCTTCACCGGCCTCTGCCAGGGTCTCGAACACATGGCCCGCCTGATCAGAAGAGACGTAGACCTCCCAACCCAGCTCGCCCACGTAGGTCATGCGGTGGACACGTGCGAGCCCCATGCCAATTTCGACCTGTTGCGCGGTGCCAAACGGGTTGGTGTCATTGGAGAAATCATTGGGGCTGACGGCCTCCAGCAACTCGCGGGAGCGTGGGCCCATGATGGCCAGAACCCCCTCCCCAGCGGTCATATCCATAATCGTGACATCGAAGTCTTTCGCCCGCGCGATCCGCTCCATCCAGGTTTGATCGGCGAGACGGGTCGCGGCAGGGGTGACGACCAGATAGTCGAACTCGCCTAACCGCGTGACGGTCACATCCGCCTCGATCCCTGCTTGAGAGTTTAGGAATTGCGTGTAAACGATCTTGCCATTGGGGACGGAGTAGTTGCCGCCGCCCACATAATTCATGAAGGCTTCCGCGTCGCGTCCTTGGACCCGGATTTTCCCGAAGGAAGACATGTCATACATGCCGACATTTTGGCGCACGGCCATATGTTCTTCGCGGACATTGTCGAAGAAATTCTGGCGCTTCCAGGAGTATTCATATTTCGCCTCCTGGCTGCCACGGGCGAACCAATTGGCGCGCTCCCATCCTGAGAGCTCCCCCATCACCGCGCCACGATCGAGCAAGTGCTGGTGGAACGGCGTCCGGCGCACCCCGCGCGCGGTTTTCTTCTGCAGGTAGGGGAAGTGGTCGGCGTAGAGCAGGCCCAACGTCTCTTTCGAGCGTTCGAACAGGTAGGTTTTGTTGCCTTGGAATGGCTGCATGCGGGAGATGTCGACATCGCCCAGATCAAACGGCTTCTCGCCCGCTTCCATCCATTGCGCCAGAGCCTGACCCGCGCCACCCGCCGACTGAATACCAATGGAGTTGAAGCCAGCCGCGACCCAGAAATTGTCAAGCTCAGGGGCCAGACCCAGATGGTAGGCGTCATCGGGCGTGAAAGACTCAGGGCCGTTGAAGAAGGTGTGGATACCGGCTTCGGCCAGCATTGGCATCCGCTCGACCGCAGCCTCCAGGATCGGCTCAAAGTGGTCGAAATCCTCGGGCAGCTGGTCGAACTCGAAATCTTTCGGGATGTCGAGCGTCCAGGGCTTGGAAACCGGCTCGAACGCGCCGAGCAGCATTTTGCCCGCGTCTTCCTTGTAATAGGCGCATTCGTCCGGGACGCGCAGCACGGGCATTTGCGTCAGGCCGGGGATGTTTTCTGTGACGATATAGAAGTGCTCGCATGAATGAAGCGGCACGTTGACGCCAGCCATTTTGCCGACGCCATGGCCCCACATGCCGCCGCAGTTGACCACATGTTCGGCAGAAATAGACCCTGTTTCGCCGTTCTTGTCTTCCCACTCCACCGATGTCGCACGGCGACCCTCAACGGTGATGTCTGTGACGCAAACGCCCTCTTTCACCAAGGCCCCGTTCTGTCGCGCACCCTTGGCCAAGGCTTGCGCGATATTGGCCGGGTCGCCTTGGCCGTCCAATGGCAGGTAGACGCCGCCCGTGACGCCCTCGATGTTGATATGCTCATAGCGTTTCTTAATCTCTTCGGGAGAGATCGGCTCGGCCTCGACCCCGAAGGATCGGGCCATGGCGGCTTGGCGGTTAATCTCTTCCAGACGCTCTTCTGTCAGCGCGGCGGTGATAGAGCCGCAGCGCTTGAAGCCGGTGGCCACGCCTGTTTCGGCTTCCAGCTCGCCGTAAAGCTCTTGGGAGTATTTGGCGAGCTTGGTCATGTTCTTGGTCGCCCGCAGCTGCGCAATCAGGCCCGCCGCGTGCCATGTCGTGCCTGAGGTCAGCTGCTTGCGTTCCAACAGCACCACATCCTTCCAGCCCTGTTTGGCCAGATGGTAAGCAACGGAACATCCGATCACGCCGCCGCCAATGATGACGACGCGGGCTTGGGTGGGCAGGCTCATGGGTACATCTCCGAAAACTTGGCCTTGTAGAGGGCGATCATCTCTTCCTCTGTGGCACCAGTGTCATAAGGGGGTGTCGACAGGGGTTTGACCTCTGTGACGTTGATTTTGACAATGAGGTTGATGCGATCACATAGATCACCCCAAACCTCATGAAATTTTGGGTAAAGCGCTTCAAATTCGGCCGTATCGCGGCGCACCATTGCGCCGGAGCCGCGCAGCCGCGCACCTTTGCGCGTGAAGGCGTCCACAAAGTTGACCTCGCATTCAGGGGTATGCGTCAGGTTTGTCACCGTCTGCGGGGAGCGGATTTCGCCGAAGGCGATTGTTTTGTCATCCACGACAAGAAACGTACCCTTGGGGGAGACCGATGGCCTGCCGCCGGGCGTTACCGTCGCGATATGACCAAGTCGCCAGTGCGTGATTAGCTCCTGCGTGGATGCCGGGATCATTTGAGCCTCCGCGCGAGTTCTTTGATATGAGCCGGGCCGACTTCGCAGCAGCCACCGATCAGGGTTGCGCCGTCCTTGGCCCACTGAGCGGCAAATTCCGCGTAGACACGTGGGCCCAAATCCTCGCGACTGGTCAGCAGGTCCACAGTCGCCCCGATATGGTCGAATGCCGCCTCAATAGACACGAATCCATTGGCATAAGCGCCCGTCAGCGGGCCCCAATCGGCGATGATCGGAACAGCTTGCGTCACCGCTTCGGGACGCGAGCAATTGATCAACAACGCCTCGGGCTGGAATTCGTCGATCAATGGTTTTAGCGCCGTCACGGGCTCGCCGGAGCGGAGCCTTTCCCCATTTCGATCCTCGACCGAGACGGCCAGCCAAACCGGCTTCCCGGTGACATTCGCCCCCATCAAAGCACCGCGCGCCTGATCGATGGAAGACATGGTTTCCATGATATGCAGGTCCACGTAAGGCAGCTGGAGCTGCGCAATCCGGGCGTAGATCTCAGCCGCTTGCTCAGCAGGTGGAGCCTTATCGGGCTGGTAGGAAAAGCCAATCGGCCCCATGCCGCCTGCGACCAGCCCAGAGCCATGCGCATCGCGCGCGTCGCAGGCGAGCTGGCAGCTCAACTCGGTCAGCTCCTCGAACCGCTCCGGAATCCCATGTGCCTCCAGCCGATCAGGTAGCACCGAGTAGCCATTCGTGGTGGCAATCTCCGCACCGGCGGCGAAGAAATCGTCATGGACAGCGCGGACAAGCTCTGGCCGGTCCAGAAGCGCCTGCACCGACCAGAGGCCGGTGGCCTTGCCCGCCCGGGCAACCAGCTCCTGCCCCATGCCGCCATCGAGGATCATCACCATTGCGCGCACCCCCAAGCGCCGCGCAGCGGCGCCACCGATGGTGACGCGCGAAGAGCGGAGGGGAGGCGGGCGGGCCCGCCCTCAGTCAAGGGCGCGGCGTGCATCATGCGCGGATACGCTCGTTTTCCGGATCCCACAAAGGCGCATCCTCTTGCACCACGGCGCGGCATTTCTGGCCGAAGATCTCGACCTGCAGCTCGGTGCCAGGTTTGGCCGCTTCGATCTTTACGACGCCCAAAGCGATGGATTTGTTCACCCGGTAACCCCAGTCGCCGGAGGTCGTCTCACCCACGATCTCATCACCATGCCAGACAGGCGACATGTAGGGCGCATCTGCCCCGTTGGCCTCCACCACCATGGTCACAAAGCCCTTTTTAGGGCCTTGTTGCATCTCATTGCCGAGCGCGGCTTTGCCGATGAAGTCCTGCTCTTTATTCAGGCGCAGGAAGCGGTTTAGCCCGCCTTCAAGCAACGTGTAATCCGTAGACAGATCGCCTTTCCAGGTCCGGTACCCCTTCTCAATCCGCATCGAATTTAGCGCATACATCCCGAACGGCGTTGCGCCCGCCGCGCGTATGGCGTCGTAAACGGCCGGGCTGTCGTCAAAGGCGGTATGCACCTCCCAGCCCAGCTCACCCGCGAAGGAGACGCGGAACAGCTTGGCTGGCTTGCCCGCAACCGTGGCGTCCTGGATGGACATCCAGGTGCTCTCAAGGTCGGCCCCTTCGGTGATGGAGGCCAATATCTCGCGAGATTTGGGCCCGGTGACCAGTTTGGTCGACCATTCCTTGGTGATGTCGGTCATCTCGATCGCGCTGCCCTCGGGCAAGCGAGACTGTAGGAACTCAAAATCATGCCATTGCGCCACGGCGGCGGTCATAATCCAGAAATCATCCTCACCCCAGCGGATGATCGTGACCTCTGTCACGATGCGGCCGCGCGAGTCGGTGAAATAGCCAAGGTTCATCCGGCCCGCTTTTGGCAGCGCACCTGCAACCTGGCCGCGTAGCCATTCGGCGGCACCTGCGCCTTTCAGCGTGTAGCGGGAGAAGCCCGGCATATCGAGGACACCAGCGCTGTCGCGCACGGCTTCAACCTCTTCCTTGATGCGAACTTCCCACGGGCCAGAGCGGCCCCAGGTTTGCGTGGATTCTTCCGAGGTATCATCGCCATCCTTGGCAAACCAATTGGCGCGTTCCCAACCGTTATAGGCGCCCATCTGTGCGCCTGAGGCGAGCAATGTCGCGTGGTTCGGTGACAGTTTCTTGTCGCGGCCAGCGGGCCATTCGTGATGCGGGAAGTGCATCGCGTATTCGTGGCCATAGGTCTCCAGCGCTTTGGCGAGGCAATAGTCATGATCGGCGTAATCGGTGTAGCGGCGCGGGTCGACGGACCACATGTCCATCTCCGTCTCGCCATGCATGATCCATTCCGACAGCACTTTGCCCGCACCGCCGCCTTGCGCGATGCCGAAGGTGAAGCTGTGGCCTTCAAACGCGTTTTTCACACCGGGCATCGGGCCGATCATGGGCAAGCCATCTGGCGCATAGGGGATCGGGCCGTTGATGTTGCGCTCAACACCGCCCTCGCCCAGCAACGGCAGACGCTCCATCGCATCCTCGATGTAAAACTCAAGCTGTTCCAGATCATCCGGATACAGCTGGAAGCTGAAATCCTCAGGCATAGGGTCTTCTGGCGTGACCCAATGCGCCTTGCAGTTGCGCTCATAGGGCCCAAGGTTCAGGCCGTATTTGTCTTGGCGCAGGTAGTAGCTGATATCGGGGTCTCGGATCATAGGCATCTTGTGGCCCTTTTCCTTCGTCCATTCCTCAAGCTCGGGCAGTTGGCCGGTCAGGAAATATTGGTGCGACATGACCACCATTGGCACGGTGCGCCCGCCAAACGGCTTGAACATCTCGCCCACGCGCTGCGCGTAGTAGCCTGCGCAGTTGACGACCTTCTCGCAGCGGATATCACCCTTCTCGGTCTTGACGATCCACTCGTCGCCATCGCGGTCGATGCCGGTCACCGGACAAAAGCGCTCAATCCGCCCGCCCGCGTCGCGCGCACCTTTGGCCAGAGCCTGCGTCAGCTGGGCAGGGTCAATGTCGCCGTCGAGCGGGTCCCAAAGACCGCCCGCCAGATCATGGGTTTCCATGAACGGGTTATGTTCGCGTAGCTCCTCGGGAGTGCAAATATCCATGCTTAGACCCTGATACCGCGCTTGGGAGGCGATCTTCTCGAACTCCTGCATCCGTTCCTTGGAATGCGCCAGACGGATCGCCCCGGTGACGTGGTAGTTCATCGGGTAGTCAACGTCGTCGGCCAGCGTGCGGTACATCTCCAGGCCAAAGCGCTGCATGTTCATAACCGCCCAGTTGGGAGCGAAGTTGGGGCAGTTGCCCGCCGCGTGCCAGGTGGAGCCCGCCGTTAGCTCGTTCTTTTCCAGAAGCACCGTATCGGTCCAACCAGCGCGGGCCAGATGAAACAGCGTCGAAGTACCGACGACACCGCCGCCGATGATGACCACACGGGCCGTTGTTGGAAAATCAGACATGAGCGTCTCCCTTATTGCTCGTGCTGCGGAAGACCATCCGCAATTTCGTAGTAGTCGCCCTTATCGGCGACGAAGATGTGTTTCTCGATTTTAAGACCGGTTGGGCCGTCAATGGCCCCCAACGAAAAGCTCATGGAGCTTTCCTCATTGTGCTTCCAGAAAAGGGCGCAGCCACAGATGCCACAGAACCCGCGCTTCGCGCTGTCTGAGGAGGCATACCATGTTACATCACCGCTGATTTCGATGTCGGATTGCGCGACCACGGCAGATGCCCAGACATTGCCCGATTGCTTGCGGCATTGGCCGCAGTGACAGTTCGACACACCCCAGGTTTTTCCTTTGATTTCGAAGCGACACGTTCCGCAATTGCAGGACCCTTTCATCACGCCCTCCCCGGTGAGGACGTGATGCCAAGCAGCACGCCATAGATCACAAAACACGTGGCCATCACGCGTCGCACCCAGATATTGAGGATTGCGCTCATGGCTGATCGACCCAGCCCGGCGCCGATTGCGGTGTAGGTCGCATAACTCAGCGCGGTGATGGCCAGCGCCGTGGGCATGATCACCCACATCTGCGACCAGACCGGCACCTCAGGTTGCACGAATTGGGTGAAGGCCGCGAAGTAGCCCGTGACAGATTTGACGTTGATCGTCGCGATCAGGAAGGCCCGGCCGTAGATTGAACCTGCTGACGCGTATCCCGGCGACACCGGCTTACCCGCGTTCATCCAGCCGCGAACGCCCAAGTAAATCAGAAACGCCGCACCAATCAGCTTGCCGTAGAAAAACGCCTCTGGCGCTGTGGCCAAGAGCGCGGTGATACCCGCAGCGGAAAGGAGCAAAAACAAAGTCGCTTGTGTGAGGATGCCTAACACCCCCCAAAGCGAGCGCTTGAACCCATGCGTCATCCCATTGGTCACGCAGTTCACCGCATTTGGGCCCGGGGTCGTTACAAATACGACCCAAAACAAAGCGAATATGACCCACGCCTCGAACGACATTAATACACCGGCGGCGCGATGACCCAGATCACCACGGCTTTTTGGGTTTGAGAGGGGTTGCGCCAGCGATAGCGTTCACCGCGGATGCGGAAGCTGTCGCCCAGTCCAAGGTTATGCCAGCGCCCGTCTATGCAGATGTCAAAGCGTCCAGAAGTGACGTAACCAACCTCCTGCGTCGGGCGCTGGTTTTCCTCCGCCAACTCAGCGCCCGGCTCGAATGTTGAGTGCAACATTTCAAAGTCATCGGTCAGGTCGGGCGACAGCAGCTCTTCCACAAGGCCGGCCTCGCGCGACCCGATGGGCCTGCGGGCCCCTGCCCGGACGACAAAGCCCTGCTCATGCGGGACCACGGCCTCTTGTCGAAACAAGCTCGAAACAGGAACGTCCAGGGCCTGCGCGATCAACCGCAAATCGGTCACGCCCGGTTCAGACATGTCCCTCTCTACCTGACTGAGCCATCCCACGGAGCGCCCGAGGTGCTCAGACATTTCGATTAGCGTCAGGCCGCGCGCTTTGCGCAAGGCGCGAAGGTCGGCGCCAAGCGTCTTGGTCTGCACTGGAGTATCGAGCGTCATCCTTGCGGGTCCGTGAAATTTTCTCCCGTAATTTCACGTAATGGCAAAGCACAGAGTCGCGCAAGCTTTTTTGCGACATCCACTGTCGGCGGCAACACGAGGCGACGCCAAAGGCGGCTCCGAGGAGAAAGAAATGCGCCGCAGGCGAACAATTGGATTACGCAGCGCGCGCGAAGGCCTTTGAAAGTATCGCTTGAAGCTGAATTGCGTCATTCTGCGTAAAAGCTGCAGGTTTATCGCTGTCCAAGTCGAAAACGCCCAACAACGTCCCAGCATCGTTCCAGACCGGTAAAACGAGCTCAGATCGCGTCGACCTCGCACAGGCGATATGTCCGGGAAATGCGTCCACATCCTCGACCAGCTGCACCTCCCCCGTCCGCGCAGCGGCCCCGCAGACCCCGCGCGAAAACGGGATGACCAGGCAACCATGCCCACCCTGATAAGGCCCTATCTTCAACAGTTCAGGCGCGACAACCCGGTAAAAACCGGTCCAATCGAACCGATCATCACTGTGATGGACCTCGCAGGCGACCGTCGCCATCAAGGCAACCGCGTCTGTCTCCCCCTCGATTAGGCTCGCAATCGTTTGCGCGAGGCTGTCGTACTCCACCTTCATGGCCGTTCAATCGCAATGGCGGTTCCTTCGCCGCCACCAATGCAAATCGCCGCCACCCCGCGTTTCAAACCGCGTGTCTCTAACGCATTGAGCAAGGTCACGATTATGCGCGCTCCTGAGGCGCCAATGGGATGCCCCAAGGCGCATGCCCCGCCATTCGCATTTACCTGCGCATGGTCGATCCCCATTTCATGCATGAACGCCATCGGCACGACGGCAAAGGCTTCATTCACCTCCCAAAGGTCGACATCTTCTTTGGACCACCCGATCCGCTCCAGCAGCTTTTGGGCTGCCGGGATGGGCGCAGTGGTAAACAATCCCGGAGCCTGAGCATGCGATGCATGGCCTACAATACGCGCGCGCACCGGCATGCCTTGCGCTATAGCAGCCTCCTCCGAGGCCAAGACAAGCGCGGCTGCACCGTCTGAGATGGACGAAGAATTGGCCGCCGTTACGGTGCCGCCCTCGCGAAATGCCGGTTTGAGATGCGGAATTTTCTCAGGCCGGGCGTTGCCGGGTTGTTCATCTTCTGAGATCACGCTCTCCCTCGTGCGAGATTTCAGTGTGACCGGCGCGATTTCGTCGCCAAATGCGCCCGAGCTCTGTGCCTCCACTGCGCGGCTGAGGGAGCTCAGCGCGTACGCATCCTGAGCTTCGCGGGTGAACTGAAACGCCTCCGCGCAATCTTCAGCGAAGGTGCCCATCAGCCGACCTTTGTCATAAGCATCCTCAAGCCCGTCTAGAAACATCGAATCCTGCACGGCCCCATGGCCGATCCGGGCACCACCGCGCATCTTGGGCAAAAGGTAGGGCGCCCCGCTCATGCTCTCCATGCCGCCTGCTACCATCGTTTCAGCGTACCCTAGGGCTATTTGGTCAAATGCCATCATGGCCGCCTTCATCCCTGAGCCGCACATCTTGTTGAGTGTGGTCGCCGGGACATCTTCGTCGAGGCCTGCGGCAAAACCGGCTTGGCGCGCAGGCGCCTGTCCTTGCCCGGCAGGCAGAACGCAACCCATCAGCAGCTCATCAACGCGGCTTAGCTTTGCTTGGTCAAGGGCAGCCCGTATCGCCACCCCACCAAGATCCGCGGCAGAGGTGCCATCAAAAGCGCCCTGAAATCCACCCATCGGGGTACGGCTCGCCCCTGCAATAACCACGCTCTGCATCAGTCAAATTCCCCTAAAATTGTCTGCGACTGCATACCGAATGGTAACGAATAGAGTCTAGAGATCCAGGGGTCGCAAATCGGAGCATAGCAATGGACCTCATCCGCCGCATTGAAGGCAATATTCTCATCCTAACACCGGATTCCGATCGAATAGATGCGGCCTCCGCTATTCATTTAAAAGATCAATTTCGTGAGGCAGTCGACGAGTCTCAGGGCCGCGTCATCATGGATCTTTCAGGAGTCAATTTCATGGATAGCAGCGGCCTCGGAGCGATGGTCTCTGCGTTGAAGCTATTGAAAGGGCGCAAGCTGGAACTCGCAGGTCTAACGCCAGTTGTGGCCAAAGTCTTCAAGCTTACTCGAATGGATCAAGTATTTATCATTCATACCGATCTAAACACTGCTTTGACCGCCGATGGTGCAAATGCAGCATGAACGAATGTCCGAGAATATGCCTGATACCGGCGATCCAGGTGAATTGATCGCGGTCTTTCGTGGGCAAACTGGCGGCTACGGCATTCGAATGCTCATGGCAGATATCCGCGAAGCGCTACAACAGCAAAGCAACATCTCCGAAGACCTTTTGGGCAATGTCGAGCTCATCGTGAGCGAAGTGCTCAACAACATTGAAGAGCATAGTTACCAAAGCGAATCCGGTTGCCCATTAAGGGTTGCAGTGTCCCGGATCGGTGAAAACAATATTCAGGTGGAAACACAGGATTTCGGCGAACCAATGCCTGGGTTGCGGTTGCCAGCTAAGAGTCTACCCAACACAGATGTCGCAATCGAAGACTTGCCAGAAGGGGGCTTCGGCTGGTTTCTCATACACACGCTCGCCCCGCAGACGACTTATACGCGAAATGGACAACGTAATATTCTGACTTTCAGTCTGGAAGACGGATAGAGATCAGCCGCAGGATCGCCAGAAAAAGCCAGTTCCGGGGTAAACCTGCTTTCAAATCAAGAGATGATTGCGCTTTGACACCACGGTTGCCAGCGACGTCGACATAAACGCGCCAGTTTGATGGCCCCACTATCACTCAAAGCTCCACGCAGACCTATGTTTCACGAAATGAAGTGTCAGGGTTGTGACCCCATGCGCCGTGCCGACTGTTTCCAATTTCAAAACTCCCCGACCGGATTGTTCTTACAAAACGTTGCGATGCCCGATTCCTGCCATTCTTTCTGCAAAGCGAAGGCCCAATTCGTGATCATACAAATCTTGTAGCTGCATAGCTTCCCTCGGCGCCGTGTTTATCAGCCCCCACCCAGATGCACGGTGCCGAGGAACCCAAATCACCGTCATAGCTAGACTTTTCGAGCCGCACCCTTAAGTTGCCGGGTCTCTGACTTGACGCAAAGACGAGGGTTCAAAAATGCGCGACTTCCATCTCCCAGGCCGTTCCACCGTTTTTGCCGAAAACGGGATGTGCGCGACGTCCCATCCACTGGCCGCAAAGGTCGCGGTACAAATGCTGGAGGCGGGCGGTAACGCTGTCGATGCCGCGATTGCAGCGGGAGTTTTACTGGGGATTTGCGAACCACAGATGACCGGTATTGGTGGTGACTGCTTTGTCTTGCTCAAAAAACCAGGCTCGGAGGACGTTATTGCTTTGAACGGGTCCGGACGTGCACCAGCGGGTTTCGACGCAGCCCAACTGCGCGACGCCGGCGAAAAGACGATAGGCCTCACATCAGCACATGCCGTGACCGTCCCAGGTGCAATCGATGCATTTTGCCGCCTATCCAAAGATCACGGCAAGATCGGCTTGAAAGCGACGCTCGCGCCAGCGATCTACTATGCTGAAAAGGGCGTTCCCGTCGGCCCGCGCACCAGCTTTGACTGGAAGATTGCCGAAGACACACCACAAGGCATCGCAAAAGAGCTTTTCCTAGTAAATGGCAAAGCACCTAATCCGGGCCAAGTCTTCCGCGCCCCCAAGCAAGCGGAGCTTCTGCGCCTTGTCGCCGAACATGGTCGCGAAGGATTTTATGAAGGCGAGGCAGCTGAAGACATGGTAGCGGCGCTTCAGGCCGCGGGCGGGACCCACACGGTTGACGATTTTGCAAACACAGCTTGCGACTACACCGACCCGATTTCGGGTCACTACAAAGGTGTAGAGCTCGTCGAGCATCCGCCAAATGGACAAGGCGCAACCGCTATCTTGATGAACAACATCTTATCGCGGTTCGACCTTCCATCGATGGAACCTTTAGGGAGCGAACGCGCGCATATTGAGGCCGAAGCGTCAAAGCTCGCCTATGACACCCGCAACCGGTTCCTGTCTGATGCGGACTACATGACCCGGCTCGATCACATGCTGTCTCCTGACACCGCAGAACAGCTAGCGGCCTTGATCGATCCCAAACGCGCCATGCCGTCGGCGACGGCCCTGTCAGAGCAGGTACACAAGGAAACCATTTATCTGACGGTCGTTGACAAAGACCTTATGGCCGTGTCCCTGATCTACTCGATCTTTCACAGCTTTGGCTCTGGCATCGCCTCTGAGAAGTTCGGCGTCCTCTTCCAAAACCGTGGCGCGGGCTTCACCTTGGAAAAAGGGCATCCAAATGAAGCGAAAGGCGGCAAGCGCCCAATGCACACGATCATCCCGGCGATGCTCAAGCAAAACGGCAAGGTCACCATGCCTTTCGGCGTGATGGGAGGCGCTTATCAGCCAAATGGCCACGCGCGCTTTGTGACAAACCTCGTCGATTTCGGCATGCATGCGCAGCAAGCGTTTGACGCGCCGCGCAGTTTCTCCGATGCAGGCGACATGAAAGTCGAACGCGGCTATTCAGATTACGTGCGTCGAGAGTTGAGCGATATGGGACATGCCGTCTCGATCCCGGACACACCTATTGGCGGCGCTCAGGCGATCTTCATTGACCATGAAAACGGTGTGCTGCACGGGGCGTCAGACCCGCGCAAAGATGGCTGCGCCCTCGGTTACTGATCAGTTAAAGTCGAACTGCAGCGGGTAGCTGCCATGCCCATCGAACCTGCCAAACATCCCATCCAAGTCGGGGTGTTTGACCGGCTCACCCGTGGAATCGAGCACCAGGTTCTGCTCTGAGACGTAAGCGACGTAGTAGCTTTCGTCGTTTTCAGCCAGAAGATGATAGAATGGCTGATCCTTCCGCGGGCGCGAACCCTCCGGAATCTTCTCATACCATTCGTCAGAATTTGAAAACTCGGCGTCTACGTCGAAAATGACCCCGCGGAACGGATGTTTCTTGTGACGTACGATTTGGCCAAGCGTGTATTTGGCGGACTGTTTAAGCATAACAATTGCAACCCCTCATATCGATAGTTAGACCGACGAGCGGGTATTTGTCCATCAAATCAACATCAAAATTGAGGAAACAGACTGTGAACCTGGCCCTGACAGTCCTGGAAATTGTGGCGCCGGTCTTCCTACTGGGTGGGATCGGTTATGCATGGGTGAAACTGGGTTTTGAATACCGGATCGAGTTTGTCACGCGGCTTGCCATGACGATTGCAGTACCGGCCCTGATTTTTGTCGCGCTGATGCAAACTGACATCGCACCTGACGCTTTGACGACCGTGTTTTTCGCG
>JAPORH010000214.1 GCA_026710325.1 Litoreibacter sp. | reverse complement strand
TACCGAATTTAAAATCAAACAAAATCAATGTCCTGCTGGACAATCATCATAGGAGGAGTCGACCGCCATTGCAAACAATGCCGACCGCGCCGCCGCCTACGGCATCCCCGGTGTGCGCGTGGCCGACAATGACCCCTACGCAATCTACGCCGCCGCCGGAGAGGCCATCGCCAGGGCGCGCGTGGGCGATGGGCCATCTCTGATCGAGATCGAAACCTATCGCTTGGCCGGTCACTTCATGGGCGATGCAGAGGGCTACCGGCCCGAAGGCGAAAAGGACGCGCTCTTTGAAAAGGACCCGATCCCAAAGATGCGCGCCAAGATGCTGGCCGATGGTGTCGCCACCGAGGCCGAGCTTGATGCGATTGAGGCCGAAAGCGCCGCCCGCGTCGAGGCTGCCACCAAATTTGCCCGCGAAAGTGCTGATCCCGCGCCGGAAGACGCGCTGACAGCTGTGTTCGCGTAAGGGAGGAATACCAATGAACAAGACAAACGAAAGAAAACTCACAATTGCCCGTTCCATGGCCGAAGCGGTAGCGCAGGAAATGCGCATCGACCCGTCGGTTTTCGTGATGGGGGAAGACATCGGCGCGCTTGGTGGTGTCTATGGCAACACGCGCGGCCTGCTGGAGGAGTTTGGCAAGGAGCGGATCCGCGACACGCCCATCTCAGAGACCGCGTTTATCGGGGCCGCTGTGGGGGCTGCACAGGATGGCATGCGGCCTGTCGTCGAGCTGATGTTCGTCGACTTCTTCGGTGTCTGCTTCGACGCAATCTACAACTTGATGGCCAAGAACATCTACTTCTCCGGCGGCAATTTCAAAGTCCCGATGGTGTTGATGACGTCCACGGGGGGCGGCTATTCGGACGCGGGCCAGCACTCGCAATGTCTTTACGGCACCTTTGCGCACCTACCGGGGATGAAAGTGGTTTGCCCGTCCAATGCCTATGACGCCAAAGGACTGATGACGGCGGCGATGCGCGACGACAGCCCGGTGGTCTACATGTACCACAAAAGTCTGCAAGGCATGGGCTGGCTTGCCACCGAACCCGGTGCAACCGTGCATACGCCGGAGGAAAGCTACACTGTTGAGATCGGCAAGGCCAAGGTCGTGCGCGAAGGGTCTGATGTCACCATCGTCAGCCTTGGCATGGGTGTGCACCACGCGCTCAAAGCGGCAAAACAAATGGAGGCCGACGGCGTAAGCGCGGAGGTTGTCGATCTGGTCAGCCTCGTGCCGTTGGATCGCGACACGATCCGCGCCTCCGTTGCCAAAACGGGCCGTCTGATCGTGGTGGACGAAGACTACATGTCCTACGGGGTCTCGGGCGAGGTGATCGCCAGCGTGACAGAGCATGACATCTCGGTCCTAAAGGCCGCACCAAAGCGGGTCGCCTACCCAGACGTGCCGATCCCCTATGCCCGGGTGATGGAGCAGTTCTGTCTGCCCAATCCGGACAAGATCATCGCCGCTTATCAAGGCATGAAAGCGGCATGATCTCTCCCTGGGGGCTGCGCAAAGGGGTGGCCCCCAAGTCTCCAACTCGAAGGACATCACCATGGCAACAGACATCATCATACCGACCGATCTGTGGGAAGAGGACGAAGAGGCGGTCATCACCACCTGGCTCGTCAGCGACGGGGCTTCGGTCGAAGAAGGTGCTTTAATCGCCGAGATCATGACGGCGAAAGTGCAATACGAAGTCAACGCTCCCGCCTCTGGGTCCATCTCCATCAAGGAGGAAGCTGACGCCGTGGTTCCCAAGGGCGGCGTTATCGGGACAATTTCATGACCGAGGACGTGCGCACCGTCCCGCTCAAAGGGGTGCGGGGCATGATCGCGGATGCGATGGTTAAAAGCCTCGCAACCGCAGCCCAGCTAACCCATCACGGCAGCGCGGATGCCAGCACTCTGATGGCAGAGAAAAAAGCGCGGCTGGCCGAAGCCGGTACGAAGGTATCTGTAGAGGACTTGCTAATACTAGCTGTTGTGCGCGCATTGAAAAAAGTGCCGGATGCCAACGGCAAGGTCGTGGACCGCGACGTGCACCTACACGACGCGGTTGACCTGTCAGTTGCCATCGCTCTGCCGGGAAACCTGTTGGTGGCACCGGCGATCTTTGGGGCGGACAAAATGGACGTCAGTGCGCTACGCGCCGCGCGCCAGGACCTTGCTGCACGAGCCAAGACCAACAAGCTGACCGTGACCGAGATGACTGGGGGCACCTTTACCGTGTCGAACCTTGGCCTCACACGGGTCGAACACTTCACACCGATCCTCAATCAGGGCCAGATCTGTATTCTGGGCATTGGGCGGATGACCGACCGGGCCCTGCGTGCACAAGACGGCGGCATCGAATTGCGCCCACATATGGGGCTGTCGCTAACCTTTGACCACCGCGCGCTGGATGGCGCACCTGCAGGCGAATTGATGACCGCGATCTGCGATGAAATCGAAGGGCTTGCTGTGTGACACCCCTAGTGCGGCTGGTCGCAGATGCTGCGAAGGGGCTGAGACTTGAGCATGATCTTTTCACCTCAGACGGCCCGCAGGTTAGGCTCTGGGCATCCCGGGCTTCGGGGATCGTTTGCCCGCGCAGATTTGAGCGGAACACCGGGTTTGCAGGGGCGCAAAACAAACTGTCAGCACAAGATTGGCCAGTGCATTTGCGCTCCACCGGGGGTGGGGCTGTGCCACAGGGTGCCGGAATTGATTGTGAACCTGGCCCTTAGCTACAACGCCCCTACCCGCTTCACGATGGAGGACGGATACCGCCTGCTCGTCGGGGCCCTTCAGGAGGTCCTGCGCAGAGCGCCGATCACGCTCAACCCCGGCGCGACGCCCGGCGGCTTTTGCGACGGAGACTGGAATCTGTCGATTGGCGGCAAAAAGGTGATCGGAATCGCGCAGTTCTGGCGTCCCGATGCATCCAAAGGGCCACGGGTGCTGGCCCACGCGCTAATCCTGACCGAAGAGACGTTTCAACCCGGCACGGATGCTGTGTCTGAGTTTCATCGCCACCTTGGGTTAAGTGAGGTCAAGCGCGCCGCCCACACCAGCTTTGCCGCCGCCACAGACATCTCGGAGTTGCCCGCGGACGCGTTTTATGACGCCGCAATGCGGGCCCGCCAGTTTCAAACGGACAAGACCAATTAGGGAGGAAATCATGTCCAACGATACCATCCACATTCACCTCGAAGTCGAAGTTCCAAAAGCCAATAGGGCGGGCTTTCAGGCGCTGATGGACGAACTCGTGGAGCGCACCAGCAAGGAGGACGGGACGCTCGTATATGAATGGTACGAGGTCGGCGACACCGGCAAGTGGCACATTCTCGAACGCTATGCCGATGCCGAGAACGGCGACCTGCACGTCAAAGGCTTTGCCGAAAACTACGCGGGCCGGTTCTTTGAGCTTGTTTCCATCTGCATGGGCATCGTGTCAGACAATGCCACGCCCTATATCAAAGGTGTGCTGGAGGGCATCTCACCACTATACATCGCGCAAAAGGGCGGGTTCAACAGGTTCTGAGCCGCATCTGCTCCCGCCCGGTCAGGTCGGGCGGGAGATCCCAAACGCCTTGATCTTTCGGTTGATGGTGGCTCGACCAATGCCAAGGGAGCGCGCGGCGCGCGAGACATTCCAGTTCGCGCTTCTCAAGGCATCCATCAGCACCTCTTCTTCGTCGCTGAAGTGCAGCTTTGCCACCTTTCGAGTGCGGTTTATGCGTGGCTCCACCAGGGCAATATCCAAAGCCGCAATGCGTTTGCCATCGCCCTGTAACAGGGCCTGCCGCAGCGCATTGCGCATCTCGCGCACGTTGCCGGGCCAGTCATAGGTGTTAATCGCGGTCTGCGCCTCATCACTGATGTCTACAGTCCGGTTAGCCAACTGAGCAGCAACGCTGCGCGCCAGAATGGCAGGGCGTTCTCTGTCGCGCACCGGAGGCAGGACAAACTTCACACCTGACAGCAGGAAATAGAGGTCCTCGCGAAACGCCCCCTGCCGCACAGCATCCAGCAGCGGCTGGCGGCTTGTGCTCAGGATCTTGACCGTGTCGGTTGCTGCGTTCTCAGCCTCCTCCAACAAACAACGGAACATGTTCTGGGCAAAGAACGGCATCTCATCCACATTGTCGAAAATCAGGCTGGTGCCGTGATCCAGTCCGCCCGCGATGCGGGCCTGTTCAATCAGCGAATGCACATAACCGCGTTCATCAACCGTGTCAGACAAACCAGCGCAATCAATGGTGACATTGGGGGAATTGCCGATCAGCATTTTGACAAGTGTTGACTTGCCTGTGCCGGTTTCCCCTTCCAAGAGCATCGGAACACTATGGTCAAAGCTGTTGCTTGCGCGCTCACAAATCGCCGCCATGATCTGCGACCCTGCTGCAAGTTCCTTGGCGGACGATGGCAGGTTCCGACGTTTAACCGGCACGGTTCTAGGGCGAAAGCCCGGGAACGCCTTGGCATTGTTCACAGGCGCGCGCGTCCAAAGATCGAGCAGTGGGCCTTTGTCGCGGCGCACTGACATGACCCGGCCCGGAACCTGATCGAGGCTGCGCCAGTCTGTCCCAAAAACCTCGTCAAAAGGACGGCCCGTCAGTTCTGCATGATCATGCAAGCCCGACACTGCATGTGCGGCCGAAGTCGCGCCAAGGATGACGCCGCGCTCATCAACGGCGACAAGCTCCGCCCCTTTGATCAATTCGCGCCGGCCCGGCACTGCGACAGAAACAATCGCAGCCTCTTTGAAATCCCGCAAAAACAGAGTTTGCTGGACCCGGCTCGCTGCAGCGCTCAATAGTTGCTGCGCGAACAGCCCGTCGCCGGGACTGCCACGGTCAAACGACGACAAGCTGGCAACGCCAATGATCTCATTGGCTGAATTTCGGAGCGGTACGCCAGAACAGGAAAAGGCCTGCAAACTCGAATAAAAATGTTCGCCGCCTCTGACCGTCACCTCCCGTCCCTCAGATAGGGCCATGGATACTCCATTGGTGCCCGCCAACCGCTCATCCCAGACCGACCCGATCGTGATGCCGTTCCAGTCGCTACCCGGGTCCTCCGTTTCTAGCCGGACAAGAATGCCATCCCTATCCGTCACAACCAGACAATGGCCAGCGGCAGAAGCGATCTGCGCCAGCTTTCGGAAAATGCCGTGCCGGCCCCCGATCTGTTCAGTCAGCGCTTCAAGGCGTGGGGCTACTTCCGACGACTGCAGCCGTAGGATCGGATTGCCCACATCGCGATTGAGTCCGTGAACGCGTTCACATCGTTCCCACGAAGAGCGTATGGCCTGCGCAACCGGCGTTCTTAGGTTCGAACGGGTCATGAAAGCCTCCTCCCAAAGAGCCTTCCCCTTCAGTCTGACCTGAATCGGGATGCCTGTCTACTTTTCAGGCCCATCACGTGTGGGGAGCGGGTTCAGAACGTATTTCGGTTTTTACCGTGAATCGCGAAAACTGAATTCCATATATATCTGTTTATTCGCAAATCGCACTCAATAAATGACTCGCAAGCGGCAGCACACCGTTGATTGGACCGCGAAACACCAAACGACCGCCAAAGGCGGATTTATATTAGGAGACCATGATGAAGTACGAGAACTTCCAAACTTTCAGTGTCGACGTTAAAGATGCAATCGCGACCGTCACCTTCGACTTTGGTTCGGTGAACGTTCAGGGGCAAGAGATGCTCGCCGACCTCAACAGCCTCGCCATGCGGCTGGAACGCGACCGCAATGTGAAGGTGGTGGTCTTCCAATCCGCCAACCCCGAAGTCTGGGTCTGCCATTACGACACAGAACTTCTTAAAGACATGTCAGAAGAAGCGGTATCGCGCGATGAAGCGCAGCTTCTGGACCTGCAGGCCGTGTGCGAACGCATCAGCAAAGTGCCGCAAGCCACGATCGCCAAACTGGAAGGCTTTGCCCGCGGGGGCGGGCATGAACTGGCGCTCGCGCTCGACATGCGCTTTGCCGCGCGGGGCAAGTTCAAGTTCATGCAGATGGAAGTCGGCATGGGCATCTTGCCCTGCGGCGGCGGTGCGTCCCGCATGGCGCGCCAGACCGGGCTGGGCAAGGCGCTGGAGATCATTCTGAGCGCGCAGGACTACGATGCCGACGACGCCGAACGTCTGGGCACTATCAACAAGGCGCTGGAGCCTGATGAGATCGGGGCTTACGTGGACGCTTTGGCACAGCGTATTGCGCAGTTCCCGGCGGAATCGATCAACGCCTGCAAGCAGATGGTATACGAATCCATCGACAAACCCATCGACGAGGCGCTGAAGGCCGAAGCCTATTGGCTCTATCAGGCCACCAGCAAAACACCGGCAATCAAACGGTTCACCATTGCGGATGAGCAAGGGCTTGAACACGACATGGAGAACCAGCGCAACTGGGGCGATCTGGTCATGAAAGTCCAAGAGATCAACTGATCTTTGACGGGCAGCATGCCGCGCCTTGGCGCGGTGTGCTCCCGCTTGGATGTTTGGTCCGCGCGGATCTGAAACGCTACCCGGCACCGTAGTGCCTCACCCTCAATTATCATCGAAACACGAATGCTGTTATCTGTTTCATCGTCTTTTTATGTCGATGGAGAGGCAATACTTTCTAGGCAGATAGAAACACTCATTAAAGTGGAACACGACATGACCCAAAGTTCACTCGCTCTTGCTCGCGAAATCGAGCGCCCGACCCGCGAGGCGATGCTGCAGCGCGCGCCGTCAGTACATCACTTCTGGAACAACAATACCAATTTGTTCCAAGATGCATGGAAAGAATGGGAAACAAATGCCGACCTCGGCGGCCTGACCCTTGACGATGCGCTCTATTCACCAGCCTTGCGCAATGCCATTGATGCGGCCTGGGAAAATCCTGAAGACGACAGCGCTGTAAAGGATCTGTGGGAAGAAGTCTTTCCTGGCGTTTACAAGGCACAGTTCTTTGACCCAGAAAAACTAGCTGTCCTGCGCGGTTACATGGAGAAAGCGGCCAATGCCGACATCCCGTTACGTCCGCCTTATGGTATATCGCTCAATCGTGCGGGCGCGATGCTGGACCCGCGCTCCGAAGGATATCTGGGCGCGCCGAACTTTCAGGCTTTCTATGGCGGCCTGATGAACCGGTACATGCGGCCAATCTCACGTTTGTTGTTTCCGGATGTGGCGGGCTATGACGACCAGACTTTCGGTTTCTCGATCCAGTGGAAGGCAGATACGGACACGTCTTTGCGTCCGCATTCCGACGCCTCTTCGGTGACGCTCAATATCAACCTCAACCTGCCCGGCGAAAGCTTCGCGGGATCCGGCGTCACCTTCATCGATCCTGAAACGCGTCGCGTCGAAAGCCTGAAGTTCGAGCCCGGGGTCGCGTTGATCCACCACGGCAGCGTGCCCCACGCTTCTGAGCCCATCACAGAAGGGTCACGCTCGAACTTTGTGCTTTGGCTCTATGGGCAACATGGTCAAGTTGCCCGCGGTGGGGTGAATGTGCCCCCTCTTGCACCGGAAGAGCGGTGGGCGATCCCCGCAGCCCGGTCTGATGGCTTCGCGCCGTTCTAAAGGCTAGAAAATCAAAATAACCGTCGGGGCGCGGCACCAGACGTCGCCCCGACGCAGATGTATAAAAGGGATCACCAGAGATGGATACCGCAGAACTGACTCGCGCATTTGGTGCGTTCTTTGCCATTATGAACCCTTTCGTAAACCTGCCGATCTTTTTGGCCCTCACGGCTGGTTTCACGGTGGCGCAGCAACGCAAGCTTGCCGCCAAAATCGTCCTGTTCTCTGCCATCATGTGCATGGTGATCCTGTTTGCCGGGCAGCAGATCATCGGGTTTTTCGGGATCACGATTGACGAGTTCCGCATCGCCGGCGGTATTGTCCTGGCCCATATTGCCTGGTCAATGCTAAACGGCGCAGGCATTGCATCACATCATGGCAGCGCCGACGAACAGGACCACTTGCAAGACCTAAACGGCCTTGCATTTTATCCAATCACCTTCCCAATGATCGTGGGCCCCGGGACTATTGCAACTCTGATCATCTATGCCGGACATGCAAAGGGTGTCTCCGGACTGCTGTCAGTCGCTGGAGTGGTCGGCGTCATCCTGACGATGCTGTTCGGCGTGCTTTTCTTTGCCTCATTCTTCGGCAAGGTGCTGACTGACACAATGCGGGTGATCATGACCCGGTTGATGGGCATGATCCTGCTGGCCATCGCGGTGGAAATGGTTGTCGCTGGGATCAAGACTGTTCTACCCGGTTTGGCTTAGGGCCGGGTAAACACCTCGCAAGCACTTATCTTCTCCAGAAGGAAATCCAAGAACACCCGGACTTTTGGCGACAGAACATTAGTCTTCGGATAAACTAGCCAAAGCGCGGTCTCGGCGTCGAGCCTGTAGCCAGGCAGTACTTCGACAAGACGACCGTCCGAGATTTCTTCAAACACGTTCCATAGAGAGTTGATTGAAATCCCGGCCCCGGCCAATGTCGCCGCTTTTTGGGCCATACCATCGTCCATTGTCATCTGGCATCGCGCATTTTGCGGGTCAAAAAGACCGGCCTGCCCTTCTGGACCAATGAGGGGTCGCGCCTGGCGGTCCTTGAAGGCTATCAGGTGATGGTGCGTCAAGTCCTCTGGTAAGGCGGGTGCCCCGAACCTGCGCAAATAGTCCGGTGACGCACAAAGGATGCGCCCATCGCGGGCGAGCTTGCGTCCTTTGAGGCTCGTATCCTCCAACGCCGCGTTCCGAATGGCGAGATCAAAGCTGCCGTCGATCAGGTCGTACTGGGTGTCTGACAAACGCAGATCCAGATCAATCTTCGGGTGCCGCTCCGCAAATTCGGGCAGGAATGGTGCCACATAACGTTGCGCAAAGGTGCTTGGCGCCGTGAAACGGATGGTGCCTCTGATCTCGAGGCTCTTTTGACCAAGCGCTACCCGAGCTGCGTCTTCCTGTGCGATGATCTCGCGCGCAAACGGCAAGAATTCTGATCCTTCCAGCGACACGGAAACCTTGCGCGTTGACCTGTGCAACAAGTCTGCGCCCATGGTTTTTTCCAGCTTTGCCAATCGCGCACTGGCAACGGCAGGGACCATGCCCAGTTCCCGCCCGGCTGCGCTGATGTTCAGCTTGTCCGCAGCGAGCACAAACAACCGCAGGCTATCTGTATCCATGATTATACCAAAATTGCGAATTCTGTAACCGATCTAGCCGAGTTTTATTCGCAAAGTAATCGTTTATTTTTGTGCAAACAAACAAATCCGCACCCCGTGGAAGGACAAGACCAATGCTCAAACATGGACACGTAAACTACCACGTTCACAAACCCGAACGTCAGGCGTTTCACATTGATGCCGGTGGCGTGGTGGGCAAGATGATCTCACCCGAACTGAAAGAAACGCGCATCAACGTACATGACGTGCGTTCCGGCGATGTTACGGTGGATTTTGCAACCGACAGCGTCAGCTTTGCCACTTTCCCGACGGCTGTTACCGATTTTTCAAATAGCAACGACTGGCAACCCACCTACGACGCTGAGCTGACGCGACTCCTGTCGGCACAAGTGGGCGCAAAAGACGTGATCATTTTCGACCATACTGTGCGCACCGATGATCCGAATGCCGTGCGCAAGCCTGCGCGCAACGTGCACAGCGATTACAGCGAAGACGGGGCCAAGCAGCGGCTGATTGATATTCTTGGTGCTGACAAGGCCGAAGACTGGTCCAAGGGCCACTATGCCTTCATCAACGTCTGGCGTCCCGTGGGCAACCCGATCAACTCTGCGCCACTTGGTTTTCTGCGTCCCTCCAGCGTACCATCAGACGATTGGCTGCTGCTGGACCTCATCTATCCCGACCGCAAAGGCCAGATCATGGGCATCGTGGGCAGCCCCTCGCATGAATGGCTATATCAGTCCCGCATGACGCCGGACGAGGTCGCTTTTTTCAACATCTACGATAGCCAGGGCCGCCCTTCGATCGCGCACAGTGCCATCGACCTTATCGAAGACGAGAGTGTCACCACGATCCGCCAAAGCATCGAAAGCCGCACCCTCGTTCGCTACTGAAACCCGGCGCCCTGCCCGCCTGACATCCGATTGGAGCCCAAAATGACAAAGACCATCCTCGTGACAGGATCTACCGATGGCATCGGCCTGTTGACTGCCAAAAAACTGGTCGCTGCTGGCCATACGGTTTTGCTGCACGGCCGCAGCACTGAAAAGCTGGCGCGCGCAGCAAGCGAGATTGGAGGCAAGACTGAGACTTATACGGCTGATCTTTCAGACCTCGAACAGACTGCGGCGCTGGCGGATGCGATCATGGCAAAGCACGACCGGCTTGATGGTCTGATCAACAATGCAGGCGTTCTGCGTCTACCCAACCCGGCCACACCGTCCGGTGTTGATGCGCGCTTTGTCGTCAACACGTTGGCCCCTTACCTGCTGGCCCAGCGGCTTTTGCAGATCATCCCGAAAACCGGCCGCATCGTGAACCTTTCATCCGCCGCACAAGCGCCGGTTGATGTGGACGCAATGATGTGCGGCCGGTCGCTGGATCACATGGAAGCCTATGCACAAAGTAAGCTGGCGCTCACCATCTGGACTCAAGAGATGGCGGCCAACCTGCCAACTGGTCCGGTCGTGGTTGCCGTCAATCCGGGCTCCCTGCTGGCGTCAAAGATGGTCAAGGAAGGTTTTGGCGTTGCGGGCAACGATCTGTCCATCGGTGCCGATATCCTGATCAAAGCCACGCTGGATGAAAGCTTTGCTGGTAAATCAGGCGCCTATTTTGACAACGATTCCGGGCGCTTTGCGGCACCACATTCTTCTGCCCAAAACGCGGACCATCGCCATGCGGTGATGGCAGCCATCGAAAAGCTCATTTCATAGGGCTGGCCAAATGGTGCTGGGCCAGGGCCCCTCGCCTGTGATGAAAACAAAAAGAGAACGAAACCTTGTCCAGCATCATTGTCTACTACGCGCACCCGGGTCAGAATTTCAGCCGAGCCAACAGGCAGATGGCTAAAACGGCCCGCGGCCTTGATGGCATCACCTTTGTCGATCTCTACGCCGAGTATCCCCGCCACGACATCGACGTGGACCGCGAACAGGCGCGACTGCTTGCGCATGAGGTGATTGTCTTCCAGTTTCCGCTCTATTGGTATTCGACCCCCAGCCTGATCAAGGAATGGCAGGATCTAGTGCTGCAGCATGGGTTTGCCTATGGCCATGACGGGGACAAGCTGGCTGGCAAATCCATGCTTGTGGCGATCACGGCAGGTGGCTCGTACGAAGCCTATACGCCCAAGGGATATCAGCACTATCCACTGCGCACCTTTCTTACCCCGCTCGAACAGACAGCGCGGCTGTGCAAGATGGACTTCCTTCCGCCCTACGTGCTCTACAGCGCGCTCAAGGCCGAGGAAGAGACCGAGATTGCCGCCCATGCAAAAGGCTATGGGCAACTTTTGTCTGCATTGCGCGACGATACCATCGCCTTGCCCCTGCCCACAAACCACGACGTGCTAACGGCCCCGGACCTTGGCACCCTGCTATCCGCATCTGAGGAAGGCTGACCCGATGACCGAATTTCTGCTTCTGGCTTTCGTCTTTCTGATCGCCGGCGTGATCGCCGTACCCATTGCCTCACGGCTCGGCCTTGGGTCTGTCCTGGGCTACCTGATCGCTGGGATTGTGATAAGCCCAGTTCTGGCGGCCCTTGGCGTCGATGTCATCGCAATTCAGCACTTTGCCGAGTTTGGCGTGGTGATGATGCTGTTCCTTGTCGGCCTCGAACTGGAGCCCCGAATGCTCTGGAACATGCGGGCCAGACTGCTGGGGCTCGGCGGTTTGCAGGTGGTTGGCACCACGGTCCTGGTGATGGCCGTCGCACTTGCCTTTGGGCTTTACTGGACCATCGCCTTGGCCGTCGGGATGGTGATGGCCCTATCTTCGACCGCGATTGTTTTGCAGACACTGAACGAAAAGGGCCTGATGAAAACCGAAGGCGGGCAATCAAGCTTTTCGGTGTTGCTGTTTCAGGACATCGCCGTGATCCCGATGCTGGCTTTCATACCGCTTCTTGCGATGCCGGAGCTGATGGATCTGGGCGCGGAAGCCGGTCACAGTGATGCCGGGCATGGTGATGACCATCATAGCGATGGCCACCACGATGACGGGCACGGCCCCTCCCTCAGCCTCGTGGCCGGCCTCCCCGCTTGGGCCGCCGGGCTTGTGACCATCGGTGCAATCGGTGCCGTCATCCTTGGCGGCATCTACCTGACACGGCCCCTGTTTCGCTTCATTGCGATGGCCGGGCTCCGGGAGCTCTTCGTCGCCACCGCCTTGATGTTCGTGATCGGCATTGCGCTTTTGATGACGCTGGTGGGTCTCTCTCCTGCCCTCGGCACTTTCCTTGCCGGGGTGGTTCTGGCCAACAGCGAGTACCGGCACGAGCTGGAGTCGAACATTGACCCGTTTCGCGGCCTTCTTCTGGGACTGTTTTTCATCACAGTGGGTGCCGGCATCGACTTTGGGCTGCTATTCGGACAACTCGGCCTGATCATCGGTCTGACGCTTGGCCTGATCGGGCTAAAAGCTGGTGTTCTGCTGGTGCTTGCGGGGATTTTCAAAATCGAAGGCCAGGACAAATGGCTCTTCGCCCTTGGTCTCGCCCAGGCCGGTGAATTTGGCTTTGTGCTGTTATCTTTCACGGTGGCCAATCAGGTTATTCCTTCGCCTCTCGCCGACCAGCTGCTCCTAGTGGTGGCGCTGTCGATGCTGCTGACACCTTCATTGTTCATCCTGTTTGAAAAAGTCATCGCCCCACGCTTTGTCACGTCGCAGGAGCGTGATGCCGATGAGATCGAAGAGGAGGCCAACGTCATCATCGCTGGCCACGGGCGATTTGGCGGCATCGTGAACCGAATGTTGCGGGCGGCTGGATACACCACGACAGTTTTGGACTACAGCGCAGGGCATCTGGATATGCTGCGCAGTTTCGGGTTCAAAGTGTTCTACGGCGATGCGACACGACCTGACTTGCTGCACGCCGCCGGTATCGAAAAAGCGCACCTGCTAATCGTCGCCATCGATGGGAAAGAGCAAATCAACGCTCTGGTCCACTATGTCCGGGAGAACCATCCACACGTGAAGATCATCGCCCGTGCCGTGGACCGGCAGCATGTCTATGACCTCTTTGCGATGGGCGCTGATGAGATTATTCGCGAAACCTTTGATTCCAGCGTGCGCACCGGCCGCTCGGCGTTCGAACTTCTGGGCATGCATCCGTTCGATGCAGAGCTTGTTTCTAGGAAATTCGCGGAAGATGACCGTTACATTCTCAAAGAGATGGCAATGGTTCATGATCCAGACATCCCCATCAGCGAAAACGAGGCTTACATCGAAAAGTCACGCACTCTCATGGCCGAACGCGAAGCCCAAATCTTTGGCAAGAGCAAAGCTTTCGACCTTGACTCTGACCGCGGATGGCTTCCTCCATCGGAAAAGGACGTACAGGCGCTGGTTTCGGGTTATGACAAGCAAAGTACAGATTTAAAATAACAAGCTGCACATCAGACTATGCTTCAGAGCCATACAATTTTGAAAGGTGAAGGTCACGTTGAGATATATTCTTGAAGCCTTGCTCAGCTAAGGACTAATGGAACGAAGTAAAGTCTCAATCAACTAGTGGTCGGGTCAAAACGTGTAAGCGGTCGTGTTTTTAGAATAATTGTTCCGTTCATTCGAGCTTTCAACTGCCGAGAACTGAGCTTTCCAAACTCAGCCCCCAATTGATCATCACCAGTCCACAAAATAAAGCCCTCGGCCTCACGGCGGTTTGTTTCATGACAGACAGTAGTTCTGAACCGCGCCGGGTTTTCCGGAGGCTCCAACTCATGAGTAGGATGGAGCATCATGACAAAGGCAACGAACAAGTATTCACCAGAAGTGTAGGAGCGTGCTGTGCGGATGGTGCTGTATGGCGCAGGGCAGCACGAGAGCCGTTGGGCGGCTATTGTTTCGATTTCATCGAAGTTTGGCTGCACGCCGCAAACGCTGAACGAATGAGTCAACAAGGTCGAAGTTGATACCGGCCAACGTGGCGGCATAACGACTGAACAGGCCGAGAAGAACGAGCCTTTGTCCGCCATTGGTCCGAGGACAATGGCGAGTGCCCTTGAACGTGAAGTGCGCGAACTGAAACAGGCCCATGAGAACCGGCGCAAGGCCTCCGCATATTTTGCCCCCACTCTCATCGCCGCATGCGGCGACTGCCGCGCTGCGGGACGGAGCTCGACCGCCCATTCAAACGATGATCCGGTTCATTGAAGATCACCTAAGTGATCATGGGGTCGAGCCAATCTGCCGAGTGCTGCCGATTGCCCCATCAACGTTCTTTGATCACATGGCTAAGCAACAGGCCTCTGACTTGCTGTCGGATCGGGCTAGACGAGATGAGGAATTGCACCCTGAGATCAAACGGGTCTGGGAACAGAACCACGAGGTCTACGGTGTTCGGAAGGTATGGCACCAAATGCGCCGAGAGGGCTTTGATGTCGCTTGATGTGCAGTTGTGCGACTGAGGAAGGATATGGGTTTGGAAGGAGTCATTCGTGGCAAGAAGCCGAAGACAACCGTCTCGGACAAGTCTCAGCCATGCCCGTTGTACAAGGGGAGCCGTTATTTCTATGCGTCCGCACCGAACATACTTCGGGTGAGCGACTTAACCTATGTCGCGACCTGGCAGGGGTTTGTGTATGTCGCCATCGTCATTGATGTCTTTGCGCG
>JAPORH010000122.1 GCA_026710325.1 Litoreibacter sp. | reverse complement strand
AGGACAAAATCAGGCGATCTTGATGTCGGACGGAAGGCCACTTGGGGAATGTCGGCTAATTTGGGACGGAATACAAAACCAACTCAACTGGCTTTGTTTGTTTGTCCTTGTCCCACTTTTTGCATTCCTCTCTGCGGGAGATGCGGCAGCAGACCTGCGTCAAGCTATGCTTGCGACGACGTTCAAAGCTGATGCGAGAAGTCGCTTAAGTCAAAAAGGGTATACGTTTGATGCTAGCGGGAAAATAGCCAATGGCCCGCGAGCCGACCTGTCCGAACCAATTGACTTTTCGAGTGTTTTGGAGCGTGACAGTTTGCCGAAGCTCTTTCACTTGGCAAGCGGTGATTGCTATACGATGAACGACGGGTGTCTTGCGATGACGTGACAGGATGCAACCATCAAGATCGCGTTGGTCTACCAAAGCGGAAACGAAGTAATTTCCGAAGGCATCAAAAGGGCCTTTTTCGCACAGACGATGCCTCTGCAGGAGCTCCTTGAGGTTGATGTCGAATTCGTCTCGGCATTTGGCGTACCTGACGCGCTGATCTATGTTGGCTCCATCGATTTCTTGAAGTCGACAGCAGATCGGTTTTCTGAGGACACTAAGATGCGGTATTTTAAGACATGGCTTGAAGATCGAGAACAGGAAATCTCGAGTGGTTCGACGCGCCCATTTACTGCGTGTTCGCAGTTCAACGATCTAACGACCGGTCACCTCAGATGGAGCGCGCTAGCCCTGACCGGCGATGTAGTCACCTGTGCAAATGAATTCCTGTTTTCTATCGTGGGCTTGGGTTCCTCTCCGCGTGGATTTCCCTCCGTAGGCGCGCTAGACTACGCTTATCGATACCCTACGCAATATGACCGGGACTTAATCCATGCGATGCGTCAGATTGGGATCAACCCAAACATGTCGGGTGATCAGGTGCTCAATGGGTTCGCAAAGGTTCTTCAATTGCAATGATAGGCTTGCGGCTACCGCATTGCCTGACCATCTGCGTCGAAGAAGTGGCGCTGTGCATCCTCAAAATGCAGCCCGACCTTGTCGCCCTCGACCAGAGTTGAGGAGCCAAGCGCGCGCACGGTGATCCGGCCCGCTGCACCGCAATCGACGTAGTAGAAATAGTCGGCGCCAAGGTATTCTGCGATTTCGATCGTGCCTTCCAGCCGCGCATCAGCGGAGGGCGCGGAGAGGGAGATATGCTCAGGCCTGATACCCAGATGCTGCGCGCCTTCCGGGCCATCCCAGTCGTTATCAGCGCGGGCGATGACATTCATCTTCGGGCTGCCAATGAATTGCGCCACGAAAAGGTTGTCTGGGCTTTCATAAAGCTCGCGCGGGGTGCCCACCTGCATGATCATCCCGTCCTTGAGAACCACGATCCGATCGGCGAGCGTCATCGCCTCCACCTGGTCATGGGTCACGTAGATCATCGTGCTTTCAAGTGTCTTGTGCAGCCGGGCCACCTCGAACCGCATCTCGACGCGCAAGGCGGCGTCCAAGTTCGACAGCGGCTCGTCAAACAAGAACCCTTTTGGCTCGCGCACAATTGCCCTGCCAATGGCCACGCGTTGGCGCTGCCCGCCCGACAGATCTTTCGGCCGGCGGTCCATGTAGTCTGTCAGCTTTAGCACATCGGCTGCGGCGGAAACTTTCTCGTTGATCTCCGCCTTCGGACGGCCCGCAGTCTTCAAGGCAAAGCCCACATTTTCTTCAACCGAGAGATGCGGGTACAGCGCGTAGCTTTGGAACACCATCGACAGTTCGCGCTCTGAGGGGACCTTGTCGGTGACGTCATTGCCATCGAGCATTATTTTGCCACGGCTGGTTTCCTCAAGGCCTGCGATCATGCGCAGTAGCGTAGACTTTCCGCAGCCTGACGGCCCCACGAAAATGATCAGTTCGCCGTCGTGGATATCAAGATCGATGCCTTTGATGACCTGAACTTCGCCGAACCATTTCTCAACTGATTGAAGCTGAATTGACCCCATGTCCTGGCCTCCCTTATGCCGCGCCGCGCAGGGGCTGAGGCCCGTGCCATGTCAGCCAAACGGCCGCGGTCCATGAAAAATTATTGCCCACACAGCCTTCGCCGGTCAGCGGATTGAAGCATTCCCAAAAACCTGATTGCCGGATGGCCGCAGACAGGTCTTCGCGTATGCGTCCGGCCATCTCGACCTCACCCGCGCGCGCCAGTCCTTCGGCCACCATGTAGTTCATCTGCGGCCAGACGGGACCACACCAGTAGCGCTGTGGTTCGAACGCATCGGCGTCCGGGTCCCAGCTGGGCAGCATGAAGCGTACCTTGCCTGCGATCCGTTTCATGTTTTCCATGATGCGCCCGCGCTGCTCCGGCGTGCCGGCATCGGCGTAAAAGCAAAGCGGGCTGGCGTTGGAGAAGCCAGTGGAAAAGGCACCGGTCTTGACGTCGCGCGCTGTGAAAGCGCCAAGGGCATCATTCCACATATAGTCAGCACTAGCCTCGCCAGAGGCTATCCAGGTATCGATCTCAGCCGTGTCCTCGCCCAAAATCTCCGCCATCGCCTTCAAGTCGCGGTTGGCGCGGAGCAGGACGAAGTGCAAGGTCGGGTCTGCCATAAGGAACGGACCTTCATGCAGCAGGCGGTTTTGGTCCCAGCCCATTTCTTCACCGCGTTGCACGATGGTTAAGTATTTGTCGTATTGCTCCTGGCTTGGGCGGAAACGCGGGTTCACGTGCTTGTTGTCCATCCGCACGTAGGGCGCTAGGTCAGGGGCCACCGCCATTTGGTCCAACCCGATATTCCACTCCGGGCAGTTGTCGCGTCCGGTTTCCCAGGGGTGCGTTGTGACCGTTGCCCCGTGCATCACACGGCTGCTCTGGAACCAGCGATGCCATTTCATGATCGGCGCGAAGACCTCACGCATGCGCGCGATCTCTGCTGGGCTGCCGCCCGCGTTGAGCTGCCGCACGACGCTCGCCAAAACCGGCGGCTGCGACACGCCCGTCGAAGGCATTGCACCCGGGGTTTTGCCCCAGCGAGCGGGACCGGGGAAGTAATCTGGATCATCGCTGCGGAAAATGATCGACGGGATCATGCCATCCGGCCATTGCCCGTCCAGAAGCGCCGTGACCTCCGACCAGGCGCGGTCCGGGTCATAGCTTGCAATGCCAAGCGCGATGAAGGCGCTGTCCCAATTCCATTGGTAGGGGTAGAGCCCCTTGGTCGGAATGGTGTAGCCGCCCCGGTCGTTGCCCGTCAGGATGTCTATGGCTTGATCGTTAAGTGACATCTTCTCTACCCTTTCACAGAACCGGCGGTCAGCCCGGCGACGAGGAACCGTTCAAACCACAGGAACAGGACCAACACTGGCACCGTCGCAATCACGGCACCCGCCATAAGGTGCTGCCGCGGCACCTCGGATGTATTCAGCTCCGCAATCCCGCGCGACAGGGTGAAGAGGTTCACGCTGTCGAGGAACATGAAGGCGAACAGGAACTCGTTCCACGCGATCATGAAAATATAGAGGGAGACAGAGGCCAGTGCCGGCAGTGCCAGCGGGAGCGTGATCTTCAGGATCACCTGCATGCGGCCCAAACCGTCCATCAAGCCCGCTTCTTCCAGCTCCGCCGGGATGCCGCGGAAATAGCCCTGCAGCATGTAGAGCGCGACCGGGATCGTCGTGGCCGGGTAGACGAAGAGAAGGCCCCAAAGCGTATTGCGAATGCCCATCTGGGAGAAGACCGCATAGAGCGGGATCACCAGCACGATCATTGGAACCATGTAAATGAGCAGGATCGAGCGGCTCAGAAAGTCTTGGCCAGGAAATTTCAACCTTGCCACCGCATAGGCGCCGGGCACCGCGAAGATCAGCGTCAGCACAACCGTTGCGATTGAAATCATGGTCGAGTTGATCAGGAAGGTGCCGAAATTGTACTGCGTGAACAGCTCTATATAGGAGCGGAAGATCGCCGCCGCGCCAACGCTGAGGTCCAACGAAAAATCGAGCGGGTTGGCCAGCAGGAACTGTTGGTTCTTCAAACTCATCATCACCATGACAAAGAAGGGCAGGGCGACCGCGATGGTGAAGAAGACGAGCCCGAAGCTTTTGAGAAAGCGCAGGATCACGACCTCGACATTGTAGCGTTTCTCGGTTGCAGGACCGTAGCCGCGACCAATCATCTCGACCGTTGCGACGACAAGCCAAGCTAGTAGTGCAACGAAAATGATCTGACCGATCGTGTATGTGCCGAGCCCAAGGCCAAGCGGCTTAAAGCCGGTCAACAACAGCAGCACGCCGATAAAGCAAGCGATTGCTGCGAAAAAGGTGCCGCGCGTGCGTTGCGCTGCCGGACGGCCCGTCATGGCGCCCGCTGCGGCAATGCCTGCAGCCGTGGCCGCGATCACCTGTGGCTGGAACTCAAAGCCCGACACAAGCAGCGCCAGCAGCGTGACTAGTATGCCGTAGATCGCGCCCCAAAACGCGCCTGAGAGCAGGCACAGGATGAATATGTTTCCAATCCGGTTCATGCGTCATCCTCCGGCGAGAATTTGAAGAAGATCAGGGCGAAGAACAGCAACACCGCGAAGACCACCACGGCCACAGCAGCACCCGCGCCCAGGTTGGAAACCGCGAAGGCCTGCTCATAGACGTTCACCGTCAATGTCCGCGTACCAGCCGCACCGCCTGTCAGCAGGAAGATGTCGTCGAACTTGTTGAAGGTCCAGATGAAGCGCAGCAGGAACAGCACCGCGAGAATGCCCATTAGCTGCGGCAGCGAAATGTACCAAAATTGCTGGATCGGGGTCGCGCCATCGATCTCAGCGGCCTCGTAGATGTCGGTCGACATGGACTGCATCCGCGCAAGGATGAACAGGAAGGCCAGCGGGAAATAGCGCCAGACCTCAAACAAGATCACCACGGTCAAAGCGACGGGGAAGTCAAAGGTGAAGAGCCCGAAATCCAGTGTCACCGCGCGGGTTCCTAAGAAGTTGATCGGAGCCTCGATCACGCCAAGCTGTTGCAGTAGGGCGTTGAGCGTGCCTCCGGGCCCAGCATCGAGCAGCAACACCCAAGCAAAGGCCACCGCGATCACCGGCGCCACATAAGGCGACAAGAACAGCCCGCGCAGGATTGAGCGACCCCGGAAGGACATGTTCAATAGCTGCGCTGCAAAAAGCCCCATCACCAGCGCGCCGAGCGTGCCGAAGATGGTGTAGTAGAGCGAGGCCCAGAGTACGGGCCAGAAATCGGACGAGTCGAACAGCTTGGAGAAATTTTCAAATGTGAAATCGCCTGACAGAAGCGCGTTTTCCGGCACAAATTCGAAGACCGGTTTGGTGTCTTTGATGTTGTCGGGCGCGTCCACGAAAGCTTGTGTTGCGGCCACGCGGACAATGATGTCCTCCCGCTTACCGCCTTCGTAATCTCCAAGATCGCAAGTCAGGTTCTGACCGTCTTGGATGCAGCGCTCGTCCACGCTCAGGATCGTCAGGCTCGCGGGCACCGTGTCGGTCATCACGATGTCTTCAATGTCGCTCTTGCGAGACGAGTTGCGGACACGGTAGCGGATATCACCTTCCGCGCCCACGGTTTCCAATTTGTCCATTAGGCGCTCGTTCACCAGCACCGAGGGCGTGCGCAGGTCGCCAAGTTGGATCGGTTTGAAGGCAATCCAGAAATTGGCCAGGAGCGGGAAGAGGACCACCGACAGCACAACCAGAAAGGTCGGCAGCAGCAGCGCATAGGCGAAGCGCATCTCGCGTTTAGCGAGCGGCCCCAAACCTTTTGGGGGCGTTGGTTTCGACATATCGGACCTGTTGGACAAAGGGGTGTCGCGCGCGCCCTGGGAACAAGGCGCGCGCGGATCAGCTGGACTTAGAGAGCGGACTTATGCTCATCCACGATCTTTTGTGCGGCTTCTTCCACGGTCAGGTCGCCATCGGTCATCTCACGGATAACGCGGCTCATGATCTGGGAGTTCACCAGCTTGGACGCTGTTGCCAGTTGGCCGGTGGAGACGCCCCAACGGTCACCCACAGACAGGCCCGCGACGATATCGTCGATCACCTGCTGGGGGTAGATGTCACCAAGCGGAGCCTTGCGGTCTACGCCCACATCAAGGCCAGCCCAGGTTGCTTCATACTCGGTCGAGCCAGCTTCCGGGCCTTTGCGAACCGGGAACTTGCCTTCAGGCGCTTGGCTCAGCCATTGGCCGTACCCTTCGGAGACGACAAATTCGACGAACTCCTGCGCCACTTCGGTGTTGGCGTCATTGGTGATGCCAAGGTAGCGCACGTCGGCCCATGCGGCACCATCTGGGTTGCCCGCGCTGGAGATCAGCGTTGCAAAACCAGTATTCGCGGCCAGCTCCTTGGAGGTCGGGTCGTCATTGATCGTGACCGGTGCGCTGTCGCGAAGACCGCCCAACTCGTCCAGGATCGAAGGCGACCAGATGATCATCGCGGCTTTGCCGTCCAGATACAGCTCGCGCGACTGCGACCAGTACAGGTCACCCTCAGGGGAGGCCTCGACCAGCTTTTTGTACATGTTGAGCAGTTCAACCAGCTGCGTGGTGTCTTCGTTGATCGAACCGTCCGCATTCACCGGCGAGTAGCCAGCCGCCAGCGACAGGTGCTCGATCATCTGCATCATGTAGCCTTCGTCGATCTTGGTCGCGGCGACGAAGCCGTATTGCTCAGACGGGTTATGCAGCGCGTCGATCGCAGCGGAGATGTTGTCGAAGGAGGTCGGGGCTTCAAGCCCGGCAGCTTCAAACAGGTCCTTGCGGTAGACGACCATTTGCGTCCAGCCATCGGATGGGACCGAGACGATTTCACCGTCAGCCATCGCCATGCGGACGGGGCCGCTAGCAAACGTGTCAACGCCGAGGTTTTCGACCACTTCGGTGGCGGCTGCAGTGTCCAGAATGCCGGCTTCAGCATAAGGCAGAAGGTGCTGCACGGTGTGGTTTAGCACGTCGGGCAGGTCGCCCGCGGCAAAAGCGGCCGTGGCACGTGTCTGAATGTCGCTTTCTTCGACTGGGATGATTTCGACGCTATGGCCGGTCATCGCTTCGAATTTCTTTGCGATTTCCTCCTGCACGGCCATCCGCTCTGGCTGGATTTCCATTGTCCAGAAGCGGATGCTGTCAGCATGCGCTGCGGCCACGAGGGCCGTCGACAGCAAAAGCCCTGTCGACATGGATTTAATCAGTGTCATTTTGTTTCTCCCTTACACTGTTAATTTCCGGTTTGTTTGGGTGTTTGGCGGGTGCGTCCGTTGCGCGGGACACAAGATGTGCCCGCTGCAACTCGGTGACGTCTTTGGGGTCAGCCCCGTCAATGAGGTTGAACACCATTTCCGCGATACGGCGCCCGGCATGCGCGCGGGGCTGTTCCATGCTTGTAAGCGGCGGGTTGGTATGCACCCCGAATTGCAATCCATCATAGCCGATAACCGAAATGTCCGGGCCGGGTCGTAACCCTGCGGCGCGGATTGCGGTCAGAACCCCAAGTGCAACGGTATCGGTGACCGCCAGAATGGCAGTCGGCGGCGCTTCGAGGGTGAGCAGTTGATGCGTCGCGCGCTCACCGCCAGCGTCAGAAATATCTGCGATCTGGACCAACTCTGGGTCATAAGAAAGACCATTAATCTTGAGGCCTTGCTTGTATCCGTCCAAACGGCTTTGCGCGAATTCGTATTGCAAAGGTGAGCCGACGAAGGCGATCCGCCGATGGCCGAGCCCAACCAGATGGTTGACCGATGACATGAAGGCGTCCTGACCATCGACGTCATACCACGCAAAGGGCGCCTCCGATGCGCTGCGGCCATGCACCACGAAAGGGCATCCCAGCTTTTGCATCAGCGGAATACGCGGGTCTTTCTTCAGCGGGCGTGAAATCACGATGGCGCCGACCGCGCCTGTGTTCCAAAGCCGGTCGATCTGCTCCAACTCATCCTGCGCGGAAGTGGTGTGCGTCACCATCAGGTCCCAGCCGCGTTTGCGCAGCGTTTCCCCTAAGCCTTTGAGAAGCTCGGCAATGAACGGCTCTGAGAGGGAGGAGGTCTGCTCGGGCATAATGTAGGCCGCAACTTCCGAGACCCCGGTCGAAAGTCTGCGCGCGGCATTGTTTGGTCGGTAGCCCAGCTCGCGCGCCGCGGCCATCACCCGGTCGCGGGTGGATTTGGCAATGTCGGGATAGCCATTCATCGCGCGACTTACGGTTCCAACCGCAAGGCCCAAATGTTCGGCAATCGCCTTTTGGCTCGCCTGTCCCTTCGACAAAATGATGATCCTCCCAGATCAAAACGGCTTGCTCGACAAATTCCGAAACCGCTTTCGGAAAACGCTACCGAAAGCGGTTTCGGGAGTCAATGGATTTGATTTTCGTTTCGATTTTGCGGCGAGCGGTTCTGTTTTGGTCAAGAGGGCGTCGTCGAAGCGCAGTAAAATTATGATTTAAAAACAATGCCTAATTTAGCTAATAGTGGTTGCCTTTTTTCCGCATTTGGACGGCCTGTTTGCGCTAGACTGCCACGCCCCCTGACATCGCCGGAACGCCTAATCGAACTTGCGGACCGCTCGGAGCGATTCCAAATCGCTGCCGGTACGCCTTAGAAAAGGCCGAGCTGGAGTTGAAGCCGGAGGCGCTGGTCACCTCCGCAATCGACATGCGCGTGGTCGCCAGTAGCGCCTTGGCGTGTTCCAGCTGAAGCGCCTTGTAGAACTTGCGCGGCGATGTGTTGATATAGCGCTGGAAGACGCGCTCCACCTGTCTGATAGACACCCCAAGGTCATTCGCGATCTCTGAGGTGGCGAGGGGCTCCTCGATATTGGCCTTCATCAGCGTGATCGCGTCCAGAAGGATTGGGTTGCGAGACGCGAAACGGATGTGATCGGGCACCCGTTGTTGATCATCGGCTTGGCGCACGGAAGGCAGTACAAGCTGATCGGCGATTTGGGTCGCGAATGCCGGCCCATGCTCCTTCGCGATGAGATGCAAGAGCAGTTCAGCGCCGGCTGTGCCGCCCGAGGCCGTGAAAGGATGTGCACAGCAAAACGCATTCTCAACGAGCTTCACATCGGGAAACATCTCCTGAAACATTGGGTGGTATTCCCAGTGCACAGCGCAACTTTTGCCCGCCATGACCCCGGCCTGCGCCAAGATATACGCGCCAGAACAAAACGCCGCGAGATTTACGCCGTGACGGTCCTGGCGGCGTAAATAGTTGAGGAGAGCCGGGGTGCAGTGAACCTCGACATCAATGCCCGAAATTACGACCAGATTTGCGCCCATGCGTAGGTCATCAAGCCCATGATCAACAGCGGTTTTCATCGCGTTGGAGCTGACCTGCGCCTCACCGTTCTCAGACGCAAGCGACCACCTGAACAGCTCTTTCGCTGAAAGCATATTCGCCACGCGCAATACTTCGACGGCGCAGGAGAGAGACAAATGCGTAAAACCCTCAACCAGCAGGAACGTAAAATGCCTTGGCTCCGCGTCTGGTTCGCCTTGGAACGGGGACATATCGGTCATGGGTCGTCTCCTTCGCGAGATTACAAGTTACCTGTCCTGATTGAGCGCATCGGCGGCAGGGATTTCGCGCTCGCGGCGAGCGATATAGTCGCGCAATGCCTCGTCCACGCCCACATCAAGCTTGGGTTCCTGATACTCGCCGAGCAGCGTTTTGGTGTAGGCCAGCGCGCGTTCGTTGATTTCAACGGCGCCGTCTGCCTGCCATTGCTCGATTGAATCGTTGTTAAAGAGCTCCGGCATGAAAAACGCCTTTTGGAAATGCTCCAACGTATGTGGATGGCCCAGGTAATGGCCGCCCGGGCCCACATCGCGCACCGCCTGGATGGCGTCGTCGAAATCGTCCCATCGAATGCCCTCCGCCATGCGGTAGCCCATAGCGCATTGCTCCGCGTCGACCACGAATTTCGCCATTGAGCAATGCATGCCCGCCTCGTTCCATCCGGCGGAGTGCCAGATATAGTTGGCCCCTGACATCAGCACGGCCATCATGGTCGAGGCGCTTTCATAACCCGCCTGCGCGTCAAAAGTTTTCGCTCCGCCAAGCGTGTTGGAGGTGCGCCAAGGGACGTCATAGAAGCGCGCCATCTGGCCGATCATCATATTCATCAGGCTGATCTCCGGCGTGCCCGCCATGGGCGCACCGGATTTCATCGAGACGGTTGATAGGTAGTGCCCATAGATCGCCGGGCAGCCTTTGTTGACCACTTGCGTGTAGGCCAGCGCGCTCAAGGCTTCCGCGTTCAGCTGCGCCACAGTTGGGGCCACGCTGGCGGGTGTGTTGGCGCCACCCAGCACGAAGGGAGAGCAGAGCACCGGCTGGTTATACCGGCAAAAGGCCCGCATCGCGCCCAGCATGGTTTCGTCCCAAACTAAGGGCGAGTTGCCGTTGCAATTTCCTGTCACCACCGGGTGGGTCATCATGAACTCGCGCCCAAACAGGATCGCGCACATCTCCATCACGTCTTCGGCGTTTTTGGGGCTGGTGGTCATCCCCATGAACGTCTTGTCGGAGTATTTCATCGACGAATAGGTGATCCGCAAATGCCGCTGGCTGATCGGGTGGTCGTAAGGCTCGACGATATGATGCGCCGAGGAATGGATCGCGGGCAGCATATGGCTGAGCTTGTGGAAATTGGCGAGGTCTTCGAGCGTCGGGTTGCGCCGCACATCGTCCAGATCGCGCAAATAAGGCGCGCCGGTCATTGGCACAAAGATCGAATGATCATGGCCGAACGGCAGGTTATTGGCAGGGTTGCGGGCGTGGTAGGTGAAGGATGAAGGGATCGAGGCGATGAGTTCGCGCACGAGGCCCCGGTCCAGATGCACCCGTTCCCCGCGCACATCCGCGCCCGCTTTGCGCCAGTCTTCCAGCGCGATGTCGTCGCGGAACACGACACCAACCTCCTCAAGGATATTCATGGAGGCATTGTCGATTTGCTCGATCCGCTCCTGCGACATGGGCTCGGTCAGCGGGATACCCAGCTTGAGTGCAGGCAGCATGGTGACGTCGCGTACCTGCCGCGCTGCTTTGCGCGCGCCGCGCCCGCGGCGGGTGGTTCCTACAGCCTCTACGCTCATGACGTCTTCTCCTTTATTCGCGACCTGCGCGACGCTCTTTCCATTTCAGAACCGCATTTGCGCCAATGCTCGCGATTGGCTCGGGCGGTAGTTTTTGCGGTTCGTCAGCGCCCGTGAGCGCGCGTGTCACGTCATTCTCGCGTCCCAGCACGAGATCAGCGGCCGACATGCCAGCAAGCGTGCCCTTCACCGTGCCCAGACCGTTCTGGCAGATGGCAGAGAAGAGCCCCGGTTCGACCTCCCCATGAACCGCCACGTTGTTGCGGGTCAGGCAGAGATGCCCGGCCCAGCGGTAGTCCATCTTGACGCCCCTTAGCATCGGGAAGCGGTCGGCAAATTTGCGGTCATGCGCCTTCCCCGCCCTGGCCAAAGCTGCGTCGCTGACCTGCATCGAGGGGTTGAAGGTAAAGCGGGAGCGGATCACGATCCGGTCGCCGCCCGGTCCATTGATGCGCCTAACGGTGGTTCCCATCGGTTCCGACGGGGTAACGCCCCATGTGGGCTCTCCGCCGAGCACGGCTTCCGGTAAGGACTCCGTCATCGAGGCATAGGTGAAGACATGCATCAGTTGGCGTCTAAAAAGCCCGAAGCTCTCGGCATGGCCGTTATTTGCCAAGATCACTTTTGGCGAGGTGACCGAGCCATTGGGCGTGTTGAGCCGCCAGGTACCGTTGCGTTCGAGCGACGTGACAGGGCTGTTTTCATAAAGCGTGACCGATGCTGGTAGGACGCCCGCCAACCCCCGGATATAGGCTGCGGGCTGAATGACAACGGTGCCGGGTGTAAAGAGCCCGGAGGTGTAGAACTCGGTTCCGGTTAACTCCTGCATGTCGCGAGCATCCAGCAACCTGTAAGGCTCGTTCCGCGCCGCCAAATGCTCCGCGTAGTCGCGGTTGTGTTGGTCGCTGCGCGCACTGGCCGCCGCGTTGACTTTGCCGCAGGGGTCGAACACGTCGCGCCCCATGCCGATCTCGGCCGCGACCTCCTTGGCGAAGGCGATGGCCGAGCGATTGAGATGCGTCTCGCTTGCGTCATCATGCAGGTAGCTGTCAGAGGCCAGATCATGCGGCAGGTCAATCATGAAGCCGGAGTTGCGCCCGGCCGGTCCTTCCGCGATCTCGCCCGCTTCCAAAACCGCGACACGCAAAGTCGGGTCATTCTGCGCCAAGCGGCGCGCGGCCGACAGACCGGCAAACCCAGCACCGATCACGGCCACATCGACATTGACCTTGCCCTCAAGCGCTGGCTGCGCGTCGCGCGCGCCTAGAAGCGCGTTCCAGGCCGCTGGGCCGGGTTGCACCGGCAGTCTTTTGGCCGCCAACCGCATCAGTCGACGCTGTCGGGCGCGTCGTCGCTGAGATCGATCCAGATCGTCTTCAGCTGGGTGTATTGGTCATGGGCATGGATGGAATTGTCACGCCCGCCAAAACCGGACTGCTTGTAGCCACCAAAAGGTGTCGCGATATCGCCTTCGCCAAAGCTGTTCACCGTCACGGTGCCGGCCTTGATCGCCCGCGCGCCGCGAATGGCGCGCTTGGTGTTGGCGGTAAAGAGCGAGGCCGCGAGCCCGTATTCGGTGTTGTTGGCCTGCGCGATCGCCTCCTCGAAGCTCTTGACGGTCATAACCGAAAGGACGGGGCCGAAAATCTCCTCCCGCGCCAGCGCCGTGTCGGGCGTGGTCTCGACTACCGTTGGCTCGACAAAAGCACTCCCAGAGGCTTTGCCGCCCAAAACTGGGTCTTTCACCTGTTTCAGGTAGCCGCTCACCTTTTCAAAATGCTCTTTGCTGACCAAAGCGCCAACGCGGACCTGCGGGTCGAGCGGATCACCCATCACCCATTCGCGCGTATGGGCCTTCACTCGTTCCAAAAGCGTGTCTTTCACGTCCTCATGCACGATCAAGCGCGACGCGGCGGAGCAGTTCTCCCCCATGTTCCAAAACGCGCCGTTGACCACATGCGCCGCAACCATGTCGAGGTTTTCGGCATCGTCCATGACCACGCAAGGATTCTTGCCGCCCATCTCCAGCACCACCTCTTTGAGGTTGCTGTCGGCGGAGTAATGAAGAAAGCGGCGGCCGGTCTCGGTCGAGCCGGTGAAAGAGACCATGTCGATGTCATTGTGGCTGCCGAGCGGCTCGCCCACGTCAGGTCCCATGCCCGGCAGGACGTTCAAAACGCCCGCAGGCACGCCCGCTTCCGCCGCAAGCTCGGCCAATCGCAAGGCGGTTAAGGACGTCTCTTCCGCCGGTTTCACAATCACCGAACAGCCCGCCGCAAGCGCGGGGCCAATTTTCCACGCCATCATCAGCAGCGGGAAATTCAAGGGCAGCACAAGGCCCACAACACCCACAGGCTCCCGCACCACCATGGCGATATGATCGTCAGAGGCGGGGGAGACCTGATCGTAGATTTTGTCGATCAGTTCTGCGTGCCATTTGATGCAATGGATGCTCTCGGGGATGTCGACCGTCTCGCAGTCGAAAATGGTCTTGCCGCTGTCGAGGCTTTCCATCACTGCCAACTCCCGCGCGTTGCGGGTCATCAGCTTGCACAGACGGATTAGCACATCCTTGCGTTCCGACGGATGTATTTTGGACCAGCGCCCGTCATCAAACGCCTCCCGGGCTTTGCTCACCGCGAAATCCACATCTTCTGCGCCGCAGGCAGCGATATCGGCCAGCTTCACGCCTGTCGCCGGGTTCACAGTCTCGAAGGTCTTGCCAGAGATCGCTTGCCTGTAGCCGCCATCAATGAAGGCGCTGGTGGGCAAGGTCAGGCCCGCGGCGATGGCTTCATATTCTTCTTTGGTCAAAAGCTCAGACATGGCTTAATTCTCCGCCTTGATCGCTGTGATGGTGGTTTTGAGGACGCGGATCACCTGTTCCAGCTCCCGCTTTTCATCCTTGTTGAGCCCTTTGAGCGGTGGACGCACGCCGCCAGGGCGCAGGCCCGCAACAGCGGTGCCATGCTTGACGCATTGGATGAATTTGCCGCCCTGTTCGAGCACCCGCATCAGCGGCATCATCGCCGACATGATACGGCGGCCTTTGCTGAAGTCGCCTTGTAGAACGCAGGTCTCATAGAGAAACACATGCTCCTCGGGCAGGAAATTGGAGCCCGCGCAAATCCAGCTACGCGCGCCCCAGGCAAAGAATTCCAGCGCCTGGTCATCCATGCCGCAGGACATTTGAATATGCGGGTAATCGCGCGCCAGCAGATGGACCCGGTTAATGTCGCCGGAGCTTTCCTTGATCCCGATAAAGTTGCGGGAGCGGCCAACGCGGTCGAGAAATTCTTCCCCCATCTCCACGCCCATGCGGCCAGGGTAGTTGTAAAGAATCACAGGCAGGTCGGCGGCACGGTCGATTGTCAGCGCGTTCAGCGCATTTTCCCGCTCGGTCGGCACGGCGTAGGGCGGGGTGCCCAGCAAGATCGCATCTGCCTCCATCTCCCGCGCGCCACTGGCCAAGGCCACGGAATCCTCGGTGCGCATTGTGCCGGTGCCGACAACGAATGGCAGACGCCCGTTAATCTTTTCCTTGGTGAACCGCGCCAGTTCGAGCCGTTCCGCGACCGTCTGGGTGTAATTTTCACCCGTCGAGCCACCGGAAATGATGCCGTGCACTCCGGCAACCACCAAATGCTCCACGACATCCGCAAGTGCATCAAGGTCGAAGCTGCCATCGTCATGAAGCGGCGTTACGATCGGGGTGTAGATGCCCTCAAGCTTGTAAATCGGTTCCATTCCTATCCCTCATTCGCTACCGGCAGGGCGATCTGCCCCTCAAGCCCGGCGGGCATCACAAACATCTCGATCTGGCCACGTGACAGGTTCCAATGCTCGGTCGACAGGCGCGCAGCCTCGGTCGAGTCATGCGCTTGTCTTATGACTTTAGGTGGTTCTGTGCGAAAGTAGGGCCTTAGCCCG
>JAPORH010000067.1 GCA_026710325.1 Litoreibacter sp. | reverse complement strand
AAGCTTCAATTCGAATCCTTTTCGCTCCTCGTTTCAAGTAGCGTCGTGTACTATGGCCGTGCTCAGTTACTGAGCACGTAGTTGGTCTCATCGATCCCGGTGTCTTCGGTATCTGTCGTGACGCGCAGCCCCATTGTCTCTTTCAGTGCGATCCAAACGAGGCTCGTCGTGATCGCAACAAAGGCGATGATGATCAGGACCGATGCCAGCTGGCCAATAATCGTGGCGTCAGGGTTGGTCAGTGCGACAGCGAGCGTGCCCCAGATTCCGCAGAACAAGTGCACGGGCACAGCGCCAACAACATCGTCGATCTGGAAGTAGTCCAGAACCTGGCTGCTCCAAAAGATCACGACGCCACCGACCATGCCAATCGCGAAAGCGGCCAGCGGGGTTGGGAAAAGCGGCTCTGCCGTGATCGCGACCAGCCCGCCAAGCGCACCATTGAGCATGAAGCTCAGGTCAAAGCGGAATTCGCGCAGGTAGGACACGAAGGCCGCCGTGATCACACCGCCTGCTGCTGCCATATTGGTGTTGAGGAAGATGCGCGACACGTTTGCTGCATCCGCGTCGGACGAAAAGCTCAGGTAGGAGCCTGCATTGAACCCATACCAGCCCATCCACAAGATCAGCGCACCGATTGTGGCCAATGGCAGAGAGTAATGGCCAAGGGCCTGTTTTTCGCCATCGACTAAGCGTCCGTTACGAGCGCCGACGAACAAAGCGCCGGTCAAGGCGGCCACGCCGCCCACGACGTGAACAACTGTACTCCCAGCAAGGTCAACAAAGCCCAGGTCAGAGGCCAGGAAGCCACCACCCCAGGTCCAGGAGGCCTGGATCGGGTAGATGATTGCCGTCAGAACGGCCGTAAAGATGAAAAAGGACGCAAGTTTCATGCGTTCAGCGATCGTTCCCGATACGATGGACGCTACTGCAACACAGAACATGGATTGGAAGAAGATATCGCTAGCGCTGGCATGGCCGCGCCCGGTGAATTCGCCGCTATCCACAACGCCGGTCACCTCAATAGTGCCGTTGAACCCAAGCACGCCGGGAATGATCCACGACCCGTTGGGGAACAGAAACCCGTAGCCGCTGAGAATGAAGGCGGTCGCCGCGATGGCGAATAATCCAACATTCTTGGCACATTGGTTGACGACGTTTTTCTGGCGGACAAACCCGGCTTCGATCATGGCAAAGCCTGCAGTCATCCACATGACCAGAACGCCGCAAAACACGATGAAAAGCGTGTTCATAACAAAGGGGGAAACGCCGGCTCCTGCCTGCTGTGCAAACGCTGGCTGGCTAAAGCCTGCCGCAAGGATTGCCGCTGCTATCAGGGGGTTTTTCATGTCGGTACTCTCTATAAAGGACACAGTTACCTCTACGTAACCGAGAATTTTCGACGAATTTAAGGCAAAGTGCTTAAATTAGTGGCGTTTCAAAAAAGCCAGTGCTTGCGCCGCTAAAAAGGTAAGAAAAGCCCCGTAATAGACTGATTTTGATATCTTTAAGTCTAAGGAAAACCCGAGACAGCGCGCCTTCGAAATCAAAGGCAACGGATCAAACCGGCCACATTGTTGCCCGTTTTGACGGTGTTTTGGCATTTCAGGGGGTATTGTTTACAAAGCTAGGACGATTCATTCAGCAAAGCTGCGGCTGTCTTTGATCTGATCCCAGGCCCAAACCACCTGCTGCAACTGGTCTTCGTCAGAGCGATTCCCGCCATTCATGTCCGGATGCAGCACTTTGATCAGCGCCTTGTAGAGCTTGCGCAGCTCCTTCTTGGTCATATCCGGTTTGCCGTCGAGGATCTCCAGCGCCTGCCGCTCTGTGGGCGGCAGTTTGCGCGTCGCCGACCCGCCATTGCGGCCCGGGTTGCGCGTCGCGTTGTCGCCCAGCACAGCCATCGGGTCATCCACCCCCAGCCGCGACCAGGCCCGCTGCTCCTCGCCCTTCTTCATCGGCTTGGTCGGCCGCTCCCAGACCTTGTCCGACGACATCTGGAGCTCCATCTCCTCCTGTGTGTGGGTCTCGAAGAAGTTCCACTTCAGGTTGTATTCGCGTACATGGGTTTTGCAGAACCAGTAGTAATCATCCAGCACGTCCGGGCTTTTGGGCGCGCGGTATTTTCCGGGTTCGTTGCACCCCGGCGCCTCGCAGACCCGCTGCGACGTTTCAACGGCACCAGACATGCCGCGGCGGCCTTTGGCGCGCTTCTTCTTGTCGGTGGACACAGAGATATCAAATTCGAATGGATCAAATGGGGCGCGCGCCATGAACATGCCTTTCGTAAATGGAGAACAGAGTTTAGAGTTTTTGACGCAGAGGTGAAGAGCAAATCGGAGAAATCATGGGGATTGTTTCAGAAATTGAGCAAAAGCTGGCCGAGGCCTTCGCGCCAAGTGTGCTGGAGGTCGTCGATGACAGCGAGGCGCATCGCGGCCATGCGGGCTATCAGGAAGGCGGGGAGAGCCATTTCAATGTGAAAATCGTCTCAGACGCGTTCAAAGGCCAATCCCGGCTGGCCCGCCACCGTGCGGTGCACAGTGCTTTGGGCCCGGAGATCATCTCTCGCATCCACGCGTTGGCCTTGGATATTTCGGACTAGGTGCCGCGCCTAGCGCGCAACCTCTTCGTGGGGCGCATCCTCGTCCTCGGCCAGCTCCAGCGCGTCCTCGTCCATCATGGGCTCTTCCGGTTCGGGTGCAGGCTCAGGGTCTGGGGTCTCGGACACCTCCTCTACCTCTTCAGGTGAGGGCAGGGCCAGCGCCTCTTCTTGCGCCTCAACCGCCCGGCGGAAGACCAGCATCGAATGGTATTTCACGGTTTTCGACGTCAGCCCCTGCCGCTCCTCGCAAGGCAGCGTGTCGGCGCGCAGATATTCCCAGCCCTGGGATCCCATGTCGTTCATCAGATGGGTGATCGCGTTAGCGAATTTGGCGCTCACGCCCTTCACGCCCTTGTCGGACTTGCCCTTTCGCGGCGCGGGCACGGCGCGGTATTCGTAGATCGGCATTGATGGCTCCCCAAGCTGGCTCGCGCTGCAATATCACCGCAAAAGGGGGGCGTTCAAGGGGAAGCGGCGCGAGATCGCGACATCCAGTGGCGGGACGCACGTGCTGCAAAACCCGCGCCCCGCCACGTCACCGCCTGCGCAGGAAGATCGCGGGCGCTGAGCGGTCACGCGCTCGGGCGAGATGCCGCCAAATGCCAACCCCGCCAATCACGATCCAGCTGATCTGGATCAGCATCGAGGCCAGGTTGAACGCGGAGAGGAGGGAGACAAGAACAAGCCCCGCCGCCACGACATTCAAAAGCGCATATGCCACGCCATTCCCATCCAGCCGCCCCATCTGCAAAGCCGCAAACGCGCCCATATAGGTGACAAACCCAAGCACCCCCACGCCTTGCAACACCGCATGCAGTTCGATGACAGGGAAAATGATTTGCAAAGAGGTGACCATGAGAAAGCCGGAACTGGTAAATGACGTAACGGCAGCCTGGCAGGCCGCGCGCCCCCTGACGAGAGGGCGGATGCCGGGTTTCACGAAAGGTTAACGGGAGAGCTGCGCGATTTGACGGACGGGTGACGCCGATGAGTCAGTCACCCTCCAACGCGTCAAGCCGCGCTTGGATGTGGTCCCGCAATCGCGCGGCGTTGGCGTAATTGTAAGACATATGCTCAGGGTCGTAGACATTGAGTGCCGCCTCGACATACTCCAGCGCAGATTTCAGATACGGAGCAGGGTCTTTGATGGCTGAGTGATTGGCAAGATTGAGTTCGGCATTGGCGGAGTTGTACATGTTCTTTGCCCATTCGACAGGAATGTCTTCGCGCGTATTGACCCTGCGGGCCTCAGCATAGGCAGAGAGCGCATCAACTATCAGCTTGGTGCCTGCCTCGCCCTCCCTCCGGGTGCCTTGATTCTGCAGCGCGGTTGCGAGGTTCTGGGTGGCCATGGCCCAGTCCACTGGGTGATCCGCGTATGTGCTGACGGTGAGGGCTTCGCGATAGGCGGTGACGGCCTCTGCTAGCAAGTCCGTGCCTGCCTCGCCCTCGGTACGGATGCCTTGGGTTAGCAACGCGCCTGCGAGGTTCTGGGTAGTGGTAGCCCATTCCACCGGTTGATCTTCGCGGGTGAAAACGATGAGTGCGTCGCGATAGGTGGTGACAGCTTCCGCCAGCAGTGCCGTGCCTGCTGCGCTTTCGGTGCGGGTGCCTTGGTTTTCCAGCGCGATTGCGATGTTCTGGGTGGTAATGGCCCATTCCACCGGGTGATCCGCGTATGCGCGGACGGTGAGGGCTTCGCGATAGGCGGTGACGGCCTCCGCCAGCAGAGCCATGCCTGCCTCTCCCTCCGTCCGAATGCCTTGGCTCCGCAGAGCGATTGCGAGGTTTTGCGTAGTCGTAGCCCATGCCACCGGTTGATCTTCGCGGGTGAAAACGGTGAGCGCTTCGCGATAAGCGTTTACGGCTTCTGCCAGCAGCGCGGTGCCTTCGTCGCCCTCGGTGCGTACGCCTTGGATTCGCAGCGCCAGTGCGAGGTTCTGGGTCAGGCGCGCCCAGTCTTCTCGATGCTCGGTGCCATTCAGAGCAGAAATGCCAGGGCGTTGGATGTCTATGGCGTGGGAGAGCGCGTTGCTGCCATAGCGCAGCCCTTGATTGTAGAGTTGCGAAAAATAGCGATCCCGGCGCTTTGCCATTTCAAGGATATCAAGTTCCCGAAAGCTCTCCGCTGCGGCGGTGAAGATGGCATAGGCTTGATCGACCCGCCCGCGGAGCAGCGCGTTGGTCGCCCGCGCCTCTTTCGTTTCTGCCATGATCTCTGTCTCGACCATGTCGACACGGGCAAGAAGCTCCTCCACCTCGTCAAAATCCAACCGCTCCGCCGCATCCTGCGCCGCGGCTTTAAGATTATGCACACCTGCAATCCGGTCATCCAACGCGTCGATCTGGTCGCGATAATTGCGGTATTCCTCGGCTTTTTGGGTGAGCAGGTGTTGAAGTTCGCCTTCTTTCCGCGTGTGCGGCTTCTCAATCTCGAACCGGGAGGCGAGGAGTTCCAGCTGATCGCGGGTCAGCGCGCCGATGTTGCTGAGCTGTTCGCGTGGAGACATGGCGACACGTTTTCGCAGGTCGTCGACCTCGTCGTCGCTGATCCCGAGTGCATCGCACAGCTTCTTCACGGTCTGTACGTTGGGGTTAGCGGTCTTGCCATTTTCGAGTTTGGAGATGTCGCCTTTGCGTTTTTCTGCTTCTTCTGAGACGAGATTTGGATAAAGCGCCGCTGCAAGCTGCGCCTGAGTCGTGTTGGTCTCAGCCCGCTTACGTTTAATGAGTCGCCCGAAAGCGGCCCCGAACGTGTCCTCCATCTCTAACTTCCCCTAACCCCGGCTCAAACCTTAGCCGACCTCGCCTCAAACTTTTGGGGCGCTGATTTTCATTCGCAAAAACAACATCTTCGAAATGCGCATATCGAAATAGAGATCAGGGCCCTGTTCTCGCATTAAAGGAGAAATCCATTGCTTGAACAACTGAAAACCAAAACCACTGCAACTGCGCGTGCCATAGGCCACGCAATCTGGAGCCACCGCGCGCTTTATGCCGGTCTCGCCGGTGCCTATGTCGCCGCCTGCTGCGGTGCTGACAAAGACCTCATCCAGCAGATCGTTGCAGGTTGCTATGTGGCGTTGGTGGTGAAGGGTTAAGGTTTGGCGGTGCGGCGCGCGTGCTGTGCACGACGCCCCGCCCGCCGTCCCGATTGGGGCATTAGTTGCTGATGGGTGCTGCTCTCGGTGATTTTGCTTGGGCAAAACCACCTGGCGCACACTCAATCCAAAAGCCGCTTACGAACTCAGTTTCTTCGAAACGAGCTCGTTGACGGCTTTTGGATTGGCTTTCCCCCCCGTGGCCTTCATGACCTGCCCCACGAACCAGCCTGCGAGCTTGGGGTTTTCCTTGGCCTTCGCCACCTGATCCGGGTTCGCCGCGATGATCTCATCCACCGCCGCCTCAATCGCCCCGGTATCCGTGACCTGCTTCATCCCCCGCGCCTCCACGATCTCCGCCGGGTCGCCGCCTTCAGTGTAGACAATCTCGAACAGCTCCTTGGCGATCTTGCCGGAGATGGCGTCGGACGTGATCAGGTCGATGATGCCGCCCAGCTGCGCCGGCGAGACAGCGCTGTCAGTGATCGCCTTGTCATCGTCCTTTTTTAGTCGTCCGAACAGCTCGTTGATCACCCAGTTGGCGGCGAGCTTCCCGTCGCGGCCGTCGGCCACTTGCTCGAAATAGGCGGCGTCGGCGGTATCGGCGGTCAGCACAGACGCGTCATATTCAGACAGCCCAAAATCCCCCATGAACCGCGCGCGTTTCTCGTCGGGCAGCTCGGGGAGATCGGACGCAATGTCATCGACCCAACCCTGTTCGATCTCGAGCGGCAACAGGTCGGGGCAGGGGAAGTAGCGGTAGTCATGCGCTTCTTCCTTGGAGCGCATGGACCGCGTCTCGCCCTTGTCGGGGTCGTAGAGCCTTGTTTCCTGCTCCACCTCGCCGCCCGCTTCCACGATGGCGATCTGGCGCTTGGCCTCGACCTCGATCGCTTGCTGGATGAAGCGAAGCGAGTTCATGTTTTTGATCTCGCAGCGCGTGCCGAGATGGGAGAAATCCTGTGTTTCCTGATATTTCTCATAGGCGCCGGGCTGGCAGATGGAGACGTTGACGTCGGCGCGCAGGTTGCCGTTTTGCATGTTGCCGTCGCAGGTGCCCAGGTATCGCATGATCTGGCGGAGTTTGCTCACGTAAGCGGCTGCCTCCTCAGGCCCGCGGATGTCTGGGCGGGAGACGATCTCCATCAGGGCCACGCCAGTGCGGTTGAGGTCGACGAAGGACATGGTCGGATCCATGTCATGGATCGATTTGCCTGCGTCCTGCTCGAGGTGAATACGCTCGATCCGGACCACGCGGGCCACGCCGGGCCCCATATCGACCAGCACTTCGCCCTCGCCCACAATCGGGTGGTAGAGTTGCGAAATTTGGTAGCCCTGCGGCAGGTCGGGGTAGAAATAATTCTTGCGATCAAAGGCGGAGTAGAGGTTGATGTCTGCCTTCAACCCTAGACCCGTGCGCACAGCTTGGGCCACGCATTCCTCGTTGATCACGGGCAGCATGCCGGGCATGCCTGCGTCCACAAATGCGACGTTGGAATTGGGCTCCGCGCCGAACTCGGTCGAGGCGCCAGAGAAGAGCTTGGCGTTTGTGGCAACCTGGGCGTGAACCTCGAGCCCGATCACCAGTTCCCAATCCTGTTTCGCCCCCGCAATCACTTTGGGTTTTGGGGTCTCGTAGGTGAGGTCCAGCATGGGTCAGCTCCGCTTGAAAACAACGCCTCGGGTTTTAGGGGAGGGGGGGCGGACGGGCAAGCGCAATTGGGGCGATTTAGCTTGGGTCAAATTGTTTCTCAAATCGAGACAGTTTTTCCTGACGGCGTAGACTGTCTTTTGGACGCGGGGATTTCCGCTGATCGGGCGTGCGCAGGATTGCCCGGGTGTCCTTGGTCTGCTTTGCTGCAACGCTATGAAGTGGATTTTTCAACTGTTGGTCGCCTGTGCGCTCAGCGTTGCAAGCAGCTCTGCGGTAGCGCAAGAAGCCGGTGCCGCCGAGGCTGCCTTCGAATTGCGTCCAATGGAACGCCCCAGTTACCGCCCGCGCGCGCGTTGGGATTTCTCACGCAATGGCTATCTTTGGACACGCACGACGATGAGCGCGGTTCTGGGGCATGGGCGACCGCTGGTCGAGATGGTGCCTGGTGATATTGCGGACTGGTGTCCGGCCTATCCAACGCAGGACGCGGAGAGACGGGCCGCGTTCTGGATAGGCATGATCTCTGCTTTGGTCAAGCACGAAAGCACTTTTCGCCCGCGCGCGGTTGGCGGTGGGGGCAAGTGGTATGGGCTGACGCAAATCTTGCCCGCCACGGCACGCGGTTATGGCTGCCGCGCGCAATCGCGAGAGGCGTTGAAGAATGGGCCGGCCAATTTAAGCTGCGCCGTGCGGATTATGGCGGTAACCGTGCCGCGTGACGGGGTCGTGGCGCTCCGAGATGGGCGGCGTGCCGGGGTGGCCGCGGATTGGGGGCCGATGGTGTTTCGCGCCAAACGGACCGAGATGCAAAGCTTCACGCGCAAGCAAAGCTATTGCCGTTTGTTATCCTCGGTGCGGCCAGCCCGCAAACCTTAAAGGTGCGGGCTTTCGCCCACGCACTATGTTTTGCACTCGGGCCGTGCAGGCCTTGGGGCGCTGCCCCAAACCCCGGGATATTTCCTGAAGCAATGAAGGGGGTTACCGCCCTCCAGAGACATCAATGGACGTACCGGTGATGTAACTGGCTCCTTCGCCCATCAAGAACAAGATGGCGTGGGCGCATTCCTCGGCATCGCCCGCGCGTTTCATCGGCACGGTATGGGCAAGGTCGTCGCAGCGGTCGGGCAACCCGCCTTTGGCGTGGATCGCGGTTTCGATCAGGCCAGGGCGGATGGCCACGACACGAATGCCTTCGCTGGCCACCTCATCACTGAGACCTTTGGTGAAAATATCGATACCTGCCTTCGTGGCGGCGTAATCCACATACTGGTTTGCAGAGCCCAGCCGGGCGGCGGCTGAGCTGAGATTGACAATCACCCCGCCATCACCGCCATAGGCTGTCGACATGCGCAACACAGCCTCCTTAGCGACCAGCATTGGTGCGATCAGGTTGATCTGCGCCATACGGTTGAGGCGAGCATAGCTCATCTCGTCCACGCGGGACGGGGTGTCGACAATGCCTGCATTGTTCACCAGTGCGTCGAGTTGCGAGAAGGCTGCGTCAAACTGCGTGAAGAGGCGTTCGACCTCCTCGGGGCGGGACAGGTCGGCCTGGAACAGATGTGTGACAGCGCCTTCCTGCTCGCACATCTGGCCCACAAGCTGTGCGCCTTTGAGGTCAGAGTTATAGTGGATGCCGATATTATAGCCATATTTCGAGGCAAGCACGGCCGTCGCAGCGCCAATCCCTGATGACGCACCAGTGATAAGAATGCATTTGTTGCGTGCCATGTCTAAGACCTCCCTCATTAACCTTAAAGCATCTTGCGTTAGGGCCCCAACTCGCGCAGGAGTGAGACCCTTTCAAGGCGAAGGATGCAAGAGAGTATGACCATGTTGCGGCTTGGCTGTGATCGGGTGGCCGGGGTTACAGGTCCAACCGTTTGAGGACTTCCTGCGCCAGAGCCGCCACTTCTTGCGCGGCGGGGGATTTGGCGGAGCGATCGACGACGCTACGACCATGACCAATTGTCTCGGCATAGGCGATGCGGTTGGCCAGGCTGGTCTCGGCCAGCTCGGCTTCGACCTCTTTGGCTTGCTCTTCAATTTCCCGGCCCAGCCTTGTCCCGGCGCGGGCGCGGTTCAGGACAAGCATGGCCGGTGTCCGTTCGCGTCGGGCGAGGTCCAACACCCCCTCGGTTGCCCAAAGGTCCACATGGCTGGTGGCCACCGGCACCAGGGCCAACGCGGCCTTGCGCAACGCAGGTCGCAGGTCGCTATCGGCTTTTGGGGGCGTGTCGACGATGACAATATCGACCTCGTCCATCAGTTTGCCGACCTCATATTCGACGCCCCAGGCAGAGGAGGTCGAGAATTCCAGGCCCGGCTCTTCCATTGCCTCCCGACGCGTCATGAACCAGCGGCCCAGGCTGCCTTGCGGGTCTGTGTCGATGATCGCAACGCTCTTGCCGGCCTGTGTGAAGGCCACAGCGAGATTGGCTGCCAAAGTGGTCTTGCCGCTGCCGCCTTTTTGCTGGGCAATGGTTATGGCTGTCCCGGACATGCGAATCTCCTTACGCTATGCTGCGTTGCAGCATGGCACGTTGTGAAGGGAGATGCACGCATAAGTCAGCCGACCCTTCTGGTAGACGGCTTTCTGGTGATGGCTTCCACCAGGATCAGTAGTGAGACGTGCCGTTCGGTTTGGCCGTTGCCGTCTCCGTTTCAAACAGGTGCTGCGTCAGCATTTCTGCTATCCGCGTGCTCAACACGTCGAGGGACATCCTTCCGTCGGCTTCAGATAGGTCTTGTGGTGAACCCTTGCTGGGCGACGGGTCCATCTCCCGGGTCTTTGCACTTGCCCGGAAGATGACGGCTTCCGTATCGGCATCCCCGTGAAGCTGGGCGGCTAAATTGTCGAATTGCACGGCCAAACTCTCAAGTGTTGCAATGAGTTGATCTTTCTCCGACGGTGTCTCCGCAAGCTCGAGTGTGTCGTCTTCGGGTTCGCTGATCGGGCGCAACGCCGAAACGGCCGCTTTTAGCTCGCGGTTTGCTTGGGCCTGTTGATCCGACAGCGCAGTCAAAAGCCCGGTCAATTCGCCCGTGTCGAAATCCGGTGCCTCTTTACCTGCTAGGGTTTTGAGTTGCTCCTGCAAACCGTCAAATGCGCTCAGCTGCGCCTGCGACATCTGATCCAAAGCGGCCATGACAGGGGACAAGTCAAGCGCTTGCGGCTCGGGGCTTTCTTCCTCCTTCGGGGTTTCCAGCTTGCTCATGAGCGATTGGATTTGGGAGATCATCTCAGCCTGGCTTGCTTCGAAACGCGCTTGATCTTGAAGAAGCGGGGTGATGTCCGTCTCGGTCATGGGTCGCCCAAGCAGATCGTCGAGCCGCGTCAAAACGGGGCCCAAGTCAAACTCCGGTGCAAATTGCGCTGCAAGCTCTTCGAGCCGCGTCAGGATCGCGGAGCGCAGCTCAGTCAGGGCCGGGGCGATTCCGTCATCAGGGGACGCAGCCTCCCGCTCAGAGAGGCGCACTTGCGCGTGCGTTAAATCCGCACAAAGCGTCTCCAGGCGGTTGATGGCCTCCGCCTGCGTGCTGGCAAATTGGGTCTGATTGTGCTTCAACCCAGAGATATTGAGCTGAGGGGCCGGGCGCGCTGCGAGCTCATCGAGCTTGCGCGCAATCTCTTCCAGCGAGGTGCTTTGGGTTTCTCCTGCATCACTCGCGTCTTGGCTCCGCTCTAGCAGTTTCAAGATCTCGCCAAACCGTGGGTCTGGCTCCGGCACCGGCGTGGTATTGAGCGCCTCGAGCATGTCCCGAATGCCCGTGAACCCGTTTTCGATCTGCGCTTGAATTGGTTCGGCTTCATTAAGAACGGGCTCTGGTGGAGCTGTGTCTCGGCTCGCCAAATCCGCGACTTGGGCTGCCAAGCTCTGGATCGTCCTGTCGATGCCAAGCATTACAGCGAGCTTTTCATTGATCTCGGACAGGTCGGCATTTTCGGCCTCGTCTGAGACCGATGAAGCGCCAAGCTGCGCTTCGATGCGTGATACTGCCTCTTGCAGCGACGCGACCGGAAGGTCGTTGATCTGGTGCCCTAAACTGTCGAGATGCAGCTCAAGCGGCGAAAGATCGAGCCTCGCAGGCTCCAGCGCCGAGACCTTATCGGTGACGGTTACGCCAATTTTGCCCATTTCGTCGCTGAGTTGGGAGAGGCGCGTTTCCAAACCGGACAGATCAGGCGCGTCTTGCGGCTCTGATGTCTTGGCGCTCAATGCCGTAATCTCGGCCCCGAGCGCGGCGATCTTGTCCTCTAGTCCGGACAGGTCCGGCATGGCGGGTGCATTTTGCTGCATCTCCATCAAAGCGGTAGAGACCTGAGACGCTGCATCGTGAACCATTTCCGCGGAGGGGGAGAGCCGTTCTTCAAGCCGTGCAAGCTGGTCCGCAAGATCACCGATGGCGGATGGGTGGGGCTCAGGCAGCGTGCCAGACATGCTTGCGCCCAAGCCGTCCAATTTCTCAGTGAGGGTCTCAACGTTTATTTCAGGGCGACGGTGGAGCGCGGCGAGCAATCGTTCCATGCGGCTCAGCTGTGTTTCGGGGTTTGCGTCGGCAAATCTGGTCTCCAGCGCTTCAAGTCTGGCCAAAAGCTCGGTCCCGATGTCATCTTTCGGGTTTCCGGTTTCGTTGTCGCTCGACACATTCTCCAAAATTGCGGCGAGTTTTTCGTCCAAACCCGTGCTTTGCACAGCTTCAAGGATGTCCGCCTTGAGCTTTTCAGCAAACGCGTCGCCATCAAAAGCTGGCTCGGGCGCTTGTGGAGCGTCTTCCGCTGAAACCGTATCCGAGCTCTCCCGCTCCAGTTCAATTGGGCTCGCCATCTCAACAAGAATGTCTGGCAAGTCTCCATGGCAGCCAATGGCCAAACTGCCGTCTTCAAATCCTGCCGCAAAGGTGATCCCCGGAAGTTCCTGCACCTTGGCCACGGCGAAAACCGAATCCACCGAAGCCGGGTTCTGGATCATGTGAGTGGCGACACCGGCACCCGCAAGCTTCTGGATTAATTGGTGAAAACCGTCAGCCATGTCTCAGCCCCCATGCGTCATTGATCTCGGACTTGCGCCGACCTTTCGTCGGTTTAGAGCCGAGAGATTGACAGCGTGTTAACCCTACTCCGGCTGGGGTGGCTGTGCGGCAGAGCAGCTATTCTGCGGGGTGGTGCAGCTTGGCTTGTCGAAACAAGAAAGGCCGACGCGCAATGCGTCGGCCTTTTCAGTTTGTTTTTCAGGCTTGGCCGTTATGCCGCCTTGCGCTGTTTGCGGCGCATGTAGGCAAAGGCGCCAGCGCCGAAGGCCAACAGCGGTAGCGTCGCAGGCACCGGGACCGGGGCAAGGCCAACGGTCGCATCATCGATGGAGAAGCCATCGTTGCGCGCGTTCTCGGTGCCGCCAGACATGGTGAAGTTGGCCAGCTCAACCGTCAATGAGCTAACCGCGCTGCTCAGCGAGATCTCGACAAGCGATGTGTTGCCGTCTTTGAGGCGGCCACCGACACGCTGTTCTTTGGTCACGCCGTCAGCAATCACGCGCAGGAAGGAGAATTCCGATGCGTCCATCAAGGTGAAGACCAGAGTGTTGAACATCGAACCACCAGACGAAGCATCCCAACGAACGCCATGGGTGTCGTTGCTGTCGAGGAAGTAGCTACCGCCAGCCGTCGTATTTGTGCGACCAAACACGTTGCCGTCGCGTATAGCGACATTCGTACCAGTATTTCCAGCAATCTGCTTCACGGTGCCACCGTTGCCGGTGCCGCCGATCGTCTCAAAGCTGCCAACGCTGGTCATCAGTGACCCGCCAGGTGTAATTTCGCCTTCACCCAGCAAGATACCTTCGCGCTCAAAACCGGTTGAGCTGACATTGCTCAAGCCGCTTGTCGCGGTCCCGAAAGCGGCCGCGCTGTATTCGTTGATATCGATGGTCGTGGCGGTGGCTGTGCCAGCCATCATGACCGTCGCAACGAGCGCAGGCATTAGTGTCGTTTTCATCGAGTACCTCATAAGAACTAAAAACTCGAAAATTTGATTAAAGCGCGCAGGATGGAAGACAAAGGGGAAAGTTTGGAAACAGTTAACACGAGAAGCGAAACAGTGGTTTCCGAAACGGCTAAGCAAAGATCTCAGGTAGACGATAGTGTGCAGAAATCTCATCTAAGTATATAAAAATAAATGTAAAAACCTTCCTTTTCGATTTATATAGACCAGGGTCATCAACACCAAAGCCGCCGGACGCGGCGGCGCTTTGTATGATCTGCGCAACACAATTGGCCGGTGTCTGTCCGGTTCGCCATGACCGAACGATAAACAAACAGACTAAAAGGTTCTGACTGTTTCCCGAGCCAGAGGCGAATTTGTGTCAATCGCCAAGGATTCGTGTCACCATTTCGGTCGTATCGCGGCTTAAATCGGGCGTAGATTTAATCCGCTGCAGCTCCTCCGTGATCATCGATTGTCGATCTGCGTCATAGCGACGCCAGGTCTCGAAGACCGCGCTCATCCGCGCTGTGGTTTGCGGGTTCACCTTGTCCAGCGCGATCAGCGCATCCGCCATGACTTTGTAGCCCGCGCCTGATGGGTCATGGAACCCCGCCGCATTCCCCGCAAGCGCACCGTAGACTGCGCGGAACCGGTTGGGATTTGTCATCGTGAAATCCGGGTGCTGGCTCATTTCGACAGCCTTGGGCGCGGCGCAGTCGAGCTTGGCGTTCATGACCTGCATGCCAAACCACTTGTCCATCACCAACCGGTCCTCTTTCCATTGGTCGTAGAAGGCCTTGTTTTGCGCCTCCCCGACCTCGGCGCGCAGCAGGCAGCTCAGCGCGGCCAGCTGCTGGGTCATGTTGTCTGCGCCCTCGTATTGCTTGACGGCCTGCGCCCCGCCATCGAGGCGCGACAGCATCGAAAGCGCCGCGTTCCCCCAATCGCGCTTGCCCATATCCTCAGCCACGGGCCGGTAGGGGCCATCCACTTGCATCTCGGCGTAAATCTTGGGCAGCAGGTCCTGCATGGCCTGGCTGATCGACAGGTTAAATGCTTGCGCGCAATGATAAATCTTGGTCGGATCCGGGGTGACGCCACTTTCAACCAAAGCTTGCTGAATGTCGTCATTCGACGGCCCGGAGAAGCAGAGCGCCTTGAAGTCGGGGGCGAGGTTCTCGTCGCGTGCCACGGCCACCAGAGCGTCGAGGTAAGCCTGATCGGGGCTTGCGTCTTGCGTCACCATCCGCACCAGCACATCGCGGCCAAGCGCGCGCCCGGCCTCCCATTTGTTGAACGGGTCAGTGTCATGGGCGAGCAGGAAGGCGCGTTCCTCGTTGGTTTGGTCGCGCTCCAAAATGATCGGGGCGGAGAAGCCGCGGTTGATCGACGGGACTGGTTTGGCATCGAGCCCCGTGAAGCGGAACTTGTGCACCTCGTCTGTGACCTCGCAGATTTGGCTCGCCTGCACTTCTTCGCCCGCATCGTTCAAAAGCCCAACAGCGATCGGGATCACCTTTGGGTCCTTCACCTCCTGCCCCGGAGTGGGTGGCGTCGATTGGGTGAAGGTCAGCGTGTAGGTCCCGTCCTCAAACCGTTCTTCGACTTTCACGCGCGGCGTGCCCGCCTGACTGTACCATAGTTTGAACTGGCTCAGGTCGCGGCCAGTGATATCCTCAAAGCAATTGAGCCAATCCTCGATCGTGCAGGCCTGCCCGTCATGGCGGGTGAAATACAGATCGCAGCCTTTGTAATAATCCGCGTCCCCGATCAGCGTCTTGAGCATACCGATGACCTCTGCGCCTTTCTCGTAGACCGTTGCGGTGTAGAAATTGTTGATCTCGACCACGGTACACGACTCACGGCGAAATAGCCTTCGATTTTGGGCTTGAAAGCGCCCG
>JAPORH010000016.1 GCA_026710325.1 Litoreibacter sp. | reverse complement strand
CGGGCGCTTTCAAGCCCAAAATCGAAGGCTATTTCGCCGTGAGTCGTGTACCGTGGCCTCGCGCTTCAAAATCGGCTCAATCAGGCTGGGAATGTCGTCAGCACAATATTGGTTGTCCGCGTCAGTGTTCACGATGATATCGGCGCCGAGCGACAGCGCTTCCTCGACGCCTGCGGAGAAGGCTCGGGCAAGCCCCACATGGCTACTCATACGCAGAATATGATCGGCACCCGCGTCTTTGGCGACCTGCACCGTGTTGTCGGTCGAGCCATCGTCGATAACCATGATTTCAACGCTACTGACGCCGTCGATCGAGCGCGGAATGGCGTTGATCGCCTCGGCTAGCGTCTCTTCTTCGTTAAGCGCCGGAATTTGTATAATGAGTTTCATAGTGCCGCATTCTCCACCTAGACGGTAAGAAAGTTAATCAACGATAGGGGCAAGAGTGTGGCTCGAAGGGATCGCACATGTGGCAATTCGGGCCTCCATGCGATGAAGGGATAGTGCCACATCGCCGATCTGGATATGCCTTTTTAAAGCCAATAAGCTCGGGCAGATCGCTGCTATGAACATCTTGTTTCTGACCTCTACCTTGCCGCGCTATGCAGGCGATCAACAGGCGCCGTTCGTGTTGGAACAGGCAGCCGCGTGGAAACGCGCGCGGCCCGAGGACAAGCTGTTCATCCTTGCCCCGCATGACGCATCCGCCGCGAGAGAGGAAGAGCTGCAAAGTGTCGAAATAAAGCGGTACCCCTATATGATCCCCGCCCGTGCACAAACGCTAGCCTACCCGGCGATGCTTCCGAATATCCGGAAGCGACCGCTACGCGCGTTGCAACTTGCGCCCTTCCTTTTCGCGCAATATCGCGCCGCGAAAAGCTTGATCAGGGCGCAGAAAATAGACCTTATCTATGCACATTGGGTGATGCCGCAGGGCCTGGTCGCCCATAGGCTCAATCGCGTCTTAGGCGTGCCCTACATCTTGCAAAACCACTCCTCCGACCTTGCTGTGTTCGAAAAACTCGGGAGGGTTGGCCGCGCGCAGGCCCAAAGCGTGCTGAACGGCGCGCAGGCTTTTTTCTGTGTAAACAGCGCGCAGCGTGAGGCCGCCTTGCGCCTTTGCCCCGATATCGCCTGCCACGTTTTGCCGATGGGGGTGTCGCTGGACCTATCGCAAACGGAGCCGGTCACAAAACGCGAGTCCGCGAAATATGTGCTGGGCAGCGTCTCCCGCCTGTCGCGCAAGAAAGGAATCGACCATTTGATCGCTGCTCTGGAGCTTCTCGCGTCGCAGGGAACGATGGTCACGACTGGGATTGCGGGCGGCGGAGAGGATGAGGTTGCGCTCAAAGGGCTTCCTGAAAACGCGCCCATTACCTTCCCAGGTTTCCTTTCGGGGGAAGATAAGCTTCAGTTTTTCAAAGATTGTTTTGCGATGACTTTCCCCTCTGTCAGCGCTGCGGGCGATGTCGAAGGGCTTCCTGTCGCACTTCTTGAGGCGCTTGCTGCGGGCAAGCCGGTCATTGCCTCAAAAGATACCAATATTGAACTGCTTGAGGAATGGCCGCAGATCGCAGGCGATATCGAATTTATCGCCGACCCGACGGATACAAACGCCTTCGCAGCCGCAATTGAGCGACTGCTCGCCCTCTCTCAAGAGGCCGCTCATGCGCGTTCAGAGCGATTGCGCAAGATCGTCGGCCGCTACCATTGGGACCGGCTCATTCATGAATACCTTGAACGGGTCGGATTCTGAATAGGCAATTATTTCATAGGCTGACACAATATGCCCAAATTGGCCCAGTTGCTTCACAATTTGGCTTCAAAATTACCAAATTGGACGCATACCACGTGACAAAAGATGCGCTGAACAGTGGGGAAGGCAAAATGACATATGATTTTCAGAGCTACCTCAGGCTCGTAATCAATTCTGGCGGTAGGGCGCAATATGACCGCTATTTTGCCAATGAATATGACCGGATCGACAATACCAATACCAGCGGGACGACCCCGCGCCATAGGGTGACTTTGCACATCGTCGACGCGCTCCCGGCGTTGGATGAACAAGACGCAATCGTACAAAAGCGCCGGTTTAAGAAGCTTTTCACTTTCGAGTTTGCGCTTGTCGGCCTCGGCACTGACGACGTTCATATCTATTTCAAAGACCATCCGGTAAGCCGGTTATATGTAACGGCGGTCGGTGTATTCTTGCAAGCGCAGGTTCTAGAGCCTGCGATGTATCTGAGCTTTTTGCAGCAAGACATATTCTTCATGCACAGCGCAGGCGTGGCCAAGGACGGAAAAGCTTATCTTTTCCCAGCCTATGGCGGCACAGGAAAAACAACGACCAGCATGGGGTTGCTGACAAAAGGCTATGGGTTTTTGGGCGACGATCTGATTATTGTCGACCCAAAGGACGGGATGGCTTTCCCTTACCCTCGTCCCTTGCATGTCTTTACCTACAATATTCGCAATCTACAGGGTGCGCAGGTGCCGCTCCGCCTAACGTCTGTCGTATACTTTAAAAACGTGCTGCGCTTCTTTTTGGAGACGTTTCTGCGCACAGAATTCCTCATATCGACCCGTGTTCATGCCGACGAAATCCTCAAAGACTTTGAGTTTTCAGCGCCAGCGCGCCTGCACAATATTATCTTCCTGAAAAAGGAAGGGGCGCACGAAAACGTCGTCTTCAAAACTGAGGCTGATTTTCGGACCTATGCTAAGATCATCGCAGAGTCGGCGGACCTGAACGAAAGCCTGTTTGACTTGATTAACAACGAGGGACGCATCTCGGAAATCAGGGAGAAAGAAATCAGCGTCGCCGCTGCGATGTTGCGTCGCGCCAATGCCTTCAGCTTCCTCAACACCCGCGCGATTGACCTCGCCAAGGTTGAAAAGTTCCTCGAAAGCACAACGCCAGGCGTGCCTGAAATGGATGGAGCGGTATGATGCATGCAATCGCCAAAAAAGCCTTCCATTGGATAACTGGCAACCGCAAATTCTACTACCGCCGCTTGGGAGAAATTGCACCATTGGTTAAAGGACAACGCGTCCTCGAAATCGGAAGTGGCAAACAGGTCAAAGGCGAGGAAGCTTACTCCGCCGTGCACATTTTCAAAGAGGTCGCAGAATTTCGCCAGACTGATATCAATCCGGACTTCGGGCATGAGGTGCTTGATATCAAGACGATGGAGATTGACGGCGAATACGATCTTATCTTGTGCCTCAATGTGCTAGAACACATCTACGAGACCGAACTGGTGGTCGAGAACCTACGCCGCGCCCTCAAGGATGGCGGGCGGCTAGTCATAGCAGTGCCGTTCGCTTTTCCGTTGCATGACGAGCCGCATGACTACCATCGCTTCACCAAATACGCGCTGACCCGCGTCCTTGAAAAGTTTAAATCCGCAAACATCGAAGTTTGGGGACCAAAAAAAATGCCTTATGGGCATTTTGCCATCGCAGAGAAGTAGAGGCCGTTGGGGGCCAGACAATTGAATAGCGACACCGACAGGAACACTTCAAAAAGCCAACCGCTTTGGCGGCGGGTTCTTTTGGTGATTGCCGCGCTCGGCTTCATACTTGGGATTGTGCTGTCCTATCGGGCGCAACCTGAGGTATTTTCAAACCTCAATCCGGGTATTCTGCTGCTTTTGGCTTCGGTCGCGGTGCCTTTAACCGTTTTGCTAAACGCGTTGGAGTTTCAAAAGTCAGCCGCGCTTTTGGGGCAGAAGCTGGCGCTTGGTCCGGCTGCTGAGGTGACGATCATTGGCAGCGTCGCGAATATGCTGCCCATTCCCGGTGGCACCATGGTGCGTATCGCCGCCCTCAAGGCGGGTGGAGCCAGCTTGAAAAAGGGGACGTCGGTTACGCTGCTCGTTTCGCTTTTGTGGATATCGATAGCATTCATTTACGCAGCCTTTTGGCTTTGGGGCATGGGGCAGCGTAGCTCCGGTGGCATCTCTGCCGTATTTGCCGTCATTGGGGTTGGCGCACTGGTCGCCTGCATTTGGCTCTTTTTTCGAACCGCACCGAAGGCACAGATCATCGGTCAACTGGTTCTCATCAAGATCGGGTTGGTTCTAATAGACGCCACACGCATTTACCTGTGTTTTCTCGCTTTGGGCGTGGCAGGTAGCTTCGCGCAAGCCTCTGTGCTGACGGCTTCGAGCGTGCTTGGCGCGGCGGTCTCGATCGTGCCGGCAGGGTTGGGCATTCGGGAGGGGGCGGCCGCGTTGCTCGCGCCCTTCATTGCGCTCGCAGCCGCTTCAGCCTTTCTGGCCACATCTCTCAACCGGATCGTAGGGCTCGCGGTCATGGCCCCGGTTGCCTTGTTTTTGGGCATGCGGCGCGACAAAGCTTACCAACTCGTTAACCAGTAATTGCGTCGCGAAAATGTCGTGATATGGTGCCTTTCGAGCAAGGGGGACCAGTTATTATTAAACCGAAAAGAGTAGCGATTATTGGCGGGGGCTGCGCAGCCGTAGCGACCGCATTTGACCTCACGCGGCCTGAACGGCGCGGCGAATTTGATGTCACAATTTACCAGATGGGCCACCGGCTAGGCGGCAAGGGCGCCTCTGGCCGCGATGCCAAGACGGGCCGGATCGAGGAGCACGGGCTGCATCTGTGGATGGGCTTTTATGAGAACGCTTTTCGCCTGATGCGGGAGGCCTATGACGAGCTGAAACGTCCCGAGGGCCATCCGCTGCGCAACTGGTATGACGCCTTTGTGCCTGACAATTTCGTCGGCGTGACCGAGAAAAAACCGGACAATCAATGGGAAAACTGGTCCGCCTATTTCCCGCCCGCAGCGGGCCTGCCGGGCGATCCGCTCAGTGAACGCAACCCGTTTTCTGTGCGTGGCTACCTGACGCAATGCCTGCGCTTGCTGCGCACCTTGCTTCTCAGCGTCCAGGACAAGGGCCATATCCCACCCGTGGGCACAGGGAATGAAGGCGTCACCGTTGCCGCGACCTCGCTGATTACCAGCCTAATCTCTACCGTGCGCTCTGACGTCTACGGCTCTGCCTCCCGCGCGGCTCGCTATGGACAACTGGCGTTTGGCGCGCTGATTTTGGAGGCAATTTCTGCCTTCCAATGGATCACAGAAACTCTGACGCCGGGCTCCGACCTTGGCCCGATCACCACCTTGCTGGACCGTCTCAGCGCTGCAATCCAGAAGCAGTTCGACCTGCTTATCGCGCAAGACAATGAGCTGCGCCGGATATGGGAAATCGTCGACACGCTTCTGGCCATCGTGCGTGGCTGCATTCGGGAGGGGGTCCTGTTCTCCCCCAAAGGCTTCGACCTTTTGGACAAATACGACTGGCGCGAATGGCTACTGGACCATGGCGCGCGGCAGGACACGATCGACAGCGCTTTTGTTCGCGGCTCCTACGACTTGCTTTTCGCTTTTGAGGAAGGCGACGTAAACCGCCCGCAGCTCGCCGCGGGCCAAGCCTTGCGCGGGGCAATGCGGATGTTCTTCACCTATCGCGGCGCGCTGTTTTGGAAAATGCAGGCGGGCATGGGTGACGTCGTCTTTGCACCCACCTATCAGGTGTTGAAAAACCGCGGCGTGAAGTTCGAGTTCTTCCACAGGCTGGAGCATATTGGCCTGTCCGATGACACCTCCCATGTCGAGAGACTTGATTTCACCGTGCAAGCCAAGGTGAAGGGCGGCGGCGAGTATGACCCGCTGGTTGATGTGAAGGGCCTTGAATGCTGGCCGAGCTTACCGGTTTACGACCGGCTCACCAACGGCGCGAAGCTGAAACGCGCGGGCTGGAACCCGGAGCATGAGGATGCAAGCAGCGTCGGAACAAAGCAGCTTAAAGTTGGCGACGATTTCGATTTTGCGATCCTGGCAGTCGGTTTTGGCGCGGTTCCAGGTCTGTGCTCCGAACTGATCGAAGCCGACCCGGCCTGGAAACGCATGGTCGGCAGCGTCAAGACGGTGGCGACACAGGCCTTCCAGGTCTGGCTGAACGAGCCGGTGGAAGACCTCGGCTGGGACGACCCGCCGATCAACATCTCCGGCTATGTCGAACCTTTTGATACCTGGGCTGATATGCGTCAACTGATCAAGGTTGAGGATGAAAAGCCCGAGCCTAAAGCCATCGCCTATTTCTGTTCGGTCTTGCCCGATAGCCAGATTGACGAAAACGCCTATAACACGGTGCGATCTAACGTCATCACCTTCCTCAATCGCGATGTCGCGCATTTCTGGCCCAAATCGGTTGATGAGAAAGGGTTCCGGTGGGCGCTTTTGGCAGGCAGCGAAGACGAGACGGAAAACGCCATCGACAGCCAGTTCTGGACCGCGAATACGTCGGGGACCGAGCGTTATGTCCTATCGCTGCCGGGCACTTTGGACACGCGCATCTCACCGCTTGATGACCGGTTCGACAATTTCACCATCGCAGGCGATTGGACAGGCTGCGGACACCAGGCAGGCTGTGTCGAGGCCGCGGTGATGTCAGGCCTTCTGGCGGCAAGCGCTCTCTATGTCAAGCCCGACCTGTCCCGCATTGTAGGGTATGACCACCCATGAGCACGCCCAGTGAACAGCCGATCAACGGGCGGTTGCGCCGCCCCAAACCCATCCGGACGGAGCCGCGCCGCAACATTCTCGGCGCGTTCCTGCAAAACGGCGAGCGTGGCGCGGACAAACCGACTGAAACCGCATCCCGGCAAACAGGGCTCGACCATCACCCGCTCGGCCTGCAACCCGACGCGGAGACGGGACAGCCGCCGCATCTGACCAGCAGCCGCAACCAGGAAGATATTGCCGCCGCCGCCAATGTGATCGACCGCCATATCCGCGACGGCAAGCAGTATGAAATCCCGGTTGAAGACGGTGTCTGGGGTCGGTTTTCGTCGCTTGCAGGGGGCGTCAACACCGAAGACCTTGCCGATATGGCCAAGCTGCTGACCCGATCTTATTCAGAACTCGCATCCGTGTGGATCGAAATCGCGGGCAAGCTGCGGGAGATTGTCGGCAGCGGCGCAGAGAAAGCACAATCAGCAAGCACCGGTGGTGGCATAGCACATCCAGCGCTGATTATTCAGTCAGCCGTCAAGGTCGGCGCGAAGGTTCAAATCTTCGCCCCTGGAGTGCCGGACGGCATACAACCCTTGATGCCGGAGGGCGGCGGCACCGGTCTCACCGACGCGACGCTAAATGAGGACCAGATCGAGATATTTGTCCCGCAAGACGCACAACAGGGCCGCTACCATGGTCTGATCCTAGGCGCAGACGGCGTGCCGCTTGGCGCAGTGACCCTTACCATTCCGGGTGCCACATGAAGCGTGAAGCGATCGACACGGTCTCCCCCATCTTGGAAGAATATGGCGCTATGACACGCGCTGCGATGGCCGACTACCTGCCCAATTGGGAGCCGCTCGACTACCTTTACAAACCGATGGCTGATTACCCGTTGCGCGGCGGCAAATACATGCGCCCGAGCTTGTGCATCGCGACCGCCGTTGCGTTTGGGGCGCCAACCGCCCGCGCGGTCAAAGCGGCAGTGTCCATTGAAATGCTACACAATGCGCTCCTCATTCACGATGACATCGAGGATGAAAGCGCGGAGCGGCGGGGCCAGAAAACGCTGCACGAAATTCATGGCGTTCCTATTGCGCTCAACGCAGGTGACGCACTGGCAATGATGAGCCTTCGACCGCTCTTGGACAGCGTCAAACAGGTAAACCCCAATCTGGCGATGACCATGCTGCGCGACATGGAACGAATGGCGCGCGAAAGCGCAGAGGGTCAGGCGATTGAGCTGGGCTGGCGCGCAACCCCTGCGGTAAGGCCAACCCGCGACGACTACCTTGAAATGGTTTTGAAAAAGACCTGCTGGCTCGCCGCGATCTTCCCCTGCCGTATTGGTGCCGCCTTCGGGGTGGAGAACCGGGGCCGCATGGCCGAGGACGCCTTCATCCGCTTCGGCTTTTATTTCGGCGCGGCCTTTCAGACTCACGATGACGTGCTCAATCTGCGCGGCGGCTTGGGCTACGGCAAAGAAAGCTGTGGTGATCTTTGGGAAGGCAAACGCACCTTGATGCTGATCGAGATTGCGGATCAGCTGAAGGGGCGCGATGCAGACCGCTTTGACAGGTTCCTGCATGCCAGCCGAGAGGAGCGGCGCGAGGAAGACGTCGCCTGGCTGTTGCACTTGATGCAGGAGAGCGGCGCGATTGACCATGCCTTTGAGTTCTCGCAAAGCCTTGCGGGCGCTGCGATCCATGAATTCGAGAAGATGTTCGAGACCGTGCCCGACGGCCGCGACAAGACCTTCATCCGCGACCTGATCACCTGGACCTTCCGGCGTGAAAGATAACGAAGCGGCACCGAAAGCCGTTATTCTTGGGGGAACCGGCCATATCGGTGCTGCCATCGCACGCAGGTTTCACGAGGGCGGCTACTCGGTTCTCGCCACGGGCTATCGCGAGATCGCTCGGCCAAACCTCGATGACTTAGCCATTGAAATCGCACTCGGCGACGACACGGACCCTGCGCAGCTAAGAGAGTGGTGCACGGGTGCAGAGGTCGTAGTAGACTGCGCCACGCCCTACCCTGTTTGGGTGTTCGACGGCGCAGCGCGCGACACCGTCGGTGCCGCTGTTGCCCGCACACGCACGGTGCTCGAGGCCGTGGCTCAGACGCAGGCAAGCTTCGTTCTTATCTCCTCTTTCACGACCTTGCCTCGGCAAGAAAGCCCAATGGCCGCAATCCGGCGCGGCGCGCTTTATGGATCGCACCCCTATTTCGACCTGAAAGCACAGGTGGAACGCATTGTTCAGGACCACATCCGCGCCGGAAACCCTGGCGCAATCCTCGCGCCCAGCACGGTTTTTGGTCCCTACGACCTGAAAGAACGGGCGCAAACGTTCATACCGATGCTGCTTTCCGGAAAAGTTCCAGTCTTGGCGCGCAAAGAGATGAACATCATCGATGTGCGCGACGTGGCAGAGGTGGCATTTGCCGCGCGCCATGGCCAGCTGGCGCAGCCGATTCCGGTGTTCGGGCACAATGTCTGGCTGAAAGAGCTCAGCGCATTGATTTGCGAGATCGGTGGGACGGCGTCGCCGCAGGTCGCGGTGCCGTCGCCTCTCGGTGCTGTCGGGCTTTATTGGGTTGAAACCGCCTATGCCGCGACTGGCCGGAAAACGCCCTGGCCGTCGCTCTCCATGCTCCTGCTGTCAGCAAGCTACAGCGGCGACCTGAGCCCCGAGCAACGCAGGCTTCATGCGGGTCTGCGCCCAATCGACGACACGTTGCGCGATGCCGTCGAGTGGTACGCGCGGATCGGCTACCTTTAGTCTACGTCCTCGCCCAGACCTGACATGCGCTTCATCAACCGTGCTTGTAGCAAAATCGCCGGGTGGACGGCTCGCGTCGTTCTTGCGGACCAGATCGCTGTTGTTCAGCGCGCGTTCAGCGAGCGCATCTAGGCCAAGCATGCCTTTCGGGAATTGCTCCCGTGCATCTACCATCTTGGTCAGAATGCTCTCGATCCCTTGGGCGACTTGCCGCCATTCCTCGGAGCTCAATTGTTTGGTCTGCTCTTCGAACAGGCGTTCCATCTTGCCCGTCCGAAACAGGGAGACACGCTGCAGTTTGATGCTGTCGGGCAGATGCGCCTCAAAAAATGCGAAGGTGATGTCCTCGTTGGCCCGGGTCATCCCGATCTCATCTTCCTTGCCCGCAATGCCGGAAATGCTCCGTGCGACCAGTTCCTCCGGAATTTTGGGCTGATCATCATCCAGCAGCGCATTCAAAACGTCGGCCAGATAGGTGAAAATCTCCGCAGGCGTGTCGATCAGAACCACATCCGGCATCGTGTCTGCAACAGACTGTGGAAAAGCCATGGCAAGCAGACGCAGGCTGGCCTGAAGCTCGTATTTGAACGCGTTGGTCTCGCCCCGCCAGCGTCTGTCCTCTTGATGCAAATAGTCGTCAGATTGAGGCCAGTAGCTCCCCTGCCGTTCAATCGGCGGGAACAATGCATGCGCATCGTCGCTCGGTACAGTGTGAACCGGAAGGCAGAAATCGGCAAATCTTGTCGGATAAAAAATAGAATTCTCGGTCTTGCCCCATTGCCGCGATAGAACTTTGTCGATCACCGTCGCCGGGCTAATCCGCTCGATGCGCGCCGCGATTTCGGATTGGCTGTGCTCATGGCCAGCTTCCCCGTGGGCGTGATGGAGCCAGGCGGATAGGCCCTTCCCTGTCCTCGGGTCATAAGCGTCAAGCAATGCTTCGTCCGTGATGACCCGAACGGTTCGGGGATGGTTGCGCTGGCGGATCTTAATGTCCTTCGTCGCGTTGTTGTCGGCGCGGATCTGATACCAATTGCGCACGGCCCCGAGACTATGCTCGCTTACGATCTTATTGTGCGCATCCGCCTCATTCTCACCTGGGTCGCGGCCAACTTTAATTTTCTCTTTTTGGCGAGCAGCCGGAGCGTCGTCAGATGGGACACCACCATCAAGCTCTTCGCCTTTGAAAATACGTTCAGCCTCGTCTCTGGTAAGTTCCCGCCACCCAAAAACCTGGTCAGGCAAATCAACCGGTTGCCACTGATCGGAGCCGATCCGCTCAAACAGAGTAATGCCGGCGCCGCGCACCAGATCGCCGTTGAAGGAGAAGGGCCGCACCGGCTCGAACACGCGCACAATGCGGTCCTTGCCCGGGTAGCTGAATTTCGGAACCAATCCCAAAAGCTCGGTGATCGGTTGTGTCGGAAAATCAGTAATCGTGACATGAAGTGGGCCGGACAACTCGCTGATATCAGTGATTTTCCGTATCTTATGTCGCCGTTGAACAAGGCCTTGGTAGCACGCATCCGACGTAAACTCACTGTCGCGGAACTGTTTGAGCGAGAACTGGTTGAACGGCAGCTCGCCAGCCAGAAGCTCTAGCGCAAACCCCTGGCCCGTATTGATCGCCTGCAGCTGCGCGGCATGATCACGCTTGCTGCCCCTTGGTGCTTTCTCACGTCCCGCTTCACGGGTCTTGGCTTTGAGATCATCTGCCAACAACTCCACCCAGCGATTGACAGTGGTCTGGCGTGCCTCATGGGCGTCATGCTCGCTCTGCCCCCAGCCTCCGCAAATCTCGACAATGGTCCGATCGACGGCTTTTGCGCCCGCCATCAACTCTGGCATGACCTTGCTGCGCATCGTCAAAATCGTCTCATGCACATCGACAGAGCCGCGGTCCCGGCTCAGCCAATCGTTCTCTGAGGACCTGATGGTCGAGCCCATGGAGGGCACCCCGAACACCTCATTGGCCGTGATGGCAGTTTCAACGTCATCTACGTAGTTGAAGGCGTTCACAAATCCGGTGGTAAGCAGTTTCTCGCGGCCATGCGCGTCGCGTTCGGCAGGCGTTGCGGTGCCGGCGGAATCAACCTCCGCAAAGCGTGCGTCGTCATACCAGTCGTAGCATTTGACAGGCACAAGCAGCCCCAGCTCACGCGCGCGCCTGCGGGTCAAAGCCGATTGCTGAGAGTTCATCTGCTTAAAATCATTGACGACCAGGTAAACGTAGTCGCCCCAGGCCTCAAAGCGTGTATGCCCGTCGACGCGCAGATACTCATTCACAAAGCGTTGCAGGCAGGCGTGGTCTGCCTTCAGCGGCAACACGCGGACCGAGGCATCGGGCACCGAAAAGGAGCCGCCGACGGCCTCACTCGCCCCGCGGGCGGTGTTGAAGAAGTTCATTGTTTGCAGATAGTCAAAGCCCTGCCCGTCATCGAGCCCATGCTCGGGTTCGCGATGCGGCGCTTTCAGCTCAGTCTGTGGTACTGGCTCAGCGACGATGTCCGATGCCGGTACGGCGCCCTCGTCCTCAGCCAGTGCTGCCGTAGTGCGTTTTTCCGCAGCCTCCCGAGCATCCTTTAGGATTTGGCCCGCGTTCCAGTAGTCGCGCCGCCCGCGCCAAACCACGGTCTCTCCCAAACCGTAAGTCATGTCGACTTTCATCCAAAGCGGCGCGACGGGGACGAGCTTAGACACGGTTGTCCCATTGGCTTCCCACTCGCTTTCGACCTCCAGGCCAAGCGTGTCGACAATCGGCAGACCAGCCAGATCGCTAATTTCGATGTGGAAACCGCCATCAAGCTGCCCCAGAAGCATGTTCTGCGGCCCCAGAAACCCGCCTTCCTTAACCGATGTCACCGGCATTTTCGCGGCTGTGATCGCCTGGTAGCAGGTGCTTTGAGGGTTAGCAGTATCGCGGAACTGTTTGAAATTGATAGTATTTGCATACATCCGCGGGAACATGGACCAAAGGCTTTCCTTCAACCCTTTGGACCACTCCTTGGCGTTAAGCCATTTGTCGAGCTGCTCCGGCTCCATCTGCGCGCGCAACGTATCGATATCGCCCATATCCGGCAGAACCGACGACCCGGTAATCCCGTCGCTCAACATGCCAAGGAAGGTTTTGCTCAGATCAAGGCTCAGACGCGACAGGCTCGCCGCGATTTTCGGGGCCTGGGCAATCGGCTTTGTCACTGAATCGAGATTTGGCGGCAGATCAAGCAGGCCCGCGGTCCTGTGTTGATAGACGCTGAGCAGGCTGTGATATTCGCTGGTCTGGCCGGAATAGCCTTTGGTTGCACCTTGGGTCGAAATCTCGAACACCCGGCGCGCGCCATGCGGGTTACGCACCCATTCGCTCACAGACGGATCCAAGCGCGCCAAGAGCTTGGGCCAACCAAACACCTCCCGCCCGGTGCTCATGGAAAGCTCATTGTCGACAAAAATGAAGGGCGAGGTGAAGGCCCAGTCGTGGAACTCCAACCCGTTCTTGGTGGCGTTCAGCCAGCGCATCGGCACGCCAAACGCAACCTCGCGTTGCGAAATCCAACCCATATTCGCCGCCTCAACCGACATGCGGCCATAGTCGAGGATGACGAGGTAGACATAGGGAATAAAGGGGCGGAATTGGACGAGATCAGGCGCCTGGTTCAGGTAGTTCCGGCAGAAATTTTCAAGCGTCGGCAGGCTCGCCCGTAGCGGGAAGACCGACATGGTCACGTCGCTGAATGCGAAAGGCGGGGCCATCTGTAAAATATTGGCGGCACCACGTGCCATGTTGAACGGTATGGAAGACATACCCGACCCCCCTAAATCTTTAATTTTGGCAGGAGCTTAGGCCGCGCTTTGCAACCAAACAAGAGAAATGGTTAACGAAAAGGTCAACCGGGCTTGGGTGCGTCTATCAAGCGACGGCTGGCCTCGACCAGCTTGCGTCCAAGCTCGCGCGAGAGGCCCGCTTCCAAAGCATTGCCGAACTCGGTGTCCTTGGCCATCAAGCGCTTCAGATCCGTCCGAGCGATCACAAAGACCTTTGAAGGCGTCGCAGTTGTGACGCTGGCAGATGCCGGCTTGCCGTCCAAAACGCTGATTTCTCCAAGAAAGCCATGCTCGACCCGAGTGATCTCATTCTCACCCGAGTGAACCGTGACCTCTCCTTGGGCTAGGTAGAACAGATGCTCAACAGCCCGCCCCTCTCGCAGTAGTCCTTCACCCGGCTCAAGGTCGGCCCAACCACCCGCCCGAAAAAAGTCCTTTGCCGAAGGTTTGGAGAGCGTTGGCAAACGATCTTCAAGCAACTGCAGTTCCTCCGAAGTGAAATGCAGCGCGCGGTTGCGCACATACAGGCGTGTTAAACCGACTACGCTCAACGTGATCCAGGAAACTTGGATCAGAAGCGAGGCCAAGTTGAAATTCGTCCAGAGACTCACCAGCACAAAAGACGCACCAAGCAAATTCAAGAGCGTGTAGGCATAGCCGCTGCCACGTACGAAGCCGAACTGTAGTGCAGCGTAGCCGCCTAGGTAAAATGCAACTCCCAAAAGCCCGGATATTTCAAAAACACTATCCGAAAACACAGACATGGCGCGCCTCCCAACACGTGCGAGATCCCTCCTACCAGTCTTTTGCACGCGCGCAATGAATTTTCTTCACGCGGAAAAAAGATCGTCTCAAACAGAAAAAGTTAATTTTGTGTGAAGCAGTTCACAGAACCATCGGCGGGATCCAGCCTAATGTCCGTTTTGTGAGTGAATGTGAGAAGCAGAAGTAGAGACGAGCAAGAACCCGAAACCAAAGTAACCAGTTTAGTATCCCCAGTTTCTTTAAATGGTGTCTTGTCCCCCGGTTTCGAAAGGCCGCTCCCCGGCCGTCCCTGTCCACTTGCGAGGCTTTGCCTTTGCTTTTCGCAATGCTCGGAATCATCGCTATGCGGCGCCCCTGACGTCGCTTTGATGGGTCCGAGTTGCCACATGTCGAAGGTGTCACCCTGTTTGAAATTTTTGCAAACACTGGGTGTCGATATGTGGCCGTGAGTGGGGGGGAGTTGAATGGTGTTTGTTTTCTAAAGTTTCCCTCGCCGGGTCGCGCATCCTGTAATAGTCTGACAGGATGCGCGATCTAAACATATCTCTGGCAGAACTTGGCGGCGCCGGCATCTCGGAGCCCGCCTCGGATTTGCTTATCGAGCTGCTTGAGCCGATTTCACGTACTATCTCGGTGAAGAAGGGACGCGATGTGTTCTCGAAAGGAGACACTCCGGACGCCCTTTTTGTGCTGCGCGAGGGGCTTATGGAGATCAGCACCCTGTCAGATGACGGTCGCAAACTGGCGCATATCATGATCAAACCCGGCGCGATTTTCGGCGAGATGGCGCTTCTCGACAAGGATGCTCGAAGTGCGTCTGTCAGCGCGAAGACCGACTCAACGCTTTGGCGCATTGAGGCGAAAGCCCTCCTCGCAGCCATGCGCGAAGAGGCCGATCTAGGCATTGAACTGTTGAAACTTACGGTAAGCCGGCTGCGCTGGATGCTTTCGCAATTGGAGGATCAGGCGTTCCGACCGGTACAAACCCGTTTGGCGCGTCGTGTGAGTTTCCTTCTTCAAACCATGGGCCACGCAGGCGAGATCAAAATCTCTCAAAGCGAGCTGGCCGAGCATGTCGGCGCGACACGCGAAGCCGTCTCCAAAATCTTGGGCGAGTGGCGCGACGCGGGCATCATCGAGATCGGCCGCGGCAAGATCAAACTTCTTGAACCCGACGCGCTGTTTGATATTGCCGAGTTTGAAACCGTTTAGGCAGGGCGGGCGCCTCAACAGCGTCTCAATTTGTGACGCGCAAGCCTATGTTGCAAAAAACAAAAATACGTAACGTCGCATAAGCGAAGCTTCGCTTGCGTTCATCATTTCACGCTGCTTAGGATGCGTAAAGTCGGACGGGGGTACGATATTGGGGACGAAGATGCAGCTCAGCGAGTGGCTGTCAGCAATTGGGCTGAGCAACTAAATCGAAGTATCCGTCTTGGTCAAGTTGGTTTTGGCGACCATTTTCGCTTCGCT